>SICD01000026.1 GCA_009694865.1 Candidatus Magasanikiibacteriota bacterium
AAGAAATAATTTTTTGAAATGAAGAAGGCCCCCGAGCGTTGCACGTGTTGTGCGAACGCCCGAGGGCCCGATGTGACCGAGGGTACGAGGACCGTTGCGAGAGCGCCGAGCGCCCTATCTTCCGAGTTCCTCCACCCCCAGGGCGAAGACGCCGAGAAAGCCATCCCGCTCCCCGTCGGAGTCCCAGTCGTCGCCGGCCAGCCCGGTGCCGTCGAAGTCGCCGAGGCGGAGGCGGTAGCCGTCCGCGCTGCAGGTGTCGGTGCGGATCCAGCGCGTGTTGAGTGGGATCCGCTCATCCGTCGCCTTGTAGTGAGCGAGAATGAGGCCAGCGTTGAGCGCGACCTTGCCGAGGTTCGCGAGGTGGTGCTCCGGGAGCTCCAGGTGCGTGCGGATTTCACCGAGGAGCGTGAGCTGCTCGTCGCGGGTCTTCTGGGTGCTCTCGGGGACGAGGCACGGAATCCAGAAGACGATGCAATCGCGCGTCGGCTCGTCCGGAAAGTTCCAGTCCTTGAGGTAGGTGAACTGCTTGTAGCAAGGGCCGGACTTCGGGGCGTGGTCGCGGATCGTGAAGCCCGCCTTGACGCGGTAGCAGACCGCCGTGGTGGCCGGGACGCCCCACTCGGTGGCGAGCGTCCGGTACTTGGCGAGCGTCGGCTGGTGGTGCGCCGGAACTTCCGCGTCCGGGATGGGCGCGAAGTACTCGACCAGCGCTTCCGCCTTGGGCTTCTCGACGATGAGCTCGGCGATGCGCTTGACGCGATCGCTGTCGTTCAAGAGCGCCGAAAGGTCGTCGTCGTTTCCGCCCAGGTCGAGCACCATGTTGACGATCACCTGGAACACTTCCCAGGCCTTGCCGAATCCCTTCAGGAACTCACTCTTGGGTCGTGCCATGATGGCACCTCCTTGGAATGTGGCCTACCCCTTACCCGAGCAACATTGCCGGGCCTAAGGCTTACCACAAGGGTCTAGGATTGTAGAATCCTAGCCTTCTTTTGGCTTACTTGGCTAAAATAAGGCTAAAGAAAGCTATGATTATGTTAAAAGAACGACGAATAACTATAGCATATTTTATCACTTTTGTCAATATTTGCACATTTGCAAGCAACCGAGTAACGCTCCTCCTCAAAGGGGTCAAAAATCACAAAAAAACAGGCCTATTGCAAGTCTGCTGTCGTTCTCCTATCCCTTTTGTCTTTTTTTGGTTGTCTTGTCTTATTTGGGCATTTTTTGGTTGTTTTTCGTTTCGTTTTGCTTTCGCTGTGTCTCCTCCCTTCCACCCCCTCCCTTTCCCCATCATTTCCTCTTTTTTTGGTACTGGTTTAGGTTAGTAGTTAGTTAGTATTTAGTATTGTATTTAAGATAAGTAGTATTTTAATTTAGTAGTATTTAGTTTAAGTTTTAGTATATTGTGTAGTGTATAGTATATATATAATTATGTCGTTCAGTAGATTCCGTTGTCGGATAATAGTCACTGGTTTTTTGAAATAGGATTTGGCTAAGGCAAGATATATTTCGGGGGTCTGCTAGATGAACCCGGATTCACCTAGTCGTTCACCTAGCTGTTCATACAGCAGATGAGCTTCTGCTTTGAACGTATCACATCTATGGATGAGTTGCAAGGGTGTGGGGGTGTGATTGACGCGAGCTATTTTTTTTGGTATTGTAAAGTACATCAAAGGAATGGGGCGATGTCACCTCCCCATACCCCTCCGGCTCTCTGTTGACATCAGGAATTTTGGATGAAATAGGTTCTAGCCGATTCGTATAAACGCACGATAAAAAAACTTACATTGGTTTTTCACCCCACTTGTCGGGGTTTTTTTGTACTTTGTTTCGATTTTTCCCCTCTCGAAAATGGGTGTTTGGAGGGTGAGGTTTTGGGAGAATAAAAGGAGGTTCGAGCCAAACATTTTTTTGGCGATGACCTTCTTTTCATTTAGGTCATTATCCTGAGCGATTTTTAGGCCAGTTTGAGCCTCAATTAACCATCTCCGGAGCGGTTCTACCCAACCTGTTTGCTCTTGTCCTAAAGTAATGATTCTTTCTTCCAAAGACTTCATAAAACTATGCCACCGTTATTTTTTTGATACCAAAAAATTTTGGAAATAATATGTAAAAATATCAGTGACTTTAAACCCATGACGAGCAAATAACTTTCGTAATTCCGTACGACGGTAATAATGATGCGCGTGCTCAATCCATTTAAAAAGATTGTTAAATATCAGTCGGGGAAATAATCCTTCGCACGCAGGATCAACTAACAAGAACAAGCCGCCTTTTTTTAATATTCGATTAACTTCCTTCAAAACTATTTCTGGTTGAGGCAGGTGATGGAAAGCGTCAGAACACAAGATCACATCGAATGAATTGTCGGGAAATGGTAGAATTGCCACATCAGCTTCCTGAAAGCTAACGTTGTGTAACGCTCTAGTTTTTTCTTGAGCTTTTTTAATCATGCCGGTGGTAAAATCAACTCCATCGAATTGTGTTTCTGGAAATTCACGGGCTAGACGGTAAATAATTTCGCCGGTACCACAGGCGACATCAAGGAAACGACAAGCTATTCTTCTTAGTTCTGCTTGTCGCTCACGCTTGAGAATAGATATAGTGCGGCGATAAATGGACTCAAAAAATATGCGGTTGATGCCAGCATCATACCACCGTGCCCAGCGATTGAATAACTGCTTATTTTTTTCTTCAAAGTTAATTTCGTTATGGTGCATACAATTTTGTAGGAGCGAAAATTTTATCTACCAAGAAACCAGTCAGTATACCTCCCACCAAACTAGCGCCCACAGCTTGTACGGTCTGAATAGTTGAATACTGAAACTCTAATTTAAAATAGTATGTAGACAAACCATAAAGTATTAATGCCCAAACACCCGCAGCCAGCGCGCCTCGCACTGCCCTTGGTAATCTGGCTGTGAGATCAAAAATCAACGCAGCTATGACAAACGCAAATATTATCACATAACTCGGCGGATGATCATGCGGAATAATTTTTATTCCTGGTTTGATCATTTCTCCAAAGGTAATAGCGGTTACGAGCAAATACGTTGCGGCGAGAGCAAAACTGCTCCCTATTCCAGAAAAAAGGCGTTCATATACAAGAAAGACGCCAACCAGAATAGCCGCCAACACACCAGCGCCCCAAAAACCAAGGAGCTCCCACGGGCCAGTTGGCTGGAGCGGTGCTACAACGAAAAATAATAAGTTGAGAATTCCGGCAAACGCTAGACTGCTAAATAATCGCCTGGCGAGAGCATCCTCGTCCTGTCTCAATAGTGGAATAAGGACAATAAATGAAAAAATTAGAGCAAAAATGATTGCTAAATGTGGCGGACTCCATACAATCAGCGGACTGGAGAGATCCTCGACACCAAAAATGCGATGCCATAGTTCATCAAATGGAGCGGAGGCTGGAATCAAAAGCAAAAATAACGCGACGCGTTTCCATACCTTCTCTATTGTTGTATACCAACCATATACTCCCATGAGGACAGCGCTAATGGCAGACGCGTATAACAAGAGATGCGGTGGTTCAAAAAGCGACTCACGCCCGACCGCGCCATGCCACCAGGCGTCCCAGGTGCCAGCGATGACGGCGGTAAATAGAAAAGACGTAATAAGACGAGCAAGGGTGATGGGAGGGAATAAACGCATAGTTATTTATCACTAATTAACACTCCGTTAAGATGATTTATTTCTTGTTGTAAGATTGCAGCCTTAGGCCCAAAAAATGTTTTTTCTTTCTTTAATCCATCAATTTTCTGATAGTTCACTTTAACCCACATATACCGTTTTAAAAAATAACGACCCTTTGTACTCAGACACCGTTCGGTCCACGGCATTAGCCACCTTTTTTCAGTAATTTCTGGGTTAATCATGGTTATATACTCTTGGTAATGATCCTTAACAATTATTATCCGTTGATTTTCACCGATTTGCGGTGTAGCCAAGCCGAGACCAAACAAATTCATTGGATGATCAATTTTTCGCAAGGTATCCTGCAATCGCTTCGCTATGTCGGCTGTGGAATCGTTAACTAGCTCGACTTGGATAGAAGGAGTGTGCAAACGTGGGTCAGGAGAACGAATTATTTCAGGGGGAACGCGATAATTCATACCTGTAACAAAAACAAATATTAAAATAGCTCCACCCGCAATCAATACTGCTTTTATCTTTAATCCCACAGAGTATTTTTTTATATTTATAGTATAACAAAAAAACGATTTCCATACCACGAAACATCACTACTATAAGCCCTCGGCAACCAGGGAAAAATACCCTGGCTGCCGAAGAATTGCTTTAAGCGTGCTAAGTTGTTGTTGAAGTTGACTTATAATCATTACCGTTACTCAAACTCCGCCGCTCTTTCCATTTTTTCCTCTGCGGCTTTTTTCCCGAAACGGTAAAATAGCGCGGGAGTAAGGAAGAGCGAGATCAGTGTTGAAGACGTGAGACCGCCGAAGATTACCACGGCTAGTGGGTGTAACATTTCTTTTCCAGGAGCTTCACCGGCCAGCAGAAAAGGAATGAGCGCTAATAAGGCAGTTAGCGCGGTCATAAGGACGGGAACCACGCGATTAAGTGTGCCATGCATAATTGTCTCTGGGGTGAATGGCAATTTTTTATCACGCACTAAGTGGAGACAGTGGCTGATAAGCATGATGCCGTTGCGAGAAACGATACCGGCCAAGGAGATAAAGCCAATAAGATGCGCGAGGCTGATAACGCCACCCGTAAGCCATACTCCAATCATACCGCCAATAAAGGCGGTGGGAATATTGATCATGATCTGGAGAACAATCGGCACGGATTTAAAGGCGTGATAGAGGACGCCAAAAATGAGAATTAAACCAACCAAAAACAGTAGAGCCAAGCGGCGGCTGTTTTCTTTTTGGCTCTTGTAAGTACCTTCAAACGAGAGAGTGGTGCCAGCCGGCAATTTCTGTGACTCCAGGGTTTGCTTGGCGGCTTCAACCGCTCCCACAATATCTTTCCCCTGGTAATTGGCGCTGACCACCAACACGCGTCGTCCCCCATCATGACTGAGGCGGTTTCTGCCGCCCTCTAGGCGGATGTCGGCCGCGCTGCCAAGTGATTCGACGCCTTCAAACGGTAAAGCCAAATCACGCAGGGCCGAGGCATTACCACGGGAAGCAATATCAAAACGAGTTACCACATCTACTCGGGCGCTTCCAAGTTGTACTTGCCCAACCGTTGTACCAAGCAGGCCTGCTTCCAGCTGTTCTGCCACCTCGCCACTCGATAAACCAAGTTCCGCCAAACGGTTTCGGTTCGGGTAAATGCGAAATTCTGGGACAATAACCTCGCGCTGTACTTGCGCGTTGGTGACGCCCTGCTGTTTGGCGAGTTCAGCTTGAACTTGAGCGGCCACCTGACGGATGGCGACAAGGTCATCGCCAAAAACTTTTATCACAATCGGGGCGCGCACGCCAGAGATGAGTTCTTCAAGTTTGTGGGTAATCGGCTGGCCGAGACCAAAGTCGGCGCCGGTAAATCCATCCAACGTGGTTTGGATTTCGGCAAAGAGACGCTTCCGTTCTTTTTCCAGTCCGGGCTGAAAGGCTACTTGAATTTCACTCGTGTTAGCCCCACTGTCATGAGCGTCCGCTCCAGCCCGACCCGTGGAGTGACTAGCGCGCTGTATGCCCTGAATTTTACGAATCGCATCCTCAACTTTAGAAGCAAAAGCATTGGATGTGTCCAGATCGGTACCTACCGGCATAACAACGCCGATAGTTACCGCGCCCTCGTTAAAAGGAGGGATGCCTTCTTTACCGGCGAGAGTATAGAGCACTCCGGCCACAGCGAGCGTTGCCACCACCCCGATCATCATAAATTTGGCATGACCAATACTCCAGAGGATACCAGGTGTTATTTTTTGCTTAATCCAACGAGCGACCCGAGTATTATCATTTTGATTAGTGCGTAGTTTGCCAAGCAGGACTGTGCAGAGGGCGGGCGTTAGGGTAAGGGACACTACCATCGATGCGACCAATGAAATAAGGTAAGCGAGGCCGAGTGGCGCTATTAATTTTCCTTCCACTCCGGGAATAAAGAAGATAGGTAGGAAAACAATGGCTACCAGAATCGTGGCGTAGACGATAGAATTTCTGACTTCACTCGACGCCCGAAATACGACATCGCCAAAGGCTTCCTGGCGGCCACCTTTAATCCAGTCTTTCATCCGATGAAAAACATTTTCCACGCCGACAATCGCGTCATCAACTAATTCACCAATGGCGACGGCGATACCACCGAGCGTCATGACGTTCACCGAGAGATCAAAAGCTCGAAAGATTATCGCCGTAACCAGAATGCTCATCGGGATAGCCGTGAGCGTAATGGCCGTCGTCCGCAGATTCATGAGAAACAGAATGAGAATAACAATAACCAAAATGGTACCGTCACGAAGCGCGTCAAGTACATTGCTGAGGCCAGCGTGGATAAACCACTCTTGACGAAAGAGGTCATTTTTTAACTCTGTTCCTGGCGGCAAGCCCGCTTGGAGTGATGTAAGAGTTTTGTCTATCGCCGCCGTTACCGCCAATGTTTCTGCTTCCGGCTGTTTGACGATACGCATGATAATGCCTGGCTTGCCATCAATAGTTGCGCCACCCCGCACCGGACTGGCTCCTTCAACCACCGTGGCAACATCGGCCAAGCGGATCGATTGTCCATTACGACTACCAATACCAATTTCTTTAAGTTCATCAATTTTACTCGGAGCCACTAAAATACGAATTGGGTATTCTTGCTGGCTTTGAATCAATATTCCACCGCCCCTATTTTTCAAGGCGCCTTCCACTTGCGTGGTAATATCGGCAATACTGAGTCCCAACCGGCGCAGGCGTTCCGCGTTCAAATTAATTTGCCACTCACGCACGTCTCCGCCCAGAATAATGACATCGGAAACACCGGGGACGCGTAGCAGAGCCGGACGAATTGTCCAATCAGCCAGGCTACGCAATTCCATACCGCCGATCTTTGTATCGGTAGCGGTCAGACCGGCCCACATGATTTCACCCATCACGGAAGCAACCGGGCCGAGGACTGGCCGGACACCGCTTGGCAAATTAATCTGGTTCAAGCGTTCCTGAATAATTTGACGATTACGATAGACGTCCGAACCCCACTTAAATTCCACTTGGGTAATTGCCAAGCCAAAAGAAGCCGTGCCGCGGACTCGTTCCACACCTGGCGCGCCCGCCACCGCCCCTTCGATTGGGGTAAGAATTAAACGTTCAATTTCTTCGGGAGCTAAGCCTTCACCCTCGGCGAAAATTGCCACGGTCGGTTTGTTGACATTGGGCAAGACATCTACCTTCATGGTAGCTAAACTCCAGCCTCCCAAAACAACAATTCCAACCGATAAGACAATAGTCGCCCAGGGGTGCCGAATTGCCCAGGAAATAATTTTATTAAGCATATAGTGTGGTTACTCGTCGTGAGAATGACCGTGCCCGTCACCAGTGGGTGCTGTTTTTTCTGGAGCGGTAACCGTGCCCACAATAGACTGGCCAGTTTTTAGATCCAGTGTGGCACGAGCCACAAAACGTTCGCTGACTTCGAGGCCGTCTTCAATTTCAATCTTATCGCCCACGGCGCGACCTACTTTAACAGCCCGCGGCCTAATGACATTATTTTCCATGACGAGCCAGACATTGGCGATTCCTTTGTCATTCCACCAAACAGCAGTAAAAGGCACCAGAATGGATTGATTGCTATGGCTGGCGATGACACGGACTGAAGCGTGAACGGGCCAATTAATGGGGGTCAGAAAATCAGCATCAGCCGAGTAAGAACCATTAGCATCCAATGACAAACCAATGCCGACCACTTTCGCTTTGACTCCGTTCAATGGAAAACCGGGACGCTCAATAGCTATTTCTTCACCTACTTCCGGCGTCTGTAGATCGCTCGGAATGTGAAAGCGGACAAACCGGCCTTTTGTACTGGCGCTGCTGATGCCGGCAATAGCGGTATCGGGGGCGGCATGATCGCCAATATTTTTATACAGTGCTGAAATTACTCCGGATTGAGGAGCAGTAATTATTTGACCGGCAACGCCAGAAGCAACCGTGCCATAGGCGGCTTCGGCAGCACCGACCTCCGCCTGTGCCAGTTGCAGTTCGCGGTCGAGCTCGGCAATTTTTTTGTCCAACTCGTTCTTCTTTTCCGCATAATCCGCGCCGGCAGAGGCGACGAGAGAATTTTTATTCCCCACCGCGCCTACCAAAGTAATTTTTGCTTCATTGTATTCGTTCAGAGTGTCTAAGAAGGCGGTTTGATCGGTGCCAACGGCATTACGAAGTTCGATTAATTCTGTTTCCGGCAAGCCATCAGCATCACTAGAACCAAGGCTCGCCAACAATAATTTTTGGGTCGCCTTTAAGTAAGCGAATGTAGAGGCTTCCGGTATAGCGGAAGGATCTTGTAAATCTTTGCCCAATGCCAAAACAGCATTATCAAAATTATTTTTAGCATCTGAGCTTATAACACCAATATAATTCTTGAGGCGGTACGTGCCATAGAGCTGGTCGGGGTGTTGCGACGTGGCGGTTAAATAATGAACGCTCAATTCGTTGATGTAGTGCTGTAAGATTTGGCGAGCGTGAGAACGAATTTTATCTCGTTTAAGAGTTAGTAGCCCCGGTGTCGTACCGCTCGCTGTAGTGGTAGTTGCCACCCCCATAAGGGCTTGTAAATTCCGTTCCGCCGCTCCCACCGCCGCGTCGCGTGATGTGTCGAGAGCTAATTTAAGTTCAACCAATTGCTGCTTCGACGTCATAATATATTGGGTGGTGGCCTCAACATTAGCGCGAGCGCGCACGATGGCTTGCTGGCGTTCAGCTAAGGCCGATACGAACTCAGTTGAAACCGGCCCGGCCGATAATCTACCCAACACCTGGCCTTGGTAAACCGGTTGTCCTAACCGCACGCGCCATTCGGCAATTTGCCCCTCGCGAGCCGGAAATACCTGTACATCAGCGGTGGAAAGAATTTCTCCGGGCCAGGAGATATTTGAGGCGCCAAGCTTTTCTACATCTCCATCAGTTGCTGTTTCAACCGGCACCGTAGTAGCCGTAACCGTTGAGGTTGTTTGACTCTCTAGCGTGGCTGCTTGTTCCGCCCGTCCGGCTTCGG
This sequence comes from Candidatus Magasanikiibacteriota bacterium, assembly GCA_009694865.1. Classification (GTDB taxonomy): domain Bacteria; phylum Patescibacteriota; class Patescibacteriia; order Magasanikbacterales; family GWA2-37-8; genus SICD01. Next base: position 9,175 of record SICD01000026.1, read on the forward strand.
CCGAAAAACGACCATACACCGCTATCCCTCCTCCGGCAATTGCAACCAGAACAACAGCCGCAATTGCATGCTTCGTTTTTAATATAGACATAATTTTATTAGATTATTTTGCGCAATGATCTCCGGTACACGCTGGGTGAGTTTCCGTATCGGTTCCTGGTTCGTTCACGTCAACGGTTATGGGAAATGTTTTAACGCTAGCTCCGATATTAAACTGGGCGTATAACGTATAGCGTCCGGCAGTCGGAAATTGGGCTTCGAACGCTACCTTACCATCAGTTGGCTTGGTTTCCGTTATCGGATGAACATGGAAGAAGTCATCTGGATCATTATGTCGGATTAAAACCACATGGCCGTAGGCGCCTAAATACGGATCAACATTCTTAACGACCTGGCCATTGTTAGTGAGAGTAAAGGTTAGGGTGATATGCTCGTTAGTTTTCAGAGCCTTATCAGCGTTTACTACGGCGCGATAGATCCCATCGTCCGCCGATTGATCTGAATTAGGTGTCGGAAAATTTTTTGGTAACTGTCGGCCCGCCAATCGTGACCGGGACTCGGAGAACAAGCGGCTTTTCTTCCTCTGGTTCAACATCAATATACAGTTGATATAATCCGGTTTCAGGAATAGTGGTTTTTACTTCCCACGTATCGTTAGTATATTCGGGATGAATATGTTGGAATTGGTTCATATCATCTCTAACCACCAAAAAATGCATTTTCTTTTCATGAGCGACTTTTAGATCGTTAGCCCCAAACGCGTGACCATCCAATCCATAGAGTTTAAAACGGAAGGTGACGTCTCCAGGTTTTAGATTATTTTTATTCTCCAACTCAACCCGCGAACCAGCGAGCCGAGCAAGGTGGGATCCCTCGCTACCATGGTCTCCGGTTGGTGCAGTGCCATGCCCCGTTTCGGTCGGCGGCTCCCCAGCCACCGGTTTTGCTCCATGATCAGCCGTTGGCGCGGTAGGTTTTGAAGCACAACCGGCACCAACGAGTACAACTACAGCGAGCATACTCGCTAAAACAGAAATTTTTTTATTCATAACGCAAGTACGTTTAATTAAATAATAAAAAACAATAAGCCTAGCGGATTATTGTTTAAAATTTTGAGAAAAAATCAAGATCGCATGACAACTGAAAATTGTTGCTGCGTTATAGGTATGAGCTCTTTATAATGAGAGTATGACAGCGTCGAGGATAGATTGGCACTTACGCCAATGATGCCGCTAACAATAGCGTGGCAGCCGCCACCATTTTTCCAGGTGGCTTTTGTATAATCTCCTACTGATACCGCGTTAGATATTTTAGCCTTTACTACTGTTGGCTGATTTGCGCAACAATGCGGGTGCACATCAGAAATGGACAACACCGTACGTTCTTCGTAATTGGCATGCTCAGTAGCGTTGGCGTGAGATAAACAAACAGAAAAACCGGCAATCATTAAAATTGCCACCAAACATAATTTTAAACTTTTTGCTAACGTACGTCTCATAGAAAATTAACCTTAACTTCACCTACAGAATACAGGAATATGCTTGTGTCAATGATCCATGCCCATCAATAATTTCCTTAGCGTTGGTCACTGGTTTTTAAAAATGGAATTTGGCTAAGGCAAGATATATTTCGTGCTTCTGCTAGATGAACCCGGATTCATCTAGTCGTTCACCTAGCTATTCGTCTAACAGACGAGCTCCTGTTTCGACCGTATCACATTTATGAATGAGTTGCAAGGGGTGGCTGGGGGGTAATTTTTTTATTGTTTGAGACAAAATATGTCGAAGAACAATGTCAACCTTCCAAACGGCTAATGAGAAACCACAATAAGACGATACCAAAAATAAAAGGAATGGAGTGAATCCAGCGTTTTTCGCGACGAAATTCTTGGTGAAGATCCGGAATCAAATCGGAACAGGCGATGTAAATAAACATGCCAGCGGTAAAGGCGAGTGAAATTGGTAAAATATTTTCTAATTTTCCTAAAAAGAAAAACCCTAGAATCGCGCCAATGAGAGCGGTTAAGGCGGAAAGAAAATTGTAAAAAAGCGCTTTTGAACGCGAGAGCCCGCCGTGGATTAGTACGCTAAAATCGCCGATCTCCTGCGGAATTTCGTGCGCGGCAATGGCGAGAGTGGTAATAATTCCCAGCCCCGGGTTCGTCATAAAAGTGGCGGCAATGGCCACGCCATCAATAAAATTATGCACGCCATCCCCCACTAAAATTAGTAAAACAGACGGACTACTACCGTGCCCGTCATCATGGTGGTGGAACCACAATACAAAACGCTCTAAAAAAAAGAACACAATAATGCCAAGTAACGTGGCCAAAAGAACCGGATGAAAATTAGAGCCGGCTTTCTCCAACGCTTCCGGCAAGACATCTAAAAAAGCGGTGGCCAACATAACACCAGCGGCAAAACTTACCAAATAAGCCGACACTCGTTCGGATTGAAATTGCTGCCAGGTTTTTTTTGATACTAAAAGAATTCCGCCCACAAATGATAGGAGGCTGACCGCCAAGCTGGCCAAAATAATACGAAGCAGAATCATAGGCTGTTAGTATATCATTGGTTAAATTTTTGAGCAAGACAGCCGAGTGTGTTATACTGTGTTAATGAAAGCTACGCTTTTCACGAAAAGTGATTTGCTAAAACTAGGACTATTCCCCTTCCTAGTTTTTATGATTAACTACGCACTGATGCTTATTCTCCCTGATGCCGGGCGACTGTATCAGGCAGACATTGCGCTTCACATCCTCGGCGGCATAGCAATGGCCCATAGCGCGAATCATGTCTTAGAACTTGCGAAACGCGCCAAAAGCGTTACGCTTCGCAGTCGTGTCCTCAAAATTTTTATTATTGTAGGGTTCGTGATGATCGCGGCAGTATTATGGGAATTTTATGAGTTTATTTGGGACGAGATTTTTGGCACGCTCTACCAGCCCAGCAAATCTGATACGATGAAAGATTTATTTATGGGAATGGTGGGAGGGATGTTTTACTGTCTCATATTTATTCGAGAAAAAACACGCAAGCAACGCAGTCGCTAAACCGAGATTTTGATATTTTCTATTTGAGCAAACTTTCTACAATCTCTATAATTTTCTCTGGCCTGGCCGTAGGCAGAAGACTGTGTAAATTTGTTCCCAGCGCCGCGCGTTCCGCGGGATTTTCCATGAGGTCTTTAAGCATTATAGCAAGCTTTATTCCTGTGCTCATGGCCTGGGGCATAAGAATAATGCCGTCCCGCTCGGCAAAAAAACGGGCGTTATCTTCTTGGTGGCTACCATACATAGGGAGAATAATGGCCGCTTTAGAAAGAGCGGCCAGTTCGGTGAGCGTGCCAAAACCGGCGCGCGCCACCACCACGTCGGCCAGCGCGTAGGCATCTTTCATTTCATCGGTAAAAAATTCAAACACGTGATAATTGGAAAATACTCCGGCCGCGTACAGCGCCAATTCTTTAGGACGGTCTTTTCCTACTAAATGGATGATGTGCCAATTGGTAGGAATTTCTTGAAGCGCTTCCAGAAGCAATTTATTAAGATTAGCCGAACCAGTGCCGCCACCGAGCACAAAAATAATCGGCGCGTCGGCGGGAATGTTAAATTTTTGACGGGATGTATTTGTAGCTCCGCATTCACCGTTGTCATTTCGAGCGGAGCGGAGCGCAGTCGAGAAATCTCGCTTGTCAATTGGCGAGATTGCCTGTTGAGGCATCGCGAGACCTCCACTCGCCGCTAGGCTCGGTCGAAATGACAATGACGCCGCGCACTGCAAAATTGATTCCCGGCAGGGGTTGCCAATCCACTCCACTTTTTTACCGCCAATAAATTCGGTGGTTTGTTTAAGCGCCGTGGTAATTTTTTTCGCGCCCGGAAACATGAGACGGTTAGCAAAACCAACTCGCACATCTTGCTGGTGTACCCAGGCCGGCACCCCGAGAAACCAGGCGGCGGTGTGCAAAGGGACGCTCACAAACCCGCCGGCTGAAATAACAAGATTGGGTTTTTCAATAATTAAAAACCAGAAGGCTTGAACAAAAGCCAGCAACAGCTTAATAATATCAATAATGTTCCACAGCGACATGTAACGCCGCCATTTGCCCGCCCCAATGACAAAAAAAGGCATTCCCGCCTTTTCTACAATTTCCCGCTCTGGTCCGATTTTAGTACCGACCCAGACAAATTGCGCGGATGGAAATTTTTTGATGACTACATCCCGGACAGCCAAGAGTGGGATGACAGGACCAAGCGTGCCGCCGCCGGAGAGAACGATTTTCATAATTTACTTTGTACTACGAAACACCAATTTTGTCATCCTGAAAGAGCGTCACAGCGACTGAAGGATCTCTGTCCGGTGCGACAACTGGCCAATTGAGACAGAGATTCTTCCTTCGTCGTCAGAATGACAATTGGGGTTTCGCACTTTCGCAGTTTTCTCATTTCGTACATTTTAATAATCCCTAAGTTTACTGACAATATCTGACTGTTGAATTTTTTCGAGTGCCTTGGCTTCAATTTGGCGAATGCGCTCGCGGGTAACGCCAAACTCCTGACCAACTTCTTCGAGCGTGTGCGTTACACCGTCTCCGAGCCCAAAACGCATTTCGAGAATTTTTTGCTCTCGCGGCGCTAGATCTTTAATGGCGACAGCTACATAATCCCGAAGAATCTGCAGAGCGGCGGCGCGATCGGGGGACACATTTTTGGTGTCTTCAATAAAATCAGACAATTGCGTGTCGTCATCATCATCACCAATGGAAACTTCTAAGGACATGGTGTCCTGCGAAATTTTCATGATGTGGTGAATTTTGCTCACTTCCTCGCCCATTTCCGCGGCTAATTCTTCGGGGGTGGGGTCACGGCCCAGATCTTGGAGCAGACGGCGCTGAACCTGTTGGAAACGATTGATGGTTTCTACCATGTGCACTGGAATGCGGATAGTACGCGATTGGTCGGCCAAGGCGCGCGTGATGGCTTGACGAATCCACCAAGTGGCATATGTGGAAAATTTATAGCCTTTGCGGTAATCAAATTTTTTCACGGCGCGAAAAAGGCCGATGTTGCCTTCTTGAATAAGATCGAGCAGGGACAAACTTTTGCCCACGAATTTTTTAGCGATAGACACCACCAGACGCAAGTTCGCTTCAATCAGCTTGCGATCGGCCGCCTTGTCGCCGCGTTCCTTGCGCTTAGCCAGCGACACTTCTTCTTCGCCGGTAAGAAGAGGGATCTTGCCAATTTCGCGCAAATACATTTGGATTGAATCTGATGAAATTTGCCCTAAATCAAAAGGCGTTTCCATGTCTGGTTGCGCCCCTTGGAATTGTTTTAAAATTTCGGTGCGTTCTTTTTTTACTCCCAAAAGTTGCGACTGGCCTTCAACTACAGTAATGCCATTTTTGTCGAGCAGTTCTATAACGCCCTCGTACAAGTCTAAATACCCCTCCGGACGAGACATGGTTTGCAAAAGTTCGACTTCGGTTAAAAAACCGCGATTTCGCCCTTTTCGTATCATGTCCCACACCTGTTCCGCGGTGGGTTCAACAATAGCAACTGTAGGTACAACCGGCTTTTTGAAGCCACGGTTAAAAAATCGTTTTTTCTTTTTGGGAGCGCCTGCTCCAGCACGCGGTACTACAAAATTACCATGCTTTTTGGCAAGGATTTTTTTCTTAAGTTTAATATTTTTAGCTGGCCGTGGAATTCGAGCCAGTTTTTTTACTTTAAAAACGGCGCGAGTTTTAAATTTTTTTTGAGGCCGGGCTTTGGCTCGTGAGTGCCGAGCAGACATA
>SICD01000027.1 GCA_009694865.1 Candidatus Magasanikiibacteriota bacterium
GTGTTATCAAGAAGCGGTTAAAGAAAAGTATCGTTTTTATAGTTTTGGGGATGCGATGATGATAAAATAAATTGATATTGACAATAGCCCTGTAAGATAATATACTACCTTCATATGAAGCGACAAAAAATTATTACCAAACAAGTTGCTGAATATGTAGCCATTTTTGAGGCAGATGAAGAGGTTGGCGGCTACACGGTTACTATTCCCGAACTTCCCGGTTGCATTTCGGAAGGCGATACGTTTGAGGAGGCTTTGGCCAATATCCGCGAAGCCGCCGAGCTCTGGTTGTCAGTGATGCGCGAGCGAACCAAACGAGATTGGTTTAAAAAACAGTCGCGGGTTATTATTGCTCCCGTGCAAGTGGCCTTTTAGGTATATGCCGCGCCTGCCGGTTTTGACTCCTACTAAAGTTATCCGCGCGCTGGAACGCGCTGGTTTTATTTTTGTCCGTCAAAACGGTAGCCACCGTATTTATGTGCGCGGCGACAAAGGTGTTACGATTCCGTTTCACCATAAGGACGTGCGCAAAGGAACACTGAAACATATACTAGAGCAGGGCGGATTAAGTCTTGAGGAATTTTTACAGTATTTATAGCTTTGGCGATGCCATGCTGATCAAGTGAGACGGTACACGATACATGGATAACGATACAAGGACGCCAGTAAGGCGTTTTTTGTTATCCACAGGGTCGACTTGAAATACGCAGAGAGAGAGAGTACTATAAGAGAAGTTAAATTTATTAAAATATTTATTTTATGCCTGAAGAATTCCAGGGAGAAAAACGTGCATCTATTAGCATTATGACGCATGTTGATGGTCGTTTGTTTAGTCGCGAAGAACAGCAAGAGTACGGACAGCGCGCAGACGAACTTCGGTCTAAAGAAGGGCCACAGGGCGTGACTGAAGAAGCGTTGAAAGCAATTTTTGATGAAATAGCTGACAGACAACAAAAGTAAGTTTGAAACTATTAAATAAAAATCCGAGTCTCTAACTCGGATTTTTTTGTATCGTTTTGCGTGTCTCGTGTATCGTGTTCTATCCTTCAATCGTCACTCCCATCTGTCTCGCCGTGCCTTCTACCATGCGCATGGCGGCTTCCACGTCGTTGGCATTAAGATCAGGCATTTTTTTGGTGGCAATTTCGCGGACTTGGGCTTTGGTGATTTTACCTACTTTTTCTTGGAGTGGTTTGCCGGAGCCTTTTTTGATGTTGGCGGCTTTTTTAATCATTTCGGCAACTGGCGCTGTTTTCATTATAAAAGAAAAACTGCGGTCGGCGTAAATAGAAATTACCACCGGGACAATGTCACCCTTTAGATCTTTGGTTTTGTCGTTAAATTCTTTGCAAAAGCCGGCGATGTTAACGCCGTGCTGGCCGAGGGCCGGACCAATTGGAGGGGCGGGGTTAGCGGCGCCGCCGGGAATTTGCAGTTTGACTTGGGTAAGTAATTTTTTGGCCATAAATTAAATTATTGGATTATTTGTTTATTAGTCCGTTGAGAAGCCCCGATAAATCGAGCAACGTACCAATTGTCATTCTGAGCGAAGCGAAGAATCTAGTTTGGTTCGTTGGTGAGAGACCTAGATCCTTCGCTACCGCTCAGGATGACAGACGATGAATGTTAAATCTTCTTAACTTGTAAAGCATCCAACTCCACCGGAGTTTCACGCCCGAACATGGACACGAGCGTTTTGAGGCGACCGCGTTCGTGGTCGACACTACTGACCTTGCCTTCAAAGTTTTTAAACGGACCATCCACAATGCGTACCACGTCGTTAACTTCAAAGTCAATTCGGTGGCTGGGTTCCGCCGCGCCACTGGTGCGTTTAATTAAGCTGGTCATTTCTTTTTCATCAATGGGGGTGGGGGTGGTGCCGGAGCCAACGAAGCCGGTAACGTTGGGAGTGTTCCTCACCATGTACCAACTATCGTCCGTCACAATCATCTCTACCAAAATATATCCAGGGAAGATTTTTTCTTCCACGTTAATACGTTTGCCATTTTTAATTTTAATTTTCTTTTCTTTAGGCACTAAGACAGCAAAAATTTTGTCGTGCATATCGAACGATTCAATGCGCTGTTCGATGTTGTGTTTGACGTTTTCCTCGTAGCCGCTATAGGTGTGGAGCACGTACCAGCGGCGACCGAGGTTGAGATTTTGTTTAGCCATAGGTGTATGAGAAGGCTTGGGAGGCTCGGAAGGCCTGGGATGCTTGGGAGGCGTTTTGTAAGCCTTCCCAGCATCCCGAGCTTCCCAAGCTTTCCCAGCCTTTATTTCGTAATCAAAGTAGTAATTCCCAAATTAAATACATAATCCAAAACCGCGAAAAACACCGCCATGCCAATGCTTAAACCAATCACCAAAAGGCTGTAGTTAATGGTTTGCTGTTTGGTGGGCCAGGTGACTTTTTTCATTTCGGCGTATGAGCCGATAAGGTAGTTTTTGATGGAAGCGACAATATTCATAGATTACGGTTTTAAAAACAGCCCCCGGAGGGCTGAATCAATATGAAATAAGTATACTATAGTATGGCGAAAGTGTCAAGAGGGGGGTGTGGAAAATTATTTTGAAGTAAAGTAGGTGAGGCCTAGGGCGAAGAGAAAACACAAGGCGTAGGCGATAGCGAAGTTAAGCCAGTAGGTCTTGAGAAATTGTGCGTTGAGCCAAATTAAGATTATGCTGAAAAAGATCGCCGCGATTGCTCCATAAATTCCGCCAATCAAAAAGTCTCGGGGGGGGGTCTTGGCGCTCATAGTCAAAAAGACGTATGAGATTGCAAAGACGATTGGGATGCCACCAATCGCGCCGGCTAATTTGGGGCCGAAAAATCGAGCTATGAGTAAAATGACAGCGGTTACTACGCCAGCGGCGATACTTTTAAGGATAATGTCCATAGGTTTAGCGATAGGGACTACCATCTCTTCCCATCTTTAATCCAGGCACTTCTTTTTTCACAAACCAACCACCACCCTCTTTTTCAGCTTTAAAAATTGTATAGCTAGTATCCGATCTCTTGATCTGATAGCCTAATTTTTCAGCAAGTTCGAGAGCTTCGAGTGTAGACAGTCGTGAGAATTTTTCGAATTCTGATTCTGCTGCTACAACTTTGTCTCGATCATCTATTGGCGTGTTCATAGCTTTAAATATCCAAGTTTTGTACCTGCTTCGCGTGCGTTTGAATAAACTTTTTGCGCGGTTCTACTTCGTCGCCCATTAAAATTTCAAAGATTTCGTTGGCGGCTTCGGCGTCTTCGGCAGTCACAATTTTCATGAGGCGTTTGGCGGGGTCCATGGTGGTATCCCACAGTTGTTCGGGGTTCATTTCTCCTAAACCTTTGTAGCGCTGGATGTTGACTTTGATACCGGCGATAACTAAGGATTCGGTTTCACCGGAGGCATCAGTGTCGCTAGCATCGGCCAATACCCCCCCCGAGCCCCCCTGCGAGGGGGGATTTGACGATTCCCCCATGGCAGGGGGGTGGTGGGGGGTGTTGGCGCCACCTCGGAGCGATTTAACGGATTTGTTTTTTTCTAATTCGGCGAGGATTTTTTCTTTTTCTTCGTCGTTGTAGGCGTATTGCATTGATTTGCCGTACTTAACGCTGTAGAGTGGTGGCTGGGCAATGTAGATGTGGCCTTTCGTGATAAGGGCGGGGAAGTGACGGTAGAAAAACGTGAGGAGCAAGGTGCGAATGTGGGCGCCGTCCACGTCGGCATCGGTCATGATGACGATGCGGTGGTAGCGGAGTTTTTCTATTTCAAATGCTTCGCCAATGTTGGTGCCCATGGCGATGATAAGATTTTTAAGTTCGTTATTCGTCAAAATTTTGTCGAGGCGCGCGCGCTCCACATTAAGTACTTTGCCACGCAGGGGGAGAATGGCCTGAGTATGGCGATCGCGGCCTTGTTTGGCGCTGCCGCCGGCGGAATCTCCTTCCACAATATATAATTCGGATTCTTCGGCGTGGCGACTGGAACAGTCGGCGAGTTTGCCGGGAAGGGTAAAGCCTTCCAGCGCGCCTTTTCTTAAAATAGTATCGCGAGCCATTTTAGCGGCGGCGCGGGCTTTGGCGGAGAGGACGCATTTGCCCACAATGCCCTCGGCATCTTTGGGGTGTTCTTCGAGGAAGATAAGAAAAGCGTCGCCCAGCACCGCTTCCACGGCGGTTTTGGCTTCGGTGTTGCCGAGCTTGCCTTTGGTTTGACTTTCGAATTGTGGTTCGCGTAGTTTAATTGATATGACCGTGGTGAGGCCTTCGCGTACATCTTCACCGCTCAAACTCTGATCTTTTTCTTTGAGGAAGCCTTTGTTGCGAGCGTAGGTGTTGATGCTGCGTGTGAGGGCGGTGCGGAAACCAGCCACGTGCGTGCCGCCATCGGGATTATGCGTGTTGTTGGTGAAAGCAAAAAGTAATTCAGAAAATTCGTTGCTGTATTGCAAGGCAATTTCCACCCGCACGCCTTCAGATTCTTTATCAACCGAAAAAATAGTTTCGTTTTTAGTTTCTTTATTATGGTTGAGGTAGCGAACATACGAAGCCACACCGCCTTCAAAGTAAAATTGGAATGTTGGATTGGGGAATTGCAGAGCGGTTAGGTCTTTGCTTTTTTCTTCGGGACCGCGTTCGTCTTTAATAATCATGTGCACGCCTTTGGTGAGGTAAGTGTGCTGGCGCAAGTGATCCACGATAGTTTTCCATTCAAAATCGAGGGTTTCAAAAATTGAAGCATCAGGCCGAAAGGTGATGGTGGTGCCAGTGTCTTTAGCTTTGCCTATTTCGTGAACTTTTTTTAGAGGTACGCCGATTTTATATTCTTGCGCGTAGGCTTTACCGTCGCGATGCACCTCGGCTTTGGTATAGGTGGATAAGGCGTTTACTACCGACGCGCCAACGCCGTGCAAACCACCGGAGACTTTATAGCCGCTGTCCTCCCCGCCGAATTTGCCGCCGGCGTGGAGAACCGTCATAACGGTTTCCAAAGCCGAGACTTTGGTTTTGGGGTGAATGTCAACCGGAATGCCGCGGCCATCGTCGGAAACTTCCACGGTATGGTCGGGCAGTAAACGCACGGTAATGCGTTTGGCAAAACCAGCCATGGCTTCGTCGATAGAGTTGTCGACGGTTTCCCAAATGAGGTGATGCAGACCAACCGCGCCGGTGGAACCAATGTACATGCCCGGGCGGCGACGGACAGCTTCCAGGCCTTCGAGCACGGTAATGCTCGAGGCACTGTAGTCAGTAGCGGATTTTGGACTTTGGACTTTGGACTTTGGTTGTTTAGTGTCTGAAGTCTGTTTCACTTCAATTCTTCCTTTTTGGATTTTTCTAAGGGGCATAAAGGTAAAAATGACAAGTTCCAAATGACAAATATCAAATTGGCGATTGGGGATATTTTACCATAATGGGGCGTTTAGAGCAAGAGTGAGGGAATCAAAAAACAGCCTACAAATTAAGCTGTTTTTAGTAACCACCCGACGAAGTCAGGTGGAGGGTCGACGTCGGCTGGGCGTCGGTGGGCTTGTTGGCGAGAAGTTCGCCGCAGAGCACGATGGGAAGCCGAGATTACAACGACGGTTGGGCGGCGGCGCGCAGTGCAGCGAGCACCCGTTCTCCGCGTAGGGTGAGAGCTACATGAGACACGCCTTTGAATAGATCGACGACTTGGGCTTCTGCCAGTTGCCCAAGAAGCTCGGCGTTTATCTCGCTTCTTGGTTGAGGTTCAATGTCGAGCATCTCCAGGGTGTGCTGCCAGCCCTCTTGTTGCGCCCGCTCTACTATAGCCACCTCTTCCTGTTTGTCTTGGATTGATGCCATGAACGCACTGGCCAGTTCCATGAGCGTGGCCCGAAATCCTTTGACGTACAGGTCATAGGCCTCGGGCAAGCGGCTACAGGCCGAGATGAAGTGGGCGAGCATCTCGGGGTCACCACGCGCCAGCTCACGGCCGAGATCGCGGGCAGCACGTTTCAGTTCGCGGTCGTCCTGTCCTTGCGCCCTCTCGAGGCGTGCCAAGGTTTTGTCTATCAGCATGGTTTCTCCTTTCACAGGGTAGTAAAACAAATACTGTATGACGTGTTAAGCTTTGGCAGAAAAGGGGATTTAGGGTATAATATAATTACGAAAGTACGAAAGAGTCCGAAATGCCGAAAAAGTAGCGCAGAAGCACCATGCCACCATCTGGCGTAATTTCGTATTTTCGTATTCTTTCGTATTTTCGTAGTTATGCTAAATATCTATACTCAAAATAATAACGCCGCCCCTATCACCCCATTGGATGGAAAAAAATCAAAGCCGCCCAAGGCGCCTAATTTTATGGCGTATCAGGATCCAACCGGCGAGTTTGATAGTAAGCAACTGAAGAGGGGCTTGTGGTTTGCTCAACATGAGGTGGCGCTCCACCGCGCGGTGGTTATTGGGCTGATTATTTTTATTATTGTAATGGTTGGGTATAGTCTTTTTGGTTGGTTTAGGTTTTTTTTACGTGACATGCCGGTTGATGTTGGCGTGATGCGGAATTTAGGCAATTTTTCTGATTATACTTTGCAACATCCGCGTTTCGCTCCGCAAGCTATTACGGTGATAAGTACTAGCATACTTCCGGGGGGAGTAGATAAATATGACGCGGTGGCCGAGCTGGCTAATTTGAACCAGCGTTGGCTGGTAAAATTTGATTATTCTTTTGTCGTTGATGGATCGGAATCAGCGGCACAGCATGCTACGCTCCTACCGGGCGAACAGCGACCGGTAGTATTGTTTGGTATCTCTTCTACGGCGGCACCGGGGAGTGTGAGTTTGAATTTAAAAAATGTTAGCTGGCAGCGTATTTCGTCTAAAATTGTTCCAACTCCGGCCGAGTGGCAGGCCGAGCGGCTACAATTTGTTACCGACAAGTTTGACTTTAGCACCGCTAATACAGCGGGCGGGGCGAGCGCCCACCGCATTCGTTTTACGCTTGCTAATAAAAGTTCGTACGGATATGCTAAACCAATGTTTTACGTGGGGCTTATGTCTGGTGATAGTTTAGCGGGACTGATTCCGCTTGAGCTTTCCGATTTTGCATCGCTGGAAATAAAAGCTGTTGATGTGCGAAGTTTTGTTCCAAATGTAAGCGTTACGGATGTTAAAATTTTACCGCTTATTAACGTCTATGATTCTGCTGTGTATTTGCCCCCACCAATCTAAATAAACACATGTATGAATTTTTTAAAGAAATTTTCCCCCCGCAGTTTTGATTGGGTGCTTTTGACGGCAGCGTTTTTATTGGTTGCAATTGGCCTGGCGGCGATTTATAGCGTGGATTTATCGCACGGCGTTAATTTGACGGATTTTAAAAAACAACTTTTGGCGAGTGGTTTAGGCGTTACCGTTCTTATTGTCGCTAGCGTTACCCAATACACATGGTTTCGCTCATACGCCAAAGTATTGTATGGCGGTTGTTTGGCTCTCCTCGCGCTTGTTTTAATTTTTGGCACCACCATTCGCGGCACGCGCGGCTGGTTTACGGTGCCCGGGTTTTCTTTCCAGCCGGTGGAGCTGGCGAAAATTGGTCTTATTATGATGTTGGGATATATTGTATATCATTTTGGACGGCGTTTTGATCGACCGTTATTTTTTTTTGGTACGGGTATTATTACTCTTGTTATTATTGGTCTTATTATGTTGCAACCAGATCTTGGTTCCAGCGTCATTATCGGCCTCATTTGGTTTGGCATTATGCTTTTGGTTGGGGTCAGGGCACGGTATGTGGCCGGTTTTGTTATTGTGGCGGTCGTGGGCGGGTTATTGGCGTGGTTTTTTTTATTGCAACCGTATCAAAAAGAACGTGTGTTGACGTTTGTTTATCCGGAACGTGACGCGCTTGGCGCCGGATATAATAGTACGCAGGCCATTATCGCGGTCGGTGCCGGAAAATTTTTTGGCCGAGGGCTTGGTTTTGGCTCGCAATCGCAACTGCGATTTTTGCCAGAAGCCCAGACGGATTTTATTTTTTCCGTTATTGGGGAAGAGCTGGGGTTCGCGGGCGTTAGTCTCCTCCTTATTTTGTATGGTCTGTTATTGTGGCGCCTTCTTTTTATCGTCAGAAATGCCAAGGACGATTTCGTTTCCGTTACGGTGAGCGGTATCGCCATTTTATTTTTTAGTCAATTGGTTGTTAACGTGGGCGCTAATTTAGGACTGCTCCCCATTACGGGTGTCACCTTGCCATTTGTCAGTTATGGCGGGTCATCATTAATGGTGAATTTGTTTTTAATCGGCGTGGCGGAGGCGATGGTGGTGAAGAAGTATTAACTAAATTTCAAAATCAAAATGTCAAATGTCAAATTTTACAACGCCGCCAATGTCGTAGTGCTTCGCCCTAATCTTTTTCAAACCTTCTTTCAAAAGAAAAGACACATTACTCCAACTTGAAAGAAGCCATTACCCGATCACCGACGGCTATGTTCTCTTTATTCCGCACCGACGCCTTAAGAGCTATAAAAAAATCACCGCCTTTCTTCATCATAAGCTTGGTTTTCCAAGATGTTCCCCTGACATGCGCGGTAATTGGATACATACCCCACGCGCGCCTTCTTCGCTTAAGTTCTAGAGTATATTTTTTTGGTACTGCAACATACACCCAACCACCAGGCCCGAGAAATTTTTGCACAGTACCGATGAAATAAATATCCCAATTCATAGGTTCGTTACTCTTTTAGAAAAAAGATGAGACAAGTACAAATGCCAAAGTAACGAGGATTGTTTGAACCGCAGAAAAGGCTGTCTGTATGGTGACAAACCCAGATAAGGATGTAGTATTTTGTTTGCCCGCTTCGGCAAATACCATAAAACTAACGAGGAGAAGAAAGAGACCGAATCCGAACAGCAATGGGTTTGCTACGAGCTGGTATATATAAGCAAAGACTATTCCCTGAATGAGCATCGCGGAAAAACCAAAAGAGAATCTTGGCTTTTCGATATTCGAGTAGATTGCAAGTTTTTTGTAATACTCCTTGAAAAGGACAACGTGCCAAACAACACCAATCGCAAACGAGACCACTAGATACGCAAGCAAATGTAAATAAAATGATGCCATAATTTTAAGTGAGTTAATGGTTTAACAATCTTTTTTTAGAGTTTTCATAATTTTTTAGTTAACTAGTTAGTGATTATTTTGTCGACCTTTGCGAATTATATATTTTTTTGTAATTTCTGCAACTTTTCCCCTATAAAAATAGAGAAAAAGAAATTTGATTTTTTTTTAAAACAATTGGGCGATAGCCCAAAAAAGAAAAGGAATATTTCAGCTAATGGCCGTCGGCTATTATGCAAAAAAGCGGGGCCGATTTTGCATATCGTGCTGTTAGCGGATGTGAATTATTTTCACTTTTTGTTTTTTTCGTCAATCAATCACAGGGGGGGGGCGAATTCGATTGTTTCACAACCATATTCAATCCTGTCCCCATGGTTTTTTATACCTCCACCGCAAAATCTCTCCGAAACCCCTTTCCTTCCCCGCTCTGCAAATACCCCAGCGGATTTCTCACAACACGAGTGTCTCCAATCATCATATCTGCGAATTCATGCGAATGGCCGCAAACCCATAGCGCAATATTCGGATGCGACAAGATAAGATCATCAAGATCGGTTGCAAAGCCGGAATTAATGGGACTGTGCGCATACTTTGGTGCGATCAATCGTAAGCTGGGCATGTGATGCGTCAAAACCACAACTTTGCCGGAAAAATTTTCCACCTCGTTTTGTATGAATTGAACCGAGAGATCATGGTAGCGATTGGTATCAGCCACGCGCAGGATGCGCTGTCTTCCCGAGTCATCGGTGCGCGAAATCACATGATAATCGTTCATTGATTCTTCCACCTGCCGCATATTTTGGGGCGGCACGCGACTCCAGAGAACGCTCACGACAAACTTTATACCGCCAATTACGACGATCTTGTTATTGATCTGTATATGATGCGGAGAAATTTGGTTTTCGTATGATGGGTACGCCTGAATAATTTCGCCATGATAAAATTCGTGGTTGCCCATGGC
This sequence comes from Candidatus Magasanikiibacteriota bacterium, assembly GCA_009694865.1. Classification (GTDB taxonomy): domain Bacteria; phylum Patescibacteriota; class Patescibacteriia; order Magasanikbacterales; family GWA2-37-8; genus SICD01. The sequence continues at coordinate 10,040 of SICD01000027.1, forward strand.
GGAAATGATATGTGGGAAATCTGCTTCCACCTGCTGGTAAAATGCGTTCGCTTCTTCTTTATATGCGCCTGGGACAATATCACCGGCCAGAAGCAAAATATCCCCGGACGGTATCAGAGGATTCTTTTCCAGCCACCGTTTGTTTTCCGGAAACTCCAAGTGGAGATCCGAGGCGATATGGATATTCATACCACAGTATCAAATTATTTTTTTGTTCAATCACGGGGGCGAATTTGTTAACACAACACCGTATTTGTGGGCTTTTTAAATTAACAAGAAGTAGTCTAGCGGTACCTTAACTACATTCGCGTCTTCTAGCAACTTAAGCGAGGTTTGGCATATCACTACACCATATTTCGCTGATCCAACTTTTTTCATAGTGTTTCGCACCTGCGTGCCAAGTTTTTCTCCCATACCAATTTCAATTGGAATTATATTTTTTCCAGCGATAGTGAGTATAAAATCCGCGCTGCCTTTCGAACTGTCGTGATTTAGCGCACCACGACTGCTCGCGACAAACTCTCGGTGTAGAGTCATGGCAACAACGTCTTCCATCAGCCGGCCTTTTTGGGCGATAAAAATTTGCTCGTTACCGGCGATAGAAAGAAATGCTGATCGCATTGCCGATGACATAAATTGATAGCGCGAGGGCTTTCTGACTTTTTTTGAATTTGAACCATATGGCATAACGCGTATAAGCAATTCCGCTTGCTCTAAAACTTCCAGAATATTGGAAACAGTATTCACGCTTGTTTCAAGTGTCTTAGAAAGTTTTTGGACGCTCACCACATCGGATTCGGCTAACAGAAACAATACTCTTTTGATGTGGATAAGCGTTTTAGCGTCAAAACGACCCAAACTTTGCACATCTTGGTTAATTACCTTGTCCAAGAGCAAGGAGATTGTTTGGTACACCCGCGCCTCGTCCTTCATGCGAATAGCGAATGGTAAAGTACCGATTTTCAAATATTCGTCAACATAATGACGATCGATGGACGACCAAGCACCTATCACGTTTTGTTCAAGTTTCTGTAATTTTTCGTAAGCGTCTTTGGCAGAGTTAGCATTAAACAAAGCATCTTTTAAATTTTTCTTAAGGTCTTTAATAGGAAATTTACCGTCGCGAATCATCAGGAATTCGGTAAAACTGGTTGGGAAAAGTTTTTGAAAAATTGAGCGACGAATTACATCAGGGTTGGTTTGTAAAGAAACGGCCGACGAACCGCTACAAACGACAAAAACTTTGTTCGACCTGTCATAAACAGTTTTTAGTACAGAAGCCCATTTTGGGTCGTACTGCGCTTCGTCAATAAAGATAAACAATGGCCGCGTAAGTTTTTCAAAGCTTTCACCGAGTATTCGTTCATAAGCCACTAAAACGTCTTTGAGAGACGAGCCGAGAACATTTACCACCTCATCAAGTGAGATGTATAACATTCTTTGCTGGTCAACTTCTTGATAATGATTTAGAAAAAGCTGAGCCACTATGGTAGTTTTGCCAACACCGCGAAGACCGGGAATAATGATCCAACGATCTTGCGCTATGGGGTTATGCAAAAAATCCTTCAAATATTTATCAATTTTGATATAAATATTTCTTTGAGGGTATTTTTTGCCCTGTTCGTCTTGCACATAGGTACGCAAGCGAAAGGGAGCTTGGACGAGTTGGTTTTGTAGATATTTAAGCACTTCTTCCATATATTTTGTATATTTCTTGAGTAATATAGTATTATCACTTACTATATTACTATACTGATATAGTAATGTAAAGAGGTGATTTTTTGGCTAAAATATCGGTTTTTTAGGAGTGGTTACTAATCGGGTTTATTGCAATATGATTGTTTTTGTTCAATATGGCGGCAGAAGAGATGACAAAGGTAAATGACCCGAAGCTATGTTATGCTGTTGCTATAATTATCATTTATCCCCTCAATCACTCAATCGCTACATTCGCCCCTCTCGCCAATCACAAATCACAAAAAACCAAAAACGTAAAAATTTTATTTCGCCTAATGTTCGCGTGTATGCGATGTTTACGTAGCAAATATGGGAGAGGGCTTTCAGGGAAAGCTCGAACCGCATACACGCTGTTGTACGATGTAATGAAAAATTCTTATTTTGCCGATAGGCGAAATTTAATCAGGGCAAATTTTAATTTTATTTTTCCTTTGTCAAATTGAATCTTGTATAAGCGTCCTTGTACTCCAAGCCCTCGATCTTTACATCAGATAATGGATTTAATAACCCCGTACAACTTGGCCCATCACATCTGACAACCGGTATACCTCTTTCTCGTAAAGCTTTTTCGATCTTTCTAACATAAATTGAGGCTTTTGGATCGGACGCTTTTTGTAAGGTTTTCTCGACAGCTTCATTAAATTGTCGTTCGCGGCCTTCGCGCGTGTCTAACTCGGGAACATACTCTGGATCATTCGGGTCATATTGCGAATCATCGAGTAGGGCTTTGTAGTACTCATCTTCTAACAATAGACGAGCTACGGCTTCTCTAGTGAGGGGCGGATTGCTGTATTTTTGTAACATTCTGAATTTCAAAAACGGATCATCTGCCTCGCGTGAAGGATTGTACAAAATACTGATACCTTCTAAATCTTTGGGTTTAATTATGCCGATTTCTGCGCAAATGGTTACGCCAATACTGGTGTTCGGTATTTTGTGCACAGGGTTACTCTGCCATGATTTTTGAAAGGCGAAAGTCAGCCCATTTTTCCCGACAAATATTCCGATTGAATCTCGATTGTTATAATCGTTTTTCTCGACAGCTCGTCCTTCGCTTTGAAACCGTTTTTGAAATTCTTCCCAGTTCATATCGTGCGAGTCGGGAGCGAGAATAATGTCCACGCTTTGATCCTTAGCGAGAGCTTCAATATTTTTGAGCTCAGCAAGTACCTCATCAACTTTAAAATTGTATTCAGCAAGTATGACTGTATCTACGCGCCCCTCGCGAGAAGCCGTTTCGACGATCCCAATCATGTCGTCGATTGTTTTACAATGGTTAAGGGAGACAATATTTAGATTCAAAGCTCCCTCTTTTTCCATTCTTGATTCATGGTGATTTTCCGGTCGTTCAATAGACATAAATAAAATTAAAATTTGCCCTGATTAATTTGCCCGATAGGACAAAAAGAATTTTTCATTATTTCGTACAACGTTCGCCGATATGCGATGTTTTGCACATCCATTAAAATCAAAATTGTGCGAAATATGGGTGAGAGAAAAAGCGCATCCGCTAAAAATTATTTATGCGTTTTTTCTTGAACCGCATATCGTGCTGTTAAGTGTTGTAAATTTTTTTATTCTCACAACTAAACTATTTTTCAAGAATCGATAAAATAAGTTTTCGTTCACTCACTTTGGCGCGGCGCAAGAGGGGCGAGGGGTGAATTGCGACGCGACAAAAAATCTTTCTTTATTTTTTTTAATCTGTAATATGCTTATTCAATTTCGTGTGCGTGTGTTTGATCAAATTGTACATCAATTCCACCGGGGGCATTGACATATATTTCAGAGGGACTTGGCTTTTTTTCTATCCAACCTTCCCAAAGTTTTGAGTTCCATGCCGTGGTTTGTCCGTCGTTTATTTGGTGCCGTATAACCATATTTTTTATAATGCGACGGATAAAGGCGGGGTCTTGTTGTATTATCTTGTAAGTTACTTGCGCCACTTTTTTTGGTAAATAAATTACAACTCCCATTACTGCTCGATCCTGTCGGATTCCCTCACCCAGACTGCTATCGTAGTTTCTACGAGCAGTCCTGCTGGGCTCTTTTGTGTCAAATCCATACCTCAACTCATAGGCTTGCTCATCTTTGCCGTCCACAACTAATTCAGAGTGTTTTCTTGGCTGGCTAGTACGTCTGTATTTATATTCTTTTTTTCTTAAAAATTGTAAAGGTTTGCTAATCTCTTCTTCGATTTCTAGCTGATCAATTGTGGACGTTAATGCAACCGA
>SICD01000028.1 GCA_009694865.1 Candidatus Magasanikiibacteriota bacterium
GATCGCGCGGAGGAAGACGTTCATCTTTTGTCGCCATCGCTGGGGTTTCCATAATTCGACGGCCACCTTCCACTGCCCCAGCCGCCGCACTGCCAATGCCTAAAGCTAAACCGACACCACGTAAAAATCTGCCCATAAAAAAAATTAATAATTATTTTTTACCATCCTTCTTAATCACCTTCACATTCACTCTCTTCGCCTCAGTTGGCCCCGACTTGGGGCAGGTAATTCGGAGCATTCCATCTTCAAATTCAGCGCTGACCTTGTCTTCTAATACTGATGTCGGCAGAGTAATTTCGCGATAAAAGGAACCACTGCGCACTTCTTTGCGGTAAAAATTCTTTTCATCTACTTCGTGTTCTTTTTTGCTTTGTCCTTTAAGTACCAACACCTCTTTTTGAACACTCACCTCAACATCCTCGGGGCGAACTCCAGCGAGTGGTATTTCTATCATCACCGCCTTGTCCGTTTCATACATATTAATAGCCGGCACAAAGGCTTTCATTTGTTGACTCCCCATCAGGGCGGGGAGACGATTAAACATTTCGTCCATGTCCTGGAATGGTTCGAACATGGGAGACCAGCGGATTAATGACATACGGTTTCTCCTTGGCTCTAAGCTATCGCATGATTAACTTAGAGCATTAAATAAATTTTAAATTTCAAATGTCAAAAACCAAATGTCAAATCAAGTTCAAAATCTAAAATTCAAATTTTGATTCTTTGAACTTTGGATTTGATTTGGCATTTGTCATTTGGATTTTGAAATTATCACTTTTGCGGGTTTAATCACTCGTCCATTCATTCGGTATCCCCCATCAACTTCACGTAAAATCGTTCCTACTTCACCATCGCTATCTTCTTCGCCCGCCGCTTCATGAAATTTAAGATCAAACTTTTCGCCGACGGTTTTAATTTCTTCAATCTTATGGGCTTTCATTACCTCAGCAAGTTGACGCTGAATATGACCGATGCCATTAATCCAATTCTGTACTAATTTGTGGGTTTCGTCGGTTTCTTGAAGCACCGGGTGATGAGCAAAAGCTTTTTTAAAATTATCGTACACGGGAATAAATTCTTCCAAAATTTGCTGTTCACTCATCTCAAGCATCATCTGCCGGCGCTCACTAGTTTCTTTTTGGAGATTTTGATAATCGGCCATGGCGCGCTGCCAGCCTTGTTTGTATTCTTCAGCCTGAACCTTAGATGTGGCACAATGGGGGCATTCGGCAAATTCAAGAACGGACTCGGCGATCGGCGCAGGCTCTAATTGTTCTTCTAGATTATCGCTTGTTTTTTCTTCTTCGTTGAACATAATATTTTTTGTGGCTTCCCTCTCCTCAAGGAGAGGGGCGCGGGGTGAGGTCCTGTCTGGCACAATGTGAACGAGCCCTCACCCTCCATCCCTCTCCCTAGGGAGAGGGTAACTGATTGAGAAAATTATATTAGCTCCCTCGCCTTACTCATCAACTCGTAATTATGTTTATAGTCCATTCGTTGCGGGCCCAAAAGGGCAATTAACGATTCGCCTTCCTTGCCAAAACGCATGGAGACCACCGACAGCATTTCGCCAAACGGATGCTCGGTTCCTAGAAAAAATTTCGGCTCACTGGTAACCTCATCAAAAAAAGTGGGAATAAATTCTTCGCAGCGATCAAACACCACCGATACATCAGCCATCAGTTGGTGATCGGCAAAATCTGGCTTCTGAAATAAGTTTGATAGGCCCGTATAATACACGAAATCACAGGAAAAAGCTACCAAGATTGTTTCGTTGGAGAGCTCAACCAGCGCCTTCGCCATGTTCTTGCGCGCCTGTTCGTAATCGGCGACAGCTTGAACCGATTTTTCGAGTGCGGTTGCTTCGGTAGCCACCAATTTAAGGTCATTCAAGTGGAGAGTTTGCAAATAATTTTGATACCCTTGGAGGGTGGGAATGCGCCCCGCTGAAGTGTGCGGGTGGGTCAAATACCCCTGTTCTTCCAAAGCCCGCAATTCATTTCTAACCGTGGCTTCGCTCCAATCGAGCCCCGCCGATTCAACCAAAACACGCGATCCAACCGGTTCGGCTGTCGCGGTATATTTATCAATAACCAGGGTTAAAAGTTGTTGTTGGCGGGAATCCATACATTATCACTCTAGCTATATGAGTGATAATATACCACATTCCTATACCCTGTCAAGAAGAAAGTTGTGCACAATAAAAATTACTAAGATCTAATTTCTAATATAATGTCTAAACCATAATTTTCAATACCCATTCCATATTCCGAGATAGCTGGGCATTAATCATTATGCATTGTATTAGAAATTAGATATTAGGTGAATTAGAAATTCAAAAAAGACTCCCTTGCGAGAGTCTTTTGTTTTGAATTGATTTTTTGCTATTTCATTACTTAATTCCCCATGACCACTCAGTATCATCTGCAAAAGTAACGTCAGTCGCTCTAATCATGGGACAACGGACCGATGTAACACTCATCGGAAGCGTGTCTTCATAGGTCTGACCAGCGAGAATTGGCTTAGCTTCCGGACCAACCCCACCCCAACCAGTACTAGACTCTTTCGAAGTTTCGCCTTTTTCATCGACACAGCGATAAAAGATATTCACCATTTTAATATTTTTGCCAGGTTTAACCGTAGCCCGAAAGCGCAACTCGGTATCATACTCATCCGCATTCTTCAACATAACAAATTGAACGGGTGCGTTTGGATCAGGTTTCCTTTCGGCATTTGGCAATGAGTGGTCCATCTCCTCTTCAGTACCAACCTCCATTGGCAAGGCTACCAACTTAGATACGTTAGACGGCGACTCAACAGCGGCTTTGTCGCTGGTAGCTACCGGAGCATTAGAACTGTTACACCCCGCACCAATTAACATAACTACTCCCAACCCAACTCCCACCAACAAACTTTTACGCATAAAAGTATGCTTAAAAAATTAATAATTATTTATTATTGCGCCTGACTAATCTGCGAAATTTCACTCAACAACACATTCTCCACGTAAATACCGCGTGAGTAAAAAATGCGTTCCAGTTCGCTTTTTAAATCTTGTTCCACATCACTCCGCTTGGCCCCAATAATTTCCTGAAAATCGTAGCGACTAAACACCATGCGGATACGGCTGCGAATAGTGGGCCGCACAATTTTAGCTACAAAATCCTCACCAATGGTTTGCCAAATGGATGGCACTTGGTGAATATCAAGCCGGAGGAGAATAGTGCCTTCAGTACCCACTCGTTTGCCATCTTGCGTTACCGCCGCGATAGGAATGTCCCCTAACGCGCGATCATGGTCCAAATTAAACTGGCGAGAAATGCTATATTCCAGCGTCTGCACATTAAACAATTTGGCCTTTTGCCAAAACGGAATTTTAAAATGAAGCCCAGGAGTTAAAACTTTTTTCAGCACTCCCCTGCCCAAATCATACACACACGCCACGTAGCCCGGGGGGACGTAAATAAAGAGTCCTTTAAGGACATCGTCTACCACAAACGAGTACATTAATTTGTCTAGGGATTCAGAAGACATATGAATTTATTTTCGCAAAGAAATTCACTTCGTAGCGAGCGGGTCGCGAGCGAAGAAGATTCCTTGCTAAAAACTTTAAGATACTAATGCGCCGTTTTCTCTTTTGGTTTAAACATCCACCGTACAGCTATTACTACAATGCTTACTATATCAGAAAAAATCATTGTAGTCAAAATAAAGATGGATTTAACCATGGGCAGATACCACAACGCCACAAAAGTAAACAACGGAAAAAATAGCAAAAAATACATCCCTGATTTATCCCAACCTTTACGTCCTTTGTTCTCAATTACAATGGATATAAGCAAATAAAAAGCCGTCGCCCCGGCCCAAAAATAATCATGAACCCGGCCAATTTCAAATCCGTAAAATATGGTGTTAATTTTACCCGGAAAATCAATCCATTGATACAAGGTCTTAAACACACGTTGTCCATTAATACCACCAATGAATACCTGGTACAGTAAAATAAAAACCAAAAGCTGAACACCCAAAGACACGACCTTGGCCCAGGGCGAAATATGGTATTTGCGCATTATTTTTCGAACCGCAGCTTGCTGGGCGATTCGATCGTGCGGATAGGCCGCCATCGCCTTTTTCGCCTCGTCGTTGGCCTGGCTGTGGCGCAGGGCGGTAAATTCGGAAATAATGGTAAACGGAAGCAATAAGACACGAAGTAAAACAGTGAGCCACACCACCGCCCACCCCAAATTATTGCCAGCAACGTTGCTGTACAACCAAATAAGTATGTTAAAGAGTGGCTGATAAAGAAACGTAAACCAAATAAGGCTTAACATAATTAGTTCGTTTGCAAACTATCAAAAATCGCGTGGAGTTCTATTTTAGCGGCCTCATCACCGGTCGCGTAAAAAAGCCACACCCCAAACTCGCTGGTTATTAATTCTTCGGTTGGTGTGGATGGCAAGTACTGGCGACTCTTTTCATTAGGCTCCGGAAACACCCATGTGGGTTCGCCATTCTTAAAATCACTTACTTTAAAAATCACCATCCGTCGGTTTTGCCCGGTTGCTTGAACAGTAATAACACTCTGTCCAGGATTCTCATTTTTGGTGGCCACGGCATAGCTGGCAGGGTGTTTAAAATATAAACCTTTAATACTATACGCTTGCCACCCGGCCAAATTAGGTGAACCAAGAACAGAATTATTTGGAGTTGTTGAATTTGATGATTTTAGGTTCTTAGGGAGACCATAAAAATACATCACCGCTACTATAATAATCGCCACAATCGCGCCAATGATTATGAAAAGAGTAAAGGGAGAGAATTTTTTAGGCATATGATTTAGCGAAATCATGCCGCGCAACGTCTATTGAGGCGCGGCGAGAATTATTTTAACCAATCTATTGTACTCTGTTTTTTGCCAATCGGCAAATAATTTGCTGGGCTAACAACTTTTTTACCGGTTTCTTTTTCAATGGAAAGCCGCGCCACTGCGGCCACCCCGCCCCCGCGTTTGGCGGTTTTTTTATTATCATCAAAACCAACCGGATTTTCCACTTTAGTAATTTCCGTGGTCGCCGCTTCGCCGAGCATGGAAAAAATCAGTTCCAAATCACTCATGTGATCACGCAGGTTTTCTCGCTTTAAACCCTTTACTTTTTTGTGTTGACTCGGCGTAAGACCGAAAGTTGCTTGCGCTATTTCCGCTGTCAAAATTTCGTACTCTTTCTGCTCTTTCACGCCATGTTTATTCCATTCATCGGTAAGAGTCTCACGAATTTCAATACCGCGCATCCGCTGTTCAATCCAGCTGTCCGGGTAGCCTTTTAATTTATACAACATCCGGGTACGTTTTTGCCCTAATTCTGGATTCTCAATTTCCTGTACCCGCTCATACCCTACCTTGGCCAGCCAGCGTTTAAACGGCTCAGCTTTGGGGCTGGGGATAGATTGAATGAGACGAAAAATTCCCTCTGTATGCCAACAATAGGCTTTTTGCGCTCCTCCCGCCGTTTTTATGTCCAACATAAGGGGTGGTACAATTTGTACCCCCCCTTTATCGGTCAATTTTGCCAGCTCCTCGTCTCTCTCCTTAAGACGCTTAAAATACTGCGCCGGGTCGTGGGAATCGGTTAACGCTTCAATAATATCGTTAACCGAAAACCACCACTCTTTTTGGTAGAATATTTTGCGGATGTGCTTGCCCTTAAAAATGGCGATTTTGGTTTCGTCCATATACCTTAATTATACACTTTTTTGTCCCATACGACAACATAATAACCCCTCACTCGAGGGGTTAGATTACATTACTAAAATTACGGTCGCCCGCCGGCGGGCACACACACCAAACTTGTCATCCTCGGCGGCGTGTCGCAGGCACCGGATCTTTTACTATCTTCGTCTTACTATTAAAAACAGGAGCGCGCTGTAAAATAATCGCTCATGGTTGGTTCGGCGCCATTTTTAATTTCATTCGCGCGCGTCGCTCCCAGTTTTGCGTAAAAACACTGCTCCATCTCGGGAGTTATCTTGGACGGCAGGGTGGTGGGATCAATGCCTACTGCCTTTAACGTTTGATTCTGCGCTGGAGTTAATAGCGGGTTTGTTTTTGAAGCAGGACTGCCGGCCGATGTGACTGTTGATTCCGACCCTCCGGTGAAACTTTTAATGAGCGGCTTGATTCCGTAGGGATCGGCCACATATAAATAAACTCCAGCGACTATAAGCACAAAAAATATTACCCCCAGAGTGATAAAAAATATTTGTAAAAATTTCTTCATAATAGTAATTAATTTGTAAAGCGGAGGATGAGAGATTCGAACTCTCGATGGCTTGCGCCAAACTGCCTTTCCAGGGCAGCGCCATAAACCGCTAGGCGAATCCTCCATTTATAAAAAATCCGAAACTCTAAATCCGAAACAATATCAAATGTCAAAATCCAGATGCCTCAAACACGCGTTTTGATATTGGTGTTTTGGTAATTCGAATTTGTTCAGGATTTCGATATTCGGATTTCGGATTTTTACTTCCGTATTTGCTGTTTAGTTGACATTCTCCCATAACTTAGCCATAAAGTCAATGCCACCACTAGGCCCACCATTCCCCACTGCGCCGGGGTTAAATGAGCGTAACGCACGTCACTCCCGGGCAAATCCGTCGCTCGTAAAAAATCTAAAAAGAAACGGGCGACCGCGTAGCTCATCCAAGAATATGCCATGACTAAACCGTCTCGCATTTTCGTCAAGCGTTTAAAAAGAAGAAAAAAAATAATAAATAAAACAAAGCCAACAATCGAGTCGTACAAGCCAAGGTCGTGACGAGCGCCGCCCGGATATTTTGCCGCCAGCATAAAATGAGACAGCGTACCCGGGTGATCATGAATTAAAAAACACCCAATGCGCCCAATGCCCCACCCTAACCACAAACAGACAGAAGTAATGTCGGCATAGGGTAAAAAATTTTCTAGCGTGAGTTTACGTTTGCGCGCAAAAATAAAAACCGCCAACGCCGCCCCTACAAATCCGCCGAGGGACGACAACCCTCCGTGCCACACCTTAACAATCTCGCTGGGATATTGTAAATAAAACGCGGGGTAATAAAAAAAGATGTGGAAAAGCCTGGCTCCCACAAACCCACCCACAATCGCCCAAATCGCCAAATCCAAAATTACATTTTTATTCAAACCCTGCCGCTTCGTCAAATGCGACATTAACAGCACCGCGGCAATAATTCCGAGTGAAACCATTAAACCCCACACTTGAATAGTAATGGGGCCGAGAGGGAAAGAATGAAGTGAGAAGTAAGGAAACACAGGTGAAAATGAAGAATGATGAAATTCGAATGACGAATGAATGTCATCCTGAGTGAGCGGAGCGACCGAAGGATCTTCCTTATACCAAATTTGTTTGAGTAATAGGAAGATTCTTCGCTTCGCTCAGAATGACACTCTAGAGTTTAGGGTTTTCATTTTAAATACGTCATCACTTCTTCCGGACTATCTATCGTCTTTATAAACTTCTCATCAAGATTACCGATTGTTTTAAACTCAACGTACAAATTGTGAACGATATTCAGCATGGGCTGCCAGAATTTTTTATCATAGAGCATTATAGGGAGCGGATCCATTTTTTTCGTTTCCTGGAGGGTGAGAAGCTCAAATAATTGGTGCAGGGTGCCAAAGCCGCCGGGAAAAAACACAAATGCTTCGGAGGGCGCGGTGATTATGAGCTTACGCACGAAAGGAAAAAAGAAACTTATGGAGTTAGTGAGAAATTTGTTGCTACGCTCTTGTCCGCCCACATTCATATTAATACCCACACTCTTGCCTTTGCCGTCCAATGCCCCTTTGTTAGCCGCCTCCATAATGCCGGGGCCACCGCCGGTAAGCACCGCGTGTTGGTTTTGCGCCAAAATTTTTCCAATTTCATACGCGGCGATATAATACGGCGAGCCGGGAGCCACGGTTTTAGTACCCAAAATCGTCACGTCATTTTTTATATTCGTTAAAAATTCAAAACCCTCAACCAGTTCAGCCAAAATCCTAAACACGCGCCAATCGGTGGTGCCCTCCTGGCACAGCGGATTATTTGCGTCATTGTTGCACACATTCGGGCGGTCGGGCACATCCTTAATAAGTTCAAACGCCTCCTCGGCCGTATCCACAATATGCCAATTGGCAATATGCTCTTCGGTTATGGCTCCCGCTTCAGCGATAGATTTATCGCGTAGAAATAAAACGATCGGCTCCCAAAATTCTTTGCCGACCAAAACAATCGGCGCTTTATCCATAAACCCAAGCTCCATGTAATCCACTACTTCAAAAAATTCGTCTAGCGTGCCAAACCCACCCGGAAAAAACACAAATGCGTTGCCTGGGGAGGTGAGCATGACTTTGCGCGTAAAAAAATAATAAAACGCCGCCGCTTTTTTTACGTACGGATTAATACGCTGTTCAAACGGCAATTGAATGTTAAGGCCAACCGATTCGCCGCCAACCTGAAACGCCCCTTTGTTGGCCGCTTCCATAATGCCGGGACCACCGCCCGTTACAGTCGTAAAACCATTCTGACCAAGAAGCTTGCCCAATTCTTCCGCGATTTTATAATATTTATTATTCGGAGGGATGCGCGCTGATCCTAAAATAATTACCTCATGGTGCAAATCTGCTAAAAATTGGTATCCATCCACCATCTCGGCTACAATTCTAAAAATCCGCCAGCTATCACGGTAATTCACCGCCGCGCCGGCAGTCTCAAGATGTTGATGCAAGGGTTGGAGAGGAAGGGTTTTTTTGGGCATAAATTTTTTATAATGACGAATGACCAAACAACTTGTCATCCCGAGCCCATTCGACAAGCTCAGGGCAGGCTCCGTCGAGGTCTCGCGATCCCTCTGAGGGGGATCTCGCCAATGTTGACGAGATTTCTCGACTTCGCTACGCTTCGCTCGAAATGACAAACGACGAACAGAGATTCTTCCCACCAGGGGCGGGCAGGCGCTACGCTCAGAATGACAGCTGGTGACCGACCTGCATAACGAGCCCTTCGTCCATCCTCGCACCAATAATTTGAATACCGACCGGCAAACCCGCTTTGGTTTTTCCAGCCGGAACCGAGAGTGCCGGCACGCCCGCGACCGAGGCTGGGCTTAACATCACATCGGCCAAATACATAGCAAGGGGATCCGACGCTTTCTCCCCTACTCCAAAGGCTGGAAAAGGAGAGGTGGGAGTAATCAGCACATCAACTTGCTTGAACACGTCATCAAAATCTTTACGAATCAATGTACGCACTTGCTGGGCTTTTTTATAATACGCGTCGTAATAGCCAGCCGACAAGGCATACGTGCCAATCAAAATTCGACGTTTCACTTCTTCCGGAAAACCCAAGTCGCGTGACCGCGCATACATATCATACAGAGTCCGTCCCTCGGTATTCCTCACTCCGTACCGTATCCCATCCAACCGCGCCATGTTAGAGCTGTCTTCGCACGGAACGATAATATAATAAACAGCAATGGCATACTTAGTATGCGGCAGGCTCACATCAATGATTTCGCAACCGGAATCTTTCAAAAGTTTGATTTTTTCGATTGTAATTTCTTTCACTTCTGGATCAATTCCTTCGATCTCGAAATACTCTTTTGGGACACCGACGCGAGCCCTCACCCCGACCTCTCCCGCCAGGAGAGGAGGCTGCTGTCCCCTCGCCCCGCGGGAGAGGGCAGGGTGAGGGGGCTCGTCATAGGCGACGGTCGTTGCGTCGAGCGGATCTCGTCCAGCAATCTCCTGCATCACAATCGCCATATCTTCCACTGTCTTCGTTAGGGGACCGACCGTATCGAGCGATGACGCCATGGGCATAATACCGTAGCGGGAATTGCGACCGTAGCTAGGGCGCAACCCCACGACACCACAAAAACTGGCGGGCTGACGAATTGACCCACCAGTATCCTCCGCGATCGCGTAAATACACATATTATCCGCCACCGCGGCTGCTGAGCCACCTGATGATCCGCCCGCGACTTTACTTAAATCATGCGGATTTTTCACTGGTCCATACATACTGTTTTCATTACTCGCTCCGTGTCCAAACGCGTCACAATTATTTTTGCCGATGAGAACACCACCTTGATCACGAATTTTTTTAATCACGGTGGCATCGTAAGGCGGCGTGTAATTATCCAAAATCTTCCCCGCCCCCGTTGAACGCACACCAGCGGTGCAGATAGCATCTTTCACGGCAAAAGGAATACCCGTGAGTGGTTTCGCTTCACCTTTCGCAATCATCATGTCAGCTTTCTTTGCTTCTTCAATGGCCAATTCGTCACACACCGTAATAAAAGCGTTGATGTCTTTGTTGCGTTCGTGGATGCGCGCCAAACAAGCCGACGTTAATTCAACGGAAGTAAAATCTTTTTTTTGCAAGCCTTCGGCAGCTTGGACAATTGCGAGTTCGTTCAAGTTCATATTACTTTTATTTTGTCATCCCGACCACAGGAGGGATCTCTGGCTCACTGTCATTCCGACAAAGCGTCATAGCGAATGGAGGAATCCCTTGACCTTTGCGACTCAACGGTCAAGCGATTTCTCGACTTCGCTACGGCTTCGCTCGAAATGACAAATGATTGAGCCAGAGATTCACTCCTCGGAGTATCTTCGACCTCGTCGGCGCGAGCCTCACTCGGAATGACAGTGGGCGTGAACTATTCAAACACTCCCGGCACCACCAATTCCTCCATCTCCACCTCTGGCATTTGCGCAATTAATTTATCCCGTAGTTTAGATTCAACCACCACATCCTCCCGATACACATTCTCGAGTCCCGTAACCTGAAACGTCGGCTCCACATTTGTGGTATCCACCTCATTCAAAATATTCATATAATCCAAAACCGCCGAAATAGTTTCGGCGTGTCGCACTTGCTCCTCGGGCGTGAGTTCGATGCGGGCGAGCTGAGCGATTTTTCGGACTTCGTCGATGGATATAGACATACATTTTTTCAATTCCTCCCTCTCCTCGAGGAGAGGGACGGAGGGTGAGGTCACGTCACTCACAGTATACTAAAAAGTAGGATTATGAGCAACCCACGCCAAAAATCATTGACAAAACTCTCTCTCTTTGCTAAGCTTCGACATAACCAAGGAGGTACGCCATGTTCGATGATGATGCCGATGCCAAATTGCACATGCCCCCACGAAACGTTCGTACCTGGGCCAGGCGGGAGCTTGTGAAGATCCTGATCACCGACCAGCTCTTGCTTCAAAGCAGTGATCGGGCACGACTGCTCGGAGCAATGGTCGCGGAGCTTCCGGCCGTCTCCATGATGTTCGGTGACCTCGTGACCTGGATGAAGAAGTGGCTCTCGGATCAGATCGTCACCGACAACCTCCGGCTCCACGGCGGACTCCTCGAGGAGATGTCGGGCAAGATCACGTTCTGGTTCTCGCCGGGAGCCTACACCGCCGCGGACATCTACGAGCACATGACCGTCGACCAGTTCGTCACCATGATCGAGCGGAAGCTCGGCCGCCGGTGATCGTTCAGATCCTCCCCCGCCTTCGGCACACGCTGTGGCGGGGACATCGGCCACCCCTCC
Organism: Candidatus Magasanikiibacteriota bacterium; assembly: GCA_009694865.1. GTDB lineage: Bacteria > Patescibacteriota > Patescibacteriia > Magasanikbacterales > GWA2-37-8 > SICD01. Next base: position 11,592 of record SICD01000028.1, read on the forward strand.
ATCGCGTTATGACTATAATGTATTGTAGCTATAACGCGAGGGGTGGTTTTTTTGTTTGACTTTTCCTTTCCGGCACCCTATAGTATCGTCATTATGAAAAAAATAACTACCCACTCCGACCAAGAAACCAAAGATTTTGGGAAAAAATTCGCTTCGAGCTTGCGCTCGGGCGATGTGGTTTGTTTATACGGAGAACTGGGAGCTGGTAAAACGACCCTGGTAAAAGGAATCGCGGAAGGATTGGGTATTAAGGATGACATTACCAGCCCCACGTTTACGCTGATGAATGTGTACCAGATTGAGCCAACACCCCCCCGTCGCCCCCCTGCGAGGGGGGAATCGCCTACCAACTACAAACTACAAACTTTGGTCCACATCGATACTTACCGATTAAAAAACGAGCGAGAGTTGCTCGATATTGGCGTAGAGGATTATTTGGGGCAGCCGGGGACGGTGACGATTGTGGAGTGGCCGGAAAAAGTGGAAGGGCTGTTAAAAAATAAAAAAGTGATAAAAATTACGCTGGAGCATGGGGAGAAAGATGAACGGACGATTAATCTGTCATCCTGAGAAAGCGCAGCGACCGAAGGATCTAGTTCACTGCCACTCAGCGCTCAAATCACTCGACATGATGTAAACGTAAAAACTGTAGTTTTTCATAACGATAACGAGCGAGCGAACTAGATCCTTCGCTTCGCTCAGGATGACAGCTTGAACTGATGAATATTTTTCCATGTATCTTGTATTTTGTTCACACATAATTCTCAATTCTTTTGACCCACCATTCTTTTAACTTGGCTCTCCAACCGCGCTTCTTCCACTTTTCCAAATCCAAAGGTGTGGCCCCAGCTTTCCAATCTTCAAAGAATCCCTTCAGCTCATCGGCCATTTTTTCATCATCAAAATACACCCCGGCTTCATCATTAATATACCAACTGCGCGGAGTTACATTGGCACTGCCGACAAACCCGGTTTTATCATCAATCATAATAGCTTTGCCGTGATTCATTTTGGGAAGAAAATAGACGTTGGCTCCGGTGCGATGAATAAGGCCGTAGTAGGCGCGCGCGATTAACTCCATAAAAAGATGATCAGTGCGCGCGGGAAGAAAAAGATTGATTTTAACACCGCGACGCTTGGCTTTGGTAATAAGACGCAACAATTGCAAATCGGGAACAAAATACGGAGTAAGCACATTAATGCTTTCTTTAGCCATAGCGATACTGCGCAAATATAATTTACGAACAGCCGGCAAACGATTATCGAGTGGCGAATGAGCGATAAATTTTATTTTCTCCGGCAACGTTTTTAACTCAGCGGGCAGTCGGGAACGCAATAAATGACGGACGCGACTTTTGGATCCGCCGGCGCGCCGATAAGTTTTAGCAAAACTGGTTAAGAGCGGTCGAATAACCGGGCCGGTAAGTTTTAAAAATAAATCGTCCCACTCCAAGGCTTTAGATTCCACATTCACGCCACCGACAAAAGCAATGGCTTCATCAATAATTAATAACTTACGATGATTGCGTCGCCATAACCGCCGCCACCATTTGCCAAAAGCAAACTCCGGATGGATACGATTGTATTTCAAAACTTCTACCCCTGCCTCTATCAAGCGCGTTTCGGCCGGTCGTGATAACCCCCAACTACCAAAGGCATCAATAATAATTTTCACATCCACGCCTACCCTAGCCCGGTCGCACAAAGCATCAATAAAACGATTCCCCGCCTCGTCATCTATAAATATATATATTTCCCAATAAATAGATTTTTGCGCGACCAAAATCTCCTGGTACATCGCGTCCCAGGCGGCTTGGGTGGTTCGATAAAATTTATAAGAAAATGGCTTATCCATACAAAATTATTGGCGCAAATATTTAGCCAGCGCTGTGAGCGATTCAATAATCTCATTACTCTC
>SICD01000029.1 GCA_009694865.1 Candidatus Magasanikiibacteriota bacterium
CATCGCGAGACCTCCACTCGTGCGAACTCGGTCGGAATGACAATTGGAAATAACTGAATAGATACGCTACTGGAGCTTGATTTAATAAAATAAAACTGCTATCATTTGGAAGCGTTTGCTCGGGTGGCGGAATTGGTATACGCACAACACTTAAAATGTTGCGCCGCAAGGCATGCGGGTTCGAGCCCCGCCCCGAGCACTTGACACTTCTCTCGTTTTATAGTATTCTACTCTGTTGTTTCAACGGCCTATTTTGTTATATATAATAGAATTAGCCGTCGAAGCAGACTCGGGAAAAACACTGCTCGATTCTTTGACCCCGTCTAAGGGCATTTCCCGATTGCCCTGGACCAACCCACAAGGAGCCCCCATGAAGCGCTACATCGTCTCGCTCGCTCTCTCGTTCTTCCTCGCCATCGCCGCGCCGGCCCGGGCCGACAACGACATGAATGGCTGGCATGGCATCTTCGTGGTCGACATGCAGAAGGCCGACAAGACCAAACCGCCAAAAGTGGTGTTCTTCGGAGGCAAGGAGTACATCGATGCCCAGGTCATGCTCGAAACGCTGCCCCCGATCCACGAGAAGGACGGCACCTGGGGCTTCCCGACGCCCGACAGCGAGGTGGCAACCACGCTCCTCGTCAAAGACGACGAATTCGATGTTGTTCTCCTACGGGACGATTGCGTCGCTCACCTCGTCGTGAAGCAGGTTAGCCCACGTCGAATCGGGATCGCGCTGCCGCCCGTCATCGGGTTCGTCTGGCAGGTCATCGTGCCGCACAAGTTCGGGCAACTGGACGGTGCCTGCAGCGAGTTCCGATCCCGAAAGCACGCGAAGAAGCGCCGCTGACCTGCCCCCCGCCCTCAACCCCCCAACCTGGAGGAGTAGAGACGAGGGTCCACCACATCCCTCGCACTCGCTTTGTGTTTACAAATACTTGTAGCCACAGAACGCGAGGGATGTAAAAATTAATTATAAAATCCTCCCCGACGTTACGTCGGGGAGGATTTTTTTATTTCGGTTAAGTTCTTATTATTGCTGTGCGCTATTAATAATTTTGAGCCCGGCCACACGCTGTGCCCCAGCCACAATCCTCTCGTCCAGTTTAGCTACGTAACGCTGAAGTTGGGTTTGGTCGAGCATGAGCTTGTTTAAACTAGGCAGGTCAAAATTAAACTGGCCGCCCGCCCCGCTCGCGTCAAACAACTTGGGCGCGATGGCGCTCTGCAGAGACTCATCCAGCGTCTGCTTAAGCTCAAACAACTGTTGCAATTTATTTGGTAACTCATCGGCCGTCTCATCATTCAAGGACATGCCTTTAAGTTCGGTCACCAAACCCTTAAGCTCATCTAAGGTCGTACGCGCCTCTTCGCCTTCGCCTTTGGCTTCCAGCCGCTTCACTTTCTGTTCATACTTAGTCAATTGCGATCCAATACTTTTCAATGTCTTTTGCACTTGGAATACCGCCTCCAAACCATTTAACTGCTGCTGAATATCCTGAAAATCAGCCGGCATATCCTGAATCGTGGAAAAAGGATCATCATCCGTTGCTAATCCGGCTACCATCGTTTTAATACCAGCGATCGCTTCATTCACTTTCCCCAAAACGCTACTCACATCAACTTTGGCCCTGTCTGTCTTGGTCTGAATGCTTTTTACGCGTTTCTCCAGTTGTGTAATTTGACTTTTGATCTGCTTAATAATGCGCGGTAGTTGCGCCGCCTGTTCTAATTTCGGCCCGCACTCCTGCAGAGTTTGTCCCATCTCTTGCAAATCAGACATGTCCGCCTCGCCTACGGCCTCAGGATCAGTCGCGGTAGTTATTGTATTAACCGTTGTCAAGGCTTTCTCCACGGCAGTTTTACACTCCGCTGGTACTGGCGCCCCCTGACTGACCAGTTTATCCATTTTAGTTTTAAAACCGGCCAGCATTTTACTAAACTGCTTCACGCCGCTCTGCATGCGCTTTAACATCTGTTGTTTCATTTTTTTGTCTTGATCAAGTTGTTTTTGCTCTTGTTGTTGATCCATTTCTTGAGAAGACGGCCCATTTTTTCTTTCCATCATTCCCTCACCCCTTCCCTGGCCGCCATTCATCATGTCGCCATTTCTAATTCCCTTATCCATCATTATTCCTTTGTCCACGTTAATGCCTCTATCTATGTTAATCCCTTTGTCAAAATTGTTTCCTCCACCACCCGGCATCATTCCCATATTTTTCGCCTGATCAATCATGCCCGGTGTCATCATATTTTTTCCCTGATCCATCATCTGCCCGGGAGTCATACCCGGGGGCATTCCCGCAGGCATGTTAGGACCGTCTTGTCCCGGCATCATTCCGGGCTGCATACCTGGCGGTGGCATCATTACTTGAGGCGCGTTCATCCCAGCGGGAGGTGCCATCATTGGTGGCGAGGACATCATCGGTGGAGCCGACATCATTGGTGGCGGACTGCCACCTCCGCCTTCCATAGCAAATACCACTACTGGCAAAACCAGCATCACAATGCCAACCATTATCGTTGCCAAACGCTGAAGAAGTCTTCTCATAAATTAAATTTTAGAAATTAATTAATATGTAGTATAGCACACTTTCGGAAAAATAATTATGCACCGCTCTTTTTTAATAATCATTACTTTCCCCAGGCAAATCTAGTTTCATTAAAATTATCGCTACTCGTCGCCGCGCTTCTTGAATAATGTCCTCCGCCCCCCACCCTTTATTATCTTCCGCCACACTTTTTTGCTCTTCCGCCAAAAGCGCTACCCGCAAATCTTTAATTTCTCCAAATAACCCAGCCAATTTATGGCGCAGACCTTCCAGAGTTCTCTGATCGCTCTGAACAGAGGGAATAACATCGTCGTTCTCTACCAGCTGAAGTTGCGCTCGTATCGCCGCCACGGCTTTTACCACCTGTTGCATATTGGCCACGATATTTTGAATTTGCTGTTTGGTATTTTTTATTTCTTTTGACGTCACTTCCATCCGTTCTTTAGCCGCCATTTTTTTTTCCGCCTCTTCCGCTTGCTTTTCTTTGGCTTCGGCATTAAGCTCGACGCCTTCGCTTAAATTTCTACGATGCAACGCGTCTTGTTCAAATTGATTCATATTGTTAATAAATTTACTACGCGCCACCCCGGGAGTTACTTGCACCAAATAGTGGACGTAACAAACAGCATGCACTATAATAATAGCACTATGGACGAACAAGATCAAAACCTCCGTCTCGTTGACCCCCATGCCGCCCCGCCCGATGCCGAGGCCGGAAGCGATGAGATTGTTTTAGATATTACTCTCCGCCCCCAGCATTTGGGTGATTTTGTCGGCCAAGAACAAATTAAACAAAACCTCACCATTTCTATTCAAGCCGCCAAGAAACGAAATGAACCGCTGGAACATATTCTCCTCTACGGCAACCCGGGCCTGGGCAAAACTACCTTGGCCCACATTATTGCCAAAGAAATGGGCGCCTCAATTAAAGTTACCTCCGGTCCGGCTCTAGAAAAAGTCGGCGACCTAGCCGCTATTCTCTCCAACCTTCAAGAAGGTGAGGTTTTATTTATCGACGAAATTCATCGCCTCAATAAAATTATCGAGGAAGTAATGTATCCGGCGCTCGAAGATTATTCCCTTGACATCGTTCTCGGCAAAGGCCCGGCCGCGCGCACCATTCGCATGCCACTCAACCACTTTACTCTCATTGGCGCGACAACTAAATTAAGTTTAATTTCCGGCCCTCTGCGCGACCGCTTCGGCCACACCTTCCATCTCAATTTTTACGAACAAGCTGATATCGAGAAAATTATCAAACGCAACGCCGCCATCCTCAGCATGGAAATTGACGCTGAATCAATTGGCCTCATTTCCAGTCGCGCCCGGCGCACCCCCCGCATTGCCAACCGCTTACTCAAACGCGTTCGTGATGTTGCCGAGGTGGAAGCAAACGGAGTTGTTTCCAAAGCCGTAACCTCCCGCGCCCTGGCGATGCTCGGCATCGATGAACTTGGCCTGGATGATGTTGATCGTCGCCTCCTCAGTGCCCTCATAGAAAAATTCTCCGGTGGCCCAGTTGGTCTTAACACCCTCGCTGCCTCCATTGGCGAAGAAATGGATACTCTGGAAACCATTTACGAACCATTTCTTCTCCAAATTGGATTTTTAGAACGAACGCCGCGAGGACGAAAAGCTACAACAATCGCCTATCAGCATCTGGGATTTGACGCGCCAAAAATACAAACATTGCTATAAGTAAAAATTACCCCCATAATCTCACTATTTCACAATAATTTCCAACTTCTTCTCCACCGTCCTCCCCGCCTCATCCGTCAATATCGCCCGAAGCGTATAGCTCCCCGCCCCCGGGTTATGCTTCCACGTAAACACTAATTGATTATTTACCAACTTATCCTCGGCGTGATTAAAATTAAAAATTGCTTTCTCGCCCTTATTTGAGACCAAATAAATCTGAACATCTTTCGTCGCGTCCCAACGCGTTGGCAACACAGTCATCACCCGCGGCCAAGCATCTGCAATCAAATTAAGCGGGCTTTTGTCCAACCAATCAAAATCCGCTGGCAACGGCTCCACCTGCAAATTAAAACTAACAATTTGCGCGGTGCTGTTCCCCATATCATCCTGCGCCACCACCTTAAGCGCGTGAATACCGGGCGAAAGAGTGTCAACCACAAAATCAATTGAAAAAGGAAACTGTTCGCTAGTCGCGATTAATTTTTCATCAATACTATACACCACCCTGGCCACGCCCCGCGGGGCCGCTGTTTTTACCTCGGCGTGAATTTGGCGCGAAGTAATAATTTGATTAGGCGTGGGCATAATCACCGCCAGCGTTGGCGCGAGTTCATTAGATTGCGGGTTATCAATTTCCGTGGGTGGATCCTGCAAGGTCACTGGGTTGCCAGCGGCTTGTTGGCGCGTCACCCAATCTTGCAAAGCATTTTCCCAATTCTGATACTGCGGATCATCAGCGGGAAATGTCGACGCCTCGCCGCGCGGATCGTCTTTATTAACATAATGTAAAATATCGTGCGACGGCAAAAATATTTGGTAATCAATTAAACTATCCGGCGTGGAAGAATTGGCGATTCGTCCGGTCGTGCGGTTAATAGGCAATCTAATGCCGCCGACCGCGCCGCGCAGAACCGGTTTCTCGGCATCATTTCCGGGCGGAATAGAAAAATCTTCCGGCGTGGTGCTCGCCAACGCCGCCCGCATAAACCTATTCCAAATCACCCCCGCCAAAGTGTTGCCGCCGGCTTTCATAGGCAAGTGCTTGGGAGTATTACCCACCCACACCCCGGCGACCAGACTCGGCACATACCCCACGGTCCACGCATCCCAGTTATTTTGGGTGGTACCGGTTTTGGCAGCTACGGCCCGGTCCGGCAGAGTCAGATTATTTTTCGCCCCAAACACATACGCCCGCGCCCCGTTATCCGCCAACACATTCGTAATCAGGGCCGCGAGGGTTGAACTCACCGCCTCCGTACCTTCAGACGCTTTCCATTCATACAGCGTCTCGTTCGTTGGTGTTGATACCTTTAAAATACTAACCGGCTCGTGATAGACACCATTATTCGCGAGGGTGCCATAAGCATTAGCATGCTCCAACAAATTCACTTCGCCGCCGCCCAACACCAGCGTCAACCCGTAATCACCGGTAAACGTGGTGTACCCAAACCGTTTCGCAAACTCAATCGTCGGTTTTTCTCCCACTAAATACATAGTTTTTACCGCGGGAATATTTAAAGATCCTTGGAGAGCGCTACGCATGGTTACAAGGCCGTGCTCTTTGCCGTCATAATTTTTAGGACTATACGGTTTCGCGCCCTCGCGCAAATCAAAATTAGTATTCACATCATACAACACAGTTTCCGGGGTAAAACCTTTCGCGAACGCCGCCGCGTACACAAACGGTTTAAACGAAGACCCGGGCTGAAGCCGACCCTGCGTTACAATATTAAATTTTCCGTCAATATCATCTTTAGTAAAATCGCGCGAGCCTACCATTACTAAAACCTGGGCAGTCGCGGGATCAAGCGCCACCAGCGCTTCGTTGTTGGCGTTGGCATCTTTAGCAAACCTATCGCCCTGCTCTTTTACAATTTTTTCCGCCATTACTTGTTTATCATAATCAAGCGTAGTAATAACTCTCAAACCGCCCGTATCGGCTAAATTCTCACCAAACTGATTAGCTAACAATTGTTTTATATACAACACAAAATGGGGCGCTCCCAAAATTCCCGTGGCGCGGAATAAAGAAAGGGGGGTTGTTTGACCATCAATTTTTTGCTCCTCGGTGATATATCCTTGTTCCATCATAAGAGCCAGAACGGTGTTGCGCCGCGCCTTAAGGCTGTCGGGATTATTTAAATAAAAACTCGGCGCTTTAATAAGCGCCGCGAGTGTGGCCGCTTCTGGCAAACTGATATCGGTCGCGGACTTATGAAAATACGCCTGACTCGCCGATTCCACTCCATAGTTAATCGAGCCATACGGAATCTCATTCAGGTACAGTTGTAAAATTTCGTCTTTGGAATACGCGCGTTCCAGACGCAACGCTAAAATTGCTTCTTTAATTTTTCGCAACAAACTATGTTGTTTGCCAACAATCGTATTTTTAATAAGCTGTTGCGTTAACGTGGAGGCTCCGCCGCTCCCCGTGCGCCGACCAATAAGGTTATTGACTCCCGCGCGCGCGATGCTAATAAGGCGCACGCCCTTATGCTCATAAAAATATTTATCCTCAATCGCGATCGTGGCCTTGGCGATCCACGGCGACATATTTTGCAAATTGACCACCGTCCGCTTTTGGTTTTGATAAACCTCATATAGAAGATGCTCCCCCGTACGATCATATATTTTAGTACTTTCCGCCACATGCCGATCATTGAGTTTATTCGGGTCCGGCAAACCCTGGCTCGCCCACACGAATAATACTACCAAAAAAACAAAACCCATTCCCGCCAACGCCACAGCGGCTTTCATAATCTTTTGCCACGGCCAACGCGAAAAACGCACCCGTTGAACTGGTTTTCTTCCCAGTTCGCCGTATACTCTGCGATGCGGCGGGCGAGATAAATAAGGGATGGGCATACTTGACAAATTTGACGTTTTATGGTACACTTTACCGTTGCGCATAAGCGACGGTGCCTTAACTAGGGTACTTCTTAATTTAGATGCTATGACCTTAACTAAGCCAAAAAACAGCCAATTTATAAATAAAACTATCGCCCAAGTGACCCTTTTATTGGCTATAATTAGCCAACTGGTAATACCGGTGGCGGTACGAGCGGATAATCTCCAATCTACCACTATTATGAGGCAAAATCAAGTTTCTTCTAACTTTCAGTCTCTTTTGGCTTTAGATGATACTTCCGACGAAATTGTAAAACCGGACAAAATTGTCCGTGCGGTAATGACTGCCTACACCTCCACCGCCGACCAAACCGACAGTACCCCTTGTATTACAGCCGATGGCACCGACTTGTGTAAACGCGGCACTGAAGACGTGCTCGCCGCCAATTGGCTCCCTATCGGAACCCAAGTCAAAATTCCCAGCCTCTATGGCGACAGAATATTTGAAATCCATGACCGCATGAACAAACGCTATGGCTACGGTCGTATGGATATCTGGCTTAATTCCAGCAAAGCTGACGCTCGCAAATTTGGTGTTAAACGGGTCGATGTAGAAATTTACTACATCAAAAAAGTTAGCGAGTTAGCGAAACGCTAAATAACCAAAAACCATCCCGACTTAATCGGGATGGTTTTTTAATTGGGGAAGACACTCTTTAAGCCAATACGTAAACTGCTCCGGATGCGCCTCAATCTCTTTTTCAAGCGCATCAATGCCGACCCATCGCCACCCCTCGGCTTCAGACGGATCCGGCTTTGGTTCGCCGTCAAACTTTCCAAAGAGTACGTGGTCAAACTCATGCTCATGCATCCCATTATCAAATTTCACAAAATAAATAAAACTAAAAATTTCTTTCAGCTCGCATTCAATTCCCATTTCTTCTTTTAGTTTTCGCTTGGCAGTACTCACCGTATCGTCCCCCGGCCGCTGGTGGCCGCAACACGTGTTGGTCCAAAGCCCGCCCGAGTGATATTTACCGCTCTCGCGCTTCTGGAGCAATGTCTCCCCTTTAGAATTAAACAAAAAAACCGAAATCGCCCGGTGCAGTTTGCCAGCCTTGTGCGCGCTATGTTTTTCTTCTACGCCAATTTCGCTGTCATTTTTGTCGACCAGAATAACATTTTCAATCATACATCACAAATTAAATCTTATTCGCGCCACCCCGAGGTTTGTGGGCGATCTTGTCGTATCTCGTTCACCCTCGCCCGGGGGTCTGGGGGGCTAGCTGTTTGAGGAGCCGAGGCGACGAGTTCTGGCCACCCAGCAGTTTTTTGGATACTTTTTTGCTGTCAAAAAAGTATCACGCCATAAGCACGCATAAAGATATATTCCTTTAACCAATTGGCGACGCAAAGGTCTTACACCCCCCGTATGCCCCCCTCGAGGGGGGGATTTAACTAATCCGCCTTCGCCCTAAATTGCAGCGCTTCCGCCACATGCGCCAACTGTATGTTATCACTTCCCCCCAAATCCGCAATCGTGCGGCTCAACTTGAGAATCCTATTATACGCCCGCGCCGACAGGTGCATTTGCGTCACCGCCGCGCGGAGCAAGTCAACGGATTGATCGTCCAACTTACAAAATTCCCTAATTTCCTGATTACGCATTTCACTGTTGGCTTTTATCGGCTTCCCGGTAAACCGTTGTGTCTGACGCTCCCGCGCGGCCTCTACCCGACCTCTCACTTTCGCCGACGACTCCGCCAGCTCACTAGACGTTAATTTATCAAACTTCACCCGCGGCACTTCAATATGTAAATCAATGCGGTCGAGGAGTGGCCCGCTAATCTTTTTTTGATACCGAATCAATTGCGTAGGTGTACAACTGCACGCCTGATCAGGGTCAGACGCGTATCCACACGGGCACGGATTCTGGCTCGCGACCAAAATAAATCGCGCCGGAAATGTCAGCGTCCCTTGCGCGCGCGAAATCGTAATGACACCATCCTCAAGTGGTTGCCGCAAACTCTCAATCACAAACCGCGGAAACTCCGGAAACTCATCCAAAAACAAAACCCCGCGATGTGCCAACGAAATCTCGCCCGGCCGCGGCATCCGCCCCCCACCCACGAGCGCCGCCCCCGAGGCGGTGTGGTGCGGCGATCGAAATGGCCGCGTTTTAATAAAACTATTTTGCAACAGCCCCGCCACCGAGTAAATTTTCGTAACTTCTAACGCCTCATCCTGCGTCAACCGCGGTAAAATTGACGGCAACGTGCGCGCCATCAAAGTTTTCCCCGATCCCGGCGGCCCACTCATTAAAATATTGTGCGCTCCCGACGCCGCAATCTCCAGTGCCCGCTTGGCAAATTCCTGACCCTTAATAAGCGCCAAATCCATTTCATATGCCGGCGCTTCATAATCATTCCAACACTCCGGCCGCTTAAAGAGCGCAATATTTTCTTCGCCTTGTAAAAAACTCACAAGTTGTTTCAAAGTTTTTACTGGATAAATATCCACGCCATCAACGAGCGCCGCTTCCATCGCGTCGCTCTCCGGAACAAACAACCGCTTCCATCCTCGCTCCCGCGCGTACAGCGCCAACGGCAACATCCCCGTCACATGCCGCACGCTCCCATCGAGCCCCAGTTCCCCCACCACCAGCGCGTCTTCCAGAGCCAGTTCTACGCCACTACTAATTGCCACAATTCCGAGCGCCATCGGCAAATCATACGCTGAACCCTCTTTTTGACTATCCGCCGGCGCCAAATTCACCAAAATCCGAAAATTAAACGGATAATCAAACTCCGAATTTTTAATCGCCGAATAAATTCGGTCTTTTGCTTCTTTAATAGAGGTATCCGCCAACCCCACAATATTAAAATTCGTCTGCCCTTTGTTGATGTCAACTTCCACCGTGACCGGCACACACTCGAGACCCATGGTGGCGGCGGAGTTGAGTTTTAAAAATGACATATACTTTGATAAATTCTCCTTGATGAAAATTCTCCCTACCCCTCCTTTCCAAGGAGGGAACTCGCAATTCCCCCTTAGAAAAAGGGGGCGAGGGGGGTTTTCAAACTCTACCTTTCACAAAGGGGTCGAAATGAATTTCAGATTTACCAAGAAAGTATATCACAAACCCCGCCACAATCATCACATCCGCCACATTAATAACCGCCGTAAGAATTAAAAAATAATCCACGGTGTGGCCGTACAGAACTCGGTCGATGAGGTTGGAGAGAGCGCCAAAAAAAATAAGAAGTAAGGAGTAATTGGCCAACACCCCCCGTGTACCCCCCTGCGAGGGGGGGATCGACAAATCCCCCCTCGCAGGGGGGCTCGGGGGGGTGTTGGCCGTCTCGTGTTTAAAAATCAAAAATAAAATCAACCCCAACACCGGCACAGTCAAAATTATAATCAACCAACTGGGCAAGGGTATTCCAAACGCCACTCCAGGATTCAAAAACGGATGCCAGCCGAGCCATCGATTCACCAAGCGGTCATTCGCCCACCCGTGCAGTGCTTGCCATTTGAGCCAACGATCAATAAAAAACAAAAACCCGCAGAAAAAAATTATGTTTATTCTACGGGTTAAAAATTTCATAATGACAATCGTTCTGTCATTTCGAACGAATGTGAGAAATCTCTGGCTCACTCAATTGACGGACAGAGATCCCTCGTCGGCCGTGAGGCCTCGCTCGGGATGACAACTGACAAAAACAGTCCGCTTAACTTTTTACACTTCCTGCATTATTGCCTTCTTACATTCCACGCAAGCGCTGGAGGTTGGCCGCGCGAGCAAGCGTTTTTCTTCAATTGGTTTTTTGCAATATTTACAAATACCATATGTTCCATCCTCCCAGCGTTTCAGCGCGACCTTTACGTCGCGCAGTAAATTCCCTAAATCTTGTTCAATAGACATGTTCGCGGCGTAATCCGCTACTTCTGAAGCATTTTCGTCATCTTTGTCGCCATAATCGGGAAAAGCGCTTTTCGAATCAGCCGCCGAGTTAGATGGCGCCGCCAACTGGGTCAAATCATGTTCTAAACGAGCCTTTTCTTCAAGAAGCATGGCTTTGATTTTAGTAATAAATTCTGAAGATATATTATTTTTAGTAGCTGGAACAACTAATTTAGTCATATAAAGGTAAAAACAAAAGCTCAACTTAAGTCGAATTATATATACAGTATAAAGATCCGCGCTCAATAAGTCAAGTTTATTTCAAATCTGGGAAATCCGTATCAAATAAAAAAACGGCAAGGTGCCGAATTATTAAATAAATATTGGGCTCTTGCCGTTTAAAACCGCCTCCGCGAGAATTTTTAGCTCAAAGAGCCAAAGTTCAACCGCGCGAAGCAGTACTATACCGACCACATGAGGGTAGGACCCCGAATGGCGCTAATTGTCTTGCGACGAGTTGGCACCAAAAAAGATGGGGATACCACATCAAGGAGTGCGGATTTGCCGCTGTTCGTAAACGCTGTTCATAGAGCTAGGCTCAATACGACAGGTCATGCCCCAATAAAATTGGTGAACAACGGTAAACCCTCTCAACTTGACAATTGCAGTCTGGTAAAGGATTTCATCTAAAAGATGAAACAATAAATTGTAGAAGAACTACATGATTAAGTATACTATGCATCGTAAGAGTTGTCAAGAGTAGGCCATTTATGCCATTTTGAGGCTAACTTTGGCTAAAATATGCCAAAAAATGCCTATTTTTTTGTATACACTAGTGTATACAAAAAATGTGGATAACTATTTTGTTCGATTTTTCGCTAATCTAAAACAAAACTCACCTCAATCCCTTTTAACTTTTACCTTTAAACTTTCACCTCCTCACAGACTTATCCACAGTTTGTATAGACTAGTGTATACAAATTTTTTTAATTAATCCTATCAACCCAAAGGACTCTTTGAACGTAACTATTCAGTTCTTTCCCGCTGTCATTGCGAGGAGTGAGGAACGAACGACGAAGCAATCCTCACCAATGGCGTTGGTAACGGTGGTGAAGATTGCTTCGTCAGTCGCCGCGAGGCTTCTTCCTCGCAATGACATTGTGCGAGATTG
>SICD01000003.1 GCA_009694865.1 Candidatus Magasanikiibacteriota bacterium
TCCCCAAAACTATAAAAACGATACTTTTCTTTAACCGCTTCTTGATAACACCGCAAAATAAATGATCGATCGCCGACAAACGCCGCGACGAGCATCAACAATGTGGATTTTGGTAAATGAAAATTAGTAATAAGAGCGTCCACGATTTGGAATTTAAATTCGGGGGTGATGAAAATATTGATGTCGCCGGTGTAGGGTTGGACTACGCTCCCACCACCCCCCACGGCTGCGGCCGCCCCTCCTCGGGCAGGAGGGGACAATAACGCCGCCCCTTCTAACGTGCGCACCGTCGTCGTCCCCACCGCCACCACGCGCCTCCCCTCTTGTTTCGCCTGATTGATCAAATCCGCATTCTTCGCCGTAATTTCCACCCATTCACTGTGCATTTTGTGATCTTCAACGCGCTCCGTTTTAACGGAGAGGAACGTGCCAAGGCCAACGTGAAGTGTCACCTCCGCAAACTGCACACCTTTCTTTTCTAATTTCTCAATCAACTCCGGCGTAAAATGAAACCCCGCCGTTGGCGCCGCCACCGACCCTTCGTGCTTAGCGTACACCGTTTGGTACAACTCATCGAGATTCCCCCTCGAGGGGGGATTTTGAATATACGGCGGCACCGGCACCTCACCATACAAATTCGCCTTCGCTCTGACCGCAAGATCGTCCTCCGCAAATTGCATAAGTATCGTTCCGTCCTTTTCTTTCAACATCACCTCGGCTTCAAAATCGGAGGCAAACCGTATCTTCATCCCCAAACGGAGCTTTCGCCCCGGCTTCGCCAACACCTTCCACACGTATTTATTTTCCATTGGCCGCACCAAAAAAATTTCCACCGGACTGGAATTTATAAATTTTCCGGTGACATGCAGTTTGGCTTCCCGAGCGTCATCAATATCGTCTGCTGGAATATCCAACAAAATTTCCCCGCGTAGCCGCGCCTTAAAAACTTTCGTATTATTCCACACCAACAAATCCCCTTCCTGGAGATAATTGATGATGTCAAAAAAATATTTGTGCTCAATTTTATGTACATCTTTGTCTATAACCATCAAACGCGAAATATCCCGGGGTTCAACGGGAGTTTGAGCGATTAAATCGGGGGGTAGGCTATAGTCGAAATCGGAAGTTAACATAACAATTTCCCGTACCACGTATCCCATATCCCGTACTCGAAACGTTGGGGTACGTGATACGGGTTATGGGTTATGGGTTATGGGTTACGAGTTACGGGTTACGAGTTACGGGTTACGGGATCACAAATACTTCTTATTCGCATTATGTTCCTCCAACGTCTTACCATAATACATCTTTCCATCCCGCCCGCTCAAAAAATACCAATATTCATTTTTCTCTGGAGAGAGAGCGGCCTTAATCGATTCTAACCCCGGGTTAGAAATCGGCCCCGGCGGAAGCCCCGGATATTTATACGTATTCCATGGAGAATCCATATCACGTTCCTTGTTAGTAGTAAACACATCGCCAGTTCTGTCAACCGCATAATGCACGCTGGAGTCAACCTGCAAGGCCCAGCCACGCCTGACGCGCCGCCACAAAATATCAGCCACCTTAGTGCGGTCTTCGTCGTGCTTTACTTCTCTCTCAACAATGCTCGCCATCGTAATTATTTCATGCACACTCGCCCCGCTTTTATTAACCGCCTTGTATATATCGGCCGTGAACTGTTTATCACGCTCCTTAATTAACTTCTTAATAACATCCTCTAAGCGAGCATCCGCAAACACGCGGTAGGTCTCTGGCGCCAAATACCCTTCATAGCTAATGTTGCGCTCTTTAAATTGAGTTATTGATGTATCCAGTTCAATATGTGGGCCACGATTCGCCACCATCCGGTAATCCCGAGCAGGCTCGCCTGTGATTCTATAAACATCGTCTGTGGTAGACGCAAATCCCTTTAACACCAAATATTCCGCCACCTGCCGCAAATTCCACCCCGGAATAATTGTTATAGTCACTTCCGGGCGAGGCGGAATAGGAATATATACGGGATGAAAATGACGATATATTTTAAAAACAAAAAAACTGCCTCCGACGAAGAATATGAGAAGAAGGACTTTAGCGCGCAAGGACATAGTTTAAAAATCCAAATTACAAATTTCAAATCAAATCCAAAATCACAATATCAAAATTTATAATATTGCTTTTCCGCCCAAGGCGGATCCGCCTTTGGCGGAGAGCTTGATTTGAAATTTGGAATTTGTTATTTGACATTTTCACCCCAGTTTTCTCTCGCCCACTCAAGCCGCTCCGGCACACCAATATCTATCCACGGCTTATCGGATTCGTACACAAAAAGATTTTTCATTTTAGGGAAAACATCGTATTCAATACTAAAAGCTTTTTCGGCTAGGAAATATTTTTTCGCTCCAAAGTTAAAAATATAAATTCCTCCGTTTTGGTAACCCGGTTTGTGCACCCCTTCTTTTTCTTTAAATTTCGTGAGATGAAAATGCGTATCATATTCCAAAGTGCCATAGCTGGCTACGTCTTTTACCTTGGCCCCCAAAATAATCCCGTTGCTATCGGGAGGTAAATATTTCGTCATATCGGCCAAATCCACGGTAGTCAAAACATCTCCGTTCAAAATTATTGTTGATTCGTCTGGTTTGGTTACATATTCCCAAGCATGTTTTATCGCGCCTCCTGTTCCCAAACGTTCCTGTTCAACGGCATAAGTAAAAGTTACGCCATTTAAATGTAGGCCAACGCGCTCAAACAACACCTCCGACAAATGCCCGGCCGCTAAGACTACTTCAGTTATCCCGATCCCTTTTAATTTTTCTAACTGCCACTCCAAAACCGTCTTGCCTTTTATTTCCAGCAAGATTTTAGGAGTATCTTTGGCAATTTCGCCGAGGCGTGTAGACAGACCTCCGCACAAAATAATGGCGTTCATATGAATTTACGACAACATCACCAAAACATAATAAGCACCCGTTGCGACCAAACCAGCCACGGCCATTCCACCCACGATATCAAAAGGATAATGAACGCCCGCGTACACCCGCCCCCAAGAAACCCATAACGCGAGCGGCCCGAGCCCATAGGCAAACGGCAAGTGAAATATCACCGCCATAAAAAAAATAAGCCAGGCCGACATACCGTGATCGGAAGGAAATGATTTCCAATTCATAAGCGGGGTAAACAAAAGTTTGCTTTCCGTGTGTGTCATATGCGGACGCGGCTCACGAACAATAAGACCAATAAAAAGATCCAAAAACCACCCCGCCGTCCAAGTAGTTCCCAAAAACAAAATCGGTATAATGACTGCCCGTTTGCTAGGGAGATAGGCGAACAGGTCGACGATCACAAACCATACCAGCATGGCCACTACCACCAATTCCGCCCCGGCCCGACCAAAGGCATCCAACCATTTGCTCGTGCCAACCAAGGCATTAATTCTTTTAAATAAACGGACATTAAAATTCATATGATTTTACGAAATCATGCGATTTAACGAAATTGTGCCGAGTAACGTCCACTAAAGCTCGGCCCGCGCAACGTCCTTTGAGGCGCGGCGTCGCATGGTTTCACCCATTCTACCATTGCTCGTCTCCCCTGACAAGACCGCAAATTGCCCAAAAACTTGAAAAATAAACCGTATTTTGCTACACTAGCGGCACCTCAAGGGCCTGTAACTCAGCGGTTAGAGTGCCACCCTTATAAGGTGGAAGTCGATGGTTCGATTCCATCCAGGCCCACTTATGAACAAAGACAAGAAAATAGTTGTCGCAAAAACCCACACCGGCGAACGCCTGGATCTTTTTTTAACTAAAAAATTACGCCTCTCGCGCTCCCAAGTTCAAAAACTCATTGCACAAGAACAAATTACCCTCAAAGGAGCGTTGCCTAAAAAAATGGGTAGTGTGGTACGCACAGGCGACTCTATTGTTGTCATTTCGAGCGGAGCGGAGCGCAGTCGAGAAATCTCGCCGTCAATACGAGATTCCTCCACTCGTCGCTTGGGCTCCTCGGTCGGAATGACAACGCCAACGACGCGTGCAGTTGCCGAAACCCCCGATTACGTCGTCATTAACAAACCCACCGGTCTGCTCGTGCACCCGACCCAAGCAAAAGAAACCAACACGCTCGTAGCCTGGCTAATAAAAAAATATCCCAAAATTAAAAAAGTTGGCGATCATCCCCTCCTTACCAAGGAGGGGCGGGGGGTGGTTACCGAGGCCAAGACCTTTCGTCCTGGGATTGTCCATCGCCTCGATAAAGAAGCCTCCGGACTAATGGTGGTGGCAAAAACACAACCAATGTTTGATCTGCTGAAAGACCAATTTAAAAATCGAACGATTGAAAAAGAATATTGGGTATTGGTACACGGAAGCGTCTCTAAAGATTGGGACATTCTTACCTTCCCGATTGCCCGCTCCGAGACGCACGAGAGAATGGCCGCTCGACCGCTCACGGCTTCGCAAACGACGGCAAACCCCTCTGTATCTCTTCTTGGTAAGGGGAGAATCGCGCAACCCCCTCCTTTCCAAGGAGGGGTGGGGGTGGTTGCCGAGGATGCTGGTGCCAAGGACGCCAAAACCGAATTTTTTGTCGAAAAACGTTTTGTTAATTTTACCCTGCTTCGTGTTATAATTCACACCGGCCGCATGCACCAAATCCGCGTCCACATGCTCGCGTACAATCACCCGCTGGTAGGCGACCCTTTGTACAAACAAATAAAACGTAAAAGTAAATGGGATGAAAAATTAGGTAGAATGTTCTTACATTCCACCAAATTATCATTTACCGATTTAACCGGTGAACGACAGACGTTTGAATCGCCATTGCCGGAAGAGTTGGAGAAATTTTTAAAAACACTTTCATAAGTAAAAAGAGGCCTGTGGCCTCTTTTTACTTTCCTATCCAATGAATATAATTCTTCTCAAGACAGGCGTACCCCATATTCAAGGCATACCCAAGTAACCCCGCGACAAAAATTGCCGCATAGAGCGTAGGCGTTTCGTACACCAGCTGCGCGTCTTGCATAATGCGCCCAATACCCAACGCGCTACCGCCGATCGACATTTCTCCAAGTACCGTGAGGATAAGCGAAAACGAAATCGCGAGCCTTAACGCGGTAGATAGATTCGGCAACACTTCCGGCAACACCACCGAAAAAAATAATTGTGTCCGCGACAACCCCAGGCTCTTCCCTACCAACCGTCGCGTTGGTGAGCAGTTCACCAAACTCATCATTGTGCTCACCGCCATCAGAAGCCCAACGATAATAATAATCAAAATTAATCGCGCCGCGTCTCCAATACCAAATAAAAGTAAGAGCAACGGAATAAATGCCGATGCCGGAATTGAACGAAAAAAATCTACCCACGGAAAAAGCACGCGCCGCATGGTTGGTATTAAACCAAGTAGCGAACCAAAGATAACGCCGAGAGTAACGCCGCTAACAAGCCCAGCAATAAAACGTAAAAACGTGAAACTAACCGCTGCCAAACCTTGTGGTGTGATAAAAAATTGTAGCACCGCGCCAGCCACCGCAACGGGCGTCGGAATAAGCAAGCGGCTGATACCACCAAAAAGCACCAGCATTTCCCAAAGTGCTAAAAAAACAATCACCGAAATGATAAAACCTAAACGTTGGCGCATAAAAATCCTTGTAAATGCTGAAACGCCTCACGATAAACCACATCAAACGCCGGTGTGCCAACAAGCTTGCTCCGCCCCAATCGCGGCAAAGGTGTTTTTACTTCCGCTACAATTTTACCGGGACTCGGGGAAAGAATAATAATCCTATCAGCCAAAAGTATTGCCTGCTCGAGCGTATGTGTCACCAACACCGTTGTCATTGGCCGCGTTGCCAGCACAGTAAGAAGCCGTTCCACCACCAAAAGACTGGTATAATAATCCAAAGCCGCGAATGGTTCATCCAACAAAAACAATTCCGGTTCCTGCGCCACGGCCCGGGCAATGGCCGTAAGTTGCGCGAGCCCGCCCGAAAGTTGATACGGATATTTATCGCAGTACTTTGTTAAACCAAGCATGGTCAATATCTCCTCTCCTCGTTCGTGAGTGTTATGAGCCCCGCGAATGGCCATTTTCACATGCTGTTCTACTGTCTGCCATGGAAAAAGCGATTCGATCACATTTTGAAAGACAAACCCAACCGGCCGAGCGGGGCGAGAAATTTTTCCAGCCGTTGGCGCCTCAAACCCGGCCAACATTTTTAGGAGCGTTGACTTACCGCAACCATTGGGTCCCATGATGGCCACAATTTCGCCAGGATTTACCGACAAAGAAATTCCTTCGAGCACCCGATGGCTACCATAATTTTTTGAGACTCCTGCAAATTCTATCATACACACTTACTTGTTTGCGCATCTCTACAAAGAGAATGCCCCTTTCACATCCACCGATTTTTTTAATTGTTTATCGTTATATAATAGGTCCGCCTCTTGTTGAACAGGTTCAAGCTTAATTTCCGTTTGCTTTATAAAGTATGGCAAACGAATGCTATCTAGCACTCCCGCTTCAAACGGTAAAAACTTCGCAATTGCTGCTCTCGTTTCGGCCGGGTGACTATTAATAAAATCAATTGTTTCATCAGTCGCCTCTACTAGCGCCTTAGCCACGTCAGGGCGTTCACGTTTAAATCGCCCTGCCATAACACTCGCGGCATTAGGAAAATTAGGCATGACAAATTTATCAAAAAGTCCGCTTTCAAGAACACGGGTGGTATGTTGGGATTGGCCAATAGTGGCGAGCGGTTCGAGAACAATTACTGCCGCAACCTGGCCCGAGGCAAGCGCCGCGAGTTCAAGTTCAGGATTCATCTGCACCAATTCGGCCTCTTCGGGTTTAAAGAATGAGCTAACAGTCTTGCGGTACAAATACTGGGCCGTGGAGCCTTGAAAGGCTCCCACTTTTTTACCACGCAGATCAGCGATTGTGGCAATGGTTGAACTGGGCGTTACCAATAGATACGCGAGCGGCGCCACCGGCGTTTCATTCACTAGGCTAAAAGCAACCAACTCACCAGGCGATTTATCTTGTATTGTTAAAATAAGCGGGATGTTTACTCCACCAAGCGCAGCATCAACGCTACCGCCAATGAGTGCGTCCGTGAGCTGGTTAGTAGACGCAAACTGCACGGTTTTAACATCTAAACCATATTTCTCAAAAATTTTTTGTTCGATCCCCACAAACACGGGGGCATACAAATCGTGCGTACGGTAACCGATTATCACCGTCTGCGGCGCTACTGTTACCAACGACTCCGATTTTGTTTTAAACAAACCAACGGCAGCGATGGCCACAATGGCCACAGCGGCAATCCCCATCCAAAGTTTTTTGGACATACGAGTTTGAGTTAACCTGCTCTATGGCAGGTAGGAATAAAATTTAAATTAGTTTTTATATTTCCTCCTCTCACCACTCAAATTTTTGAGAAGTCAGAGGAAGTGCCAGGGCAGTGCTGGCGGGTGTTTGATGCGCGGGAGTGCGCAGGCTGCCAGGGGATTCCGACGGTAATCCGCCGTCGGTCGGAAAAAAGGAGCGACTGGAGCACCTCGCTCTTTAGAACTCCACCTTCCAGACGAATCCGAGCTTGAAGTCGCACACGTACATGCAGCTTCCGTCCGGGTGGAACCGCACGCAGCTCGGCTCACCGAAGCCGCACGCCACCGGCGGAACGAAGCGCATGTCGTACTTTTTGGTGACGCCATCGGCATCGTGCGGCACGACCTTGACGCACTCGCCGCCGCGCTCAGCGACGTAGAGGTGGCCGTTCGTGGGGTGGGTGATCATGCCGAGGGGCTTCTTCAGGCCGTTGGCCAGAAACGGCATGTTGGGCGACCAGCTCGTGTGGTTCGTGATGTCGAAGACGGTCCCGAGACCGGCGTGGAGGTACAGCATCTTGCCCTGATAGCCGACCGCCGTCCAGCAACCGCAGTCGCCCGCCTTGTTGCCGTTCATGCTCATCACGTACGGCATCTCGCGCAGGCCGTTGGGGAAGCCACGAACGCGGATCTTGTCCTCGCTGAAGCATCCACCCTCCTCCATGCGCACGAGTCCGTTCTCGAGCTGCACCGGTCCCGAATCCTCTCCCCCGCTGAAGGTGCAGAACACCTCGCCCTGGTAGGAGAGCAAGCCGTACGGCCCCGGCACGCCAGCGAAGAACACGGGCGCCTCCATGGCGTCACCACCCTTCGTGATGTCCAGCACCACGCCCCGACCCGTGTCGGAGATGAGGGTGCGGTTCCCCTGGTAGTTGGTGAGGAGCCCCGCCGGGTGGCGGAGATTCCAGGCGAACGGCTTGGCCCCGCGCATGTTGCCACCCTCGGTTACGTCCACGACGTAGCCGCCGCCGAAGGCGCTTGCGAGGAGCCGGCCATCCGGCGTCCACTCCATGTGCGTGATGCCGTGGACGCTGTGCGCGTGAATGGTCACGCGCTTGGGAGGGCGCAACGCCTCCTCATCGGGGGACAGACGAAAATCGAAGCTGAGATCGCCCATCGTTTTCCTCCAGGTACAAGATTGATCGCTCGCACGAGGCGAGGTTCACTGCCTGATTGCAGAGAACGTTTTACTATACCCCTAAACCAAACAAACGCCAATACTATCGACAAAAGATATTAACATACTTGACAAAATAGCTAGAATAAGGTATAATAAGAGTATTAAAATGTTGTCGGAAATATCGGCGTTTATTTGGCCAAACGGGCCTCACCCTCCGTCCCCCTCCTTGAGGAGAGGGGAAAACACATCATATGAAATTAGACACTATCCTCCAAACCTTCGGCCTGAAACCAAAAGAAGCCGCTATCTATTTGGCCACTTTAGAATTGGGTTCCGGGTCAGTCCAAAAAATTGCGAGCAAGGCCGGTGTGATTCGTTCTACTACCTACGAAGTACTCGAAGTACTGCGCGAAAAAAGTTTGGTTACCACATTTTTAAAAAAACACATTCGTTACTATAGCGCCGAGGATCCAAACCAGATAGTACATTTTGCCGAAAGCCGGGTCGCCACTCTTAAAGAAGCCCTACCCGAACTCAATGCCTTGGTAGGCAAAAATCGCCGCCGACCAACGGTGCGATTCTATGAGGGCAAGGAAGAAATGGGAATTGTATTCAACGAAATCCTCACTGAGGCTGACACGCTTATTGGTCTTAGCTCCACCGACGATTTGTTCCGTGAAATGGGCGAGGTACATAAACATTTTTTAGCCAAGCGCATAGCCAAAAAAATCCCGCTACGCGTTATTTTGCGTGACACACCCTTTGGACGCGAACGCCAACGTAAAGGGCCCCAAGAATTACGCGATGCCAGACTGATGAGCGCGGAGCAATCGTTTCACGGGCAAATGTATACTTGGAAAAATAAATTTGCTCAATTCTCGTTTAAAGATGATTTTGTCGCGGTTGTTACCGAAAGCAAAGAATTAGCCGACATGCAACGCGCCTTGTTTGAAAATTTGTGGGCCCTGCTACCTCGTTGACACCTGCATTAATTACGGCTACAATAACGCAATCGCGTTTAGGATTTAGAAATTAGTGCTTAGTCTTTATTTTTTAATAAAATTATATATGGAAGAATTTACCATCAAAGGCCTGGCAAAAATCAACAACGAACGTAACCCTCCTGCCACTGATGTGGCAGAAACAGATCCTAACTCTAGCCAAGAAACAGCCGACAATCAAGCGGGTGAAACACCAGAAACCACCTATGAAGCAAAAACCGGCCAAAATTTATTAAATTTGGAATTAAAGGCGAGGGACGAAAAAAGACGCGGCGAATTTGCTTTCTCACTAGAACAATTCGCGCGCATGGGCGGTCAACAACTGGTTGATCTGTTTGGCGTTGAAAACGTGTCCGATGCCCTTGATTCTTTTACAATAGATTTAAAACGCGCCCGTGAACCAAGTCTGTTAGATTTAGTCAGAAAATTAGAACCGGACAAAACCAAACGATCAGAGATATATCAAACCATTACCAAGCAAGCTGAAGACGCCGCTACTGCGTTTCAGCCATGGACACGTACGGCTAGCCAAAACTATTCTGATGCCGCCCCTAGCCCCGGATTTGCGCACTCGATAAAAATGCACATGGAAGCTTGCCGCACCCTTGATTCTGTTCTCGGCAGCCTTGGCAATATCGGAGGCAAAATACTAGATACTTTGCCAATCGGGTTTAGAATTAAAGCTGAACATCAAGGCGGTATTGGGTTTTTAAAGGACACTCTAGAACAGGACGGCACTGCCAAAACCTTAGACGTCGCCATTTCTGAATTGCGTGGTGACATTGCTACGGATGAGAGAGGTCGCATTTCTGAAGCAATCAGAATGTTAACCGAATTGAACGAATGCATCCAGCGCCAAGAGGAAATGATTGATACCGCCGCCTGGGAAACAATTCGCCCGTCGGTAGAAAACATTGGTAAACTTATGAAAGATTCGGCCGGTAGTGAGCTCGAAGAAAATATCAGTCTCAGCGTAGCCGAAAGCATGATGAAAGAATTAGCACAATTACGCCAACTTACCAACAAACAAAAAAACACCGCTACCGCCGAATTACACGCTTTAAAACAACGCGCCGAAATGGTTGCGCGACCGTATCACGCTATTCCATAAAAAATCGCCACACTATCGCAATCACGTTTAGAATTTAGAAATTAGTGCTTAGAAATTTTTAATATATGGGTCTCCTCGTTGTCATCTCCTCCCCCTCCGGCGGCGGCAAAGACGCGGTTATCAATGCTCTGCTTGAACGGTTTTCCAACTCCGCGCGCTTTGTCACCACCACCTCGCGTCCGCCCCGCCCCGGCAACCAAGAAGGCGTGGATTATCATTTTATTACTTCTGAAGAATTTGCGGCCAAAATTAAGCACAGCGATTTTATTGAATATAATCTTTATGCCGGGCATTATTATGGAACGGAGAAAAGCCGTTTAGATGAAGCTCTTGAACGTAACAAACTCGTCCTCACGCAAATTGAGGTGAATGGCAAACACAATCTCGACAAAGCGAATATCCCCCACTTGGCTGTTTTCCTCCTCCCCGAAAGTTTAAACGTTCTTCGCCACCGCATTGAAAAACGCGGCGGGGTATCCGAAACTGACCTCAAAGAACGCCTGGCGATTGCGGAAAAAGAAATTGCTGCCTCGGGCGACTATGACTACCGCATTGTGAACGCCGAAGACAAATTAGACGAAACCATTGAAAAAATAGCGGAAATAATCAAATCTCATTTATCCGGAAACTAAACCCTTGACGGAAAGTAGGAAATAGGCTAGAATAGGGCAGTTATTTTGGGATAATGCGAATGGCCTTGAGGCTCACGAATCTTGCGAATATATTAGCATCATTCGTGGCGCACGAGCGCATTCGCATTATCCAAATCCATTGTAATAAATTATATGTCTGACACAAATAACCAAACCGCCGACCAAAAGCAAACTTATAAACCAGGAATGGTAGTGCGCGTGCACCAAAAAGTGAAAGAAACCAACACCAAAGGCGAAGAAAAAGAACGTATTCAAATTTTTGAAGGGTTGATTATTGCCGCCAAACACGGCTCTGAAATTGGTGCCACTATCACCGTGCGCAAGGAAAGCGACGGCGTTGGCGTGGAACGCATCTTCCCCTTACGTTCGCCCGTAATTGATAAAATTGAAATCGTCCGCCAGTTCCAAGTCCGCCGCGCTAAATTAAACTTCATTAAAAATACCGACTTTAAACGCAAAATGAAGGAAGTGAAGAAATAGATTTAGACTGATGTGGCGAGGATTTAAACAGATTATAAAATCCGAGTAGTAAGCTCGGATTTTATAATTTTTTCACTATTCTTTATTATGCCAAGCGCTTTTTATGGCCACTTCAACCTCACTCTTATCCACGACTGAAGTAAATTCATTTTCCTCTAAAACCACACTCAATATTCTACCTATCTCAACTGCCTGAGGCGAACTAATCCATGTACTATAATCTTTTAACACTCCCATTGCTTTTGCCTTTTCACCTGCCGACACACTTTTCTTTGCCTCCTTAGATAGTTCATCGGCACCGTCTTTGTATTTTTCTACGGTCGGCAAATCGCTCAACATTTCTAAATATTTTTGGCCCTGTTCTGCCTCTTTGCCTCGTTCATACTGAGCGTGAAACTCACCGCCACCAAAAGCTCCAACTAACCCCAACATTAAAGCCAGTCGTTGGACGGCCGGTGGCAGCTTTTTCTTTTCAACATAACTTAAAACTTGCTCTTTGCTCATATTTTGATTAATTAAAAATAAAAACTCCTTATCCAAATAGTACTCTCTCTCTCTCTGGATTGCAAGCAAAGCCTGTGGACAAAAAAAACGCCCAAAGGGGCGTTGTGACAATGTGACAATGTAACAATTGGACGATTGAGCGGACAGAGATTCCTCGTCGCCGCGAAGCTCGCTCGGAATGACAATTGAAAAACTACAAATACCGTCCCGTCCAACTTTTTTTATTTTTCTTAATATCCGCCGGCGTGCCTTCAACCACCACTTCCCCGCCTTTGGTTCCGCCCTCGGGACCTAAATCAATCACCCAATCGCTACAGCGAATCACATCGGTATTATGCTCAATAATCACCACCGAATTGCCTTTGCTCACTAACTGACGAAGCACGCGCATTAATCGCTTGGTATCTTCAAAGTGAAGTCCGGTGGTAGGCTCATCTAAAATATACAACGTCTTGCCGGTGGAGGCGCGGGATAATTCTTGCGCGAGTTTAATGCGCTGGGCTTCACCGCCCGAAATGGTCGTGGCCGGCTGGCCCAATTCCACGTAACCCAAACCAACTTCACGCAAAACATTTAATTTATCGGCAATCGCCGGAAATTCACTAAAAAAACTGTGCGCTTCTTCCACCGTCATCTTTAACACATCGGCAATGTGTTTATTATGATAGTGAATTTCCAGCGCCTCTTGATTGTAACGGAGCCCGCCGCATTCCACACATTCCACATACACATCAGACAAAAATTGCATGGGGATGCGTACATAGCCTTCACCGGCGCAGGCCTCACATCGACCACCTTTAACATTAAAACTAAATTTGCCCGCGTCATACGCCCGCATGCGCGCTTCCGTTAGCGAAGCAAACACATCACGAATGAGCGTAAACACACCAGTGTAGGTCGCCGGGTTACTACGTGGCGTGCGCCCAATGGGGCTTTGATCAATCGCGATCACCTTATCAATATTACCCAGCCCCTTAATTGTTTTGTGGGCACCAGGCTCCTCTTTGGCGCGGTAAAAATATTTAGATAAAGCTTTGCCTAAAATATCAATAATAAGAGTCGATTTCCCCGATCCGGAAACACCCGTAATCGACACCAACTTGCCTAACGGAATTTCAACATCAATATTTTTTAAATTAAAAGCGCTGGCGCCAATAATACTTATTGATTTGCCAAGTAATTTCTTGGCCGCGGATTTTTTGGGGTAGAGCTCACTTAAATCCGCCTCCCCAAATAAATAATCAGCGGTGAGGGAATGTTGGCCGTTAGGCGTTTTGCCTTTAGCGGCAATTTTTTTAAAATCAGCTAACGTACCGGCGGCCAACACCTCGCCGCCATATACTCCCGCCCCCGGACCAATATCAATTAAATAATCAGCGGCCAGCATCATAGCCGGATCGTGTTCCACAACGATGACAGAATTGCCTAGATCGCGCAAATATTTAAGTGTGTCAATAAGCTGTTGGTTATCACGCGGATGAAGACCTACCGAGGGCTCATCTAAAACATAAATAACACCGGTCAAACCAGCCGATAACTGCGATGCCAACCGCACGCGCGTCACCTCGCCACCCGACAAGGTGTTCATCGAACGAATTAAACTCAAATACCCCAAACCAACTCGCTCCAAATTTTCTAAACGCGGAATAATTTCTTTAATCACCGGCTCTATTACTTCTATCTTGTCACCTTTAATCTTGTTAAGCGCCATAAGGCATTCCGTAACGCTTAAGTTGGAAAGTTCGGCAATAGTAAACTCCCCCACCCGCACCGCCAAGGATTCCGTCCGAAGGCGCTTGCCCTGGCAAATAGGACAAATTTTTTCCCGCATGTATTGTTCAATTTCTTTACGAACGTAATCGGACGTGGTATCCAAATGCTTTTGCATTAAGTCGGGAATCACTCCGGCGAAACTCACTTTCTTATTCTCAATTTGGTATTGCTCTTCACCACTGCCGTACAAAATAATATCCAAAGTTTTCGAGGGTAAATCGGCCACCGGAATATGTGTAGAAAACCCGTGCCGTTCCGCCACGGCGGCCAGCATTTTTTGGTATAAACTTTGGTTGCCGGTAATTCTCGTCCACGGCTGAATGGCCCCCTCGGCCAGCGTCAGGCGGTTATTCGGGATAACCAAATTAGGATCTACTTCCATGGTAACACCCAAACCTGTGCACCGCGGGCAGGCCCCGTAAGGGCTATTAAAACTAAAACTCCGCAAATCAAGCGCCGGCAAAGCTTTACCGCACCGCGAGCACAAACCAACCGTAGCAAACATATAATTCACGTCATTCGCGGCAATCATCACGAGCCCATTCGTGAGCTCCAAGGCCACTTCAATATAGCGGGTCGGATCCTCCTTTTTAATATCGACAATTTTACCAATCAAAAGTTCCACCGTGTAGTTGGTTTCGGCGGCAAAATAAAAACTAGCAAAATCATTAATTTTAAGAAGTTCTCCGTCAACTCGCACCCACTCATAACCAGATTTCTCTACCGTCTCGAGGAGCGCTTTAGCATCAACTCTGGTACCGCGAACGAGCGGCGCGTAAATCAACATTTCCTTGGCCGCGCGCGCGAGTTCTCGCGCTTTAGCGCTAATCGCCCCCGCCGAATACACATCTACCGCCACATGGCAATCGGGGCAATGTTGCACTCCGGCGCGCGCGAATAACAATCGCAGATAATCATAAATCTCGGTCACCGTGCCCACCGTGGAGCGGGGGTTCTGCGTGGACATTTTTTGATCAATCGCGATGGTGGGCGACAGCCCTTCCATCCCGTCAATATCCGGCTTATCGCGCACTTCCATAAACTGCCGTGCGTAACTGGACAGTGACTCGGCGTACCGCCGCTGGCCTTCCACATAAATAGTATCAAACGCCAAACTGGATTTGCCGGAACCGGACAAACCCGTTATCACGACCAATTTATGCTTAGGGATATCAATGGTAACGTTTTTTAAATTATGGACGCGAGCGCCCCGGATACGTAACCGATCGTGCATACTAAAAAATAACACTGGAGTAAGCAAAGTCGCAGTATACACTATAATTACTTCATAAGCAAGTCCCCGTATAAACTAGTGCGCTTCGCGTCGCAAGCCGCACCATCAACAGCGCCTGGACAATCGATATCATAAATATCAGAAGCGGCAAACATATCAAGTCGCATGCCTTTCTTTGCGACATCAATGGGAATAAAATATTGTTGAGAAATATCTTTCGCCTTTTTCTTAAAAAATTCATCATCACCCAAATCCTTGGCCCGATAATTGCCTCCGGCACTATCCCCCGCGTATCCTATCCAATGATTTTCATCCTTTGAATCACAATCTTCGTTCATTTCAAATTTAATCACCATGCCCTTAGCCCCACCCGCGCCGCATTGATTTGCCGCGCTGTCAATCACCAAGCCAGATGCCACCGCATAGTAGTTTTGGAAATCAGACAACGTATACGTCTTGTTGTTCGCGGCTTTAACTTCATTCATGGAACCATCCTTACACGCTATCCATAATTCATGCTCACCATCGCTATGTTTAAATGCCGTATCGACTATTTCGGGTGTTTCCCAACCTTCAGCACTAAACGGGCTGGCCACCGCCGCGAGACAACCAGAATCCGTAAATTTCTCATTAGTAATACGCCCAACAATAGCGGCTTGCAAACAGCCCTTATTACCAATCGTGCCATCATCATGTATCTCGGTA
The DNA here is from genome assembly GCA_009694865.1 of Candidatus Magasanikiibacteriota bacterium. Taxonomy (GTDB): domain Bacteria; phylum Patescibacteriota; class Patescibacteriia; order Magasanikbacterales; family GWA2-37-8; genus SICD01. The sequence continues at coordinate 15,955 of SICD01000003.1, forward strand.
CAAATATTTCCGCTTTGGCAGATATTGCCAAAACACGTTTGTTCCCCGCCATCTTTAACAAAAAACCTGCGCCCGCAGGCCATTTCTTTTTCCCAAACAGGTTTGTCCTTATTATTTACATTATAATTTAAGTTGCCTGGCAAGACTGGCTTACTCACTTGATCCTCTTTTTCGGTTGCCAAAGCAAACTGAGTGGTTGAGGACGCTACCTCGCAAAATTGTGGCAACAAGGCTCCCGTGCGCACCATAAACACCTGTGGCAAACGAAAACTAACCAAAGCCGGATTAAGGGAGCTTAAAATAAAGTACGACATGTAAGCCAAAAACAGCCCCATCATGGCGCCAGCAATCCGTTTTTTAGCGCTCGTAATCGCCTCACTGTTGCCGCCCGATGTTACCCACTGCATTCCCGCCACAATAATCATAGCGACCGCAATAATCGCTGCCACTCCAATGGCGTAGCGATACATAATTTGGATAAATGTTCCGACGTTGCTAAATTCGCGTTTGCCGCCAAAGGAAATTTCGGTAGTGGTTTTACCGGCCGGCAAACATTTTCCCCAGTCGGCTCCCGCGCACGGTTCTTCACCAGTTACAAAACCTTCTCTTTTATCTTTATCATTCTTCATGTCACTAGAATCTTTACGCGTAAATTTAGCGCGTTCAGCGGCACAATCATCTTTTTTCCAACACAACGGGTTAAGCTCGGGTGGAATTTTAGTTGCTTGAGCCAACGCAAAAGTAGGAAACACAAAAAACGACAAACCAATCATTACCGCGAACAAAAAACTACGCATAAAAATACATTTACTTTAAATTACGAACCACTCGTTTTTGTCATCCTGAGCGGAGCGAAGGATCTCTGGCTCACTCGTCAATATACATATAACGCCAGTAATTGATTGGTAAGCCAGAGATTCTTCCGGAGTTTACACTGAACGTAGTGAACGTGTCGTCAGAATGACAATTGGCGCGTTTCGTAATTCAAAGATATTCGTGCTTACTTCTCTGGCAAAATATTTTTCAAATACTCCTCCCACACATTCATAGGTACTACTCCTTCCACTTTTTCGCCATTGACAAAAAAAGTTGGCGTGCCGCGCACCCCAAAACGCAGAGCGTCAAAATAATCGGCTTTCACCACCCGTTTCGCTTCTGGTGAGTTTAAGCAACTTTCTATTTTAATCTCATTCAAATTTGCCTGTTTGGCAAAATCGGAAATTTCTTGCGGAGTAAGAGTATCGGAAACTGTATCTTGCGAGGCATACAATAAATCGTGCACCGGCCAAAATTTGTCTTGGCGCGCGGCGCAAACAGCCAACTCGGCCAAACGGGTCGCGCCCGGGTGCGTGGATTCAACTGGAATATGCCGAATAATTAAACGAACCGTATAACCATGCTTGGCCAACAGTGCTTCCATAATTGGCGCGGCCGCCCGACAATTCGGGCATTTAAAATCCACAAATTCCACAATCGTTATGGGCGCGCCCGGCCGCCCCAAGGCCGGAGCAGTTGGCAACTCCAGCGCCACTCGATCGATGGCGCCGGCTTTAACGGTATTGCGGGAGAGCGAAGAAGTAAAATTATCCACAAATTTGTTACTAAGCCAAGCGCCGTTACCATGGCGAATTTGCCACCAATACCAACCGGTAAAACCGCCCACTACCAACGCAATAATAACAACAAAAGCCGCGAGGCTTATTAAAACTACCCCCCACCAGCGTTGGTACCACTTTGACAAAGACATAATTCCAAAATTCAAATGTCAAATTTCAAATCAAATCCAAAGTTCAAAATTCAAAATTCAAATTTGACATTTGAGTTTTGGGCTTTATTTGACATTTGGCATTTGTCATTTGATATTCCGATCTTATTATATCATAAAACCAAAAAATGCAACACGCGGGAGGCTCGAAAGTTGACAAAAGAAAGAAGCTGTGTTATACTTATTTCTACCGTTAACCTCTATGAAAGAAACCATTATCTCCGTTCTCCAACTTGTTACCGCGAGCCTATTAATTATCGTTATTTTACTCCAACAAAAAGGCGCTGGTCTCGGCGGTGTGTTTGGCGGTTCCAGCAACATCTATTCTACTAAACGCGGGGTAGATAAAATACTTCATTACGCCACTGTAGTTATCGCGATTATTTTCTTTGGCTCCTCTATTCTGCGTCTCATCGTAGCGAACTAACCCTCGCGTTTCTTCTCTTCACTCGTCTTCCTTCTTGTTTGTGATTTTAAAACGAACAAAAAAACCAATCATTTCAACGACCGGACTTGATAAAAAATTAGTCGGCCGTCTCCGCTCTCGGATCCTGCCCGGACTCAAACAATTTAAATATCTCTCCGCTTTTCTTACGGCGCGAGAAAAACAAATTGTTCTTGGCGCGCTCGCAGTCATTATTATTACCAGTCTCGCCTGGGGTATATTATTTATCAAACATCACCTGGTGAGCGGAGCCGGCCAGGGCGGCGCCTACTCCGAAGCGCTGGTCGGACAACCAAAATATCTTAATCCGCTATTCGCGAACGTGAGCGACATCGACAGCGATCTCACCAGCCTTACCTATTCCGGTTTATTCGGATATGATGCCAACCAAAAACTGGTACCGATATTGGCAAAAAATATTACCACTAGCCCAGACGGGAAAACGTATGACATCGAGATAAAAGACGGCGTAAAATGGGGAGATGGTGAAAATTTAACCGCTGATGATGTATTATTTACTTTTGAAACCGTTCAGAACCCTGAAGTGGGCAGCCCGCTCTTTTCCAGCTTCCAAGGAATAAAAATAAAAAAAATCGACCAATCCACCATCCGTTTTACGCTTAAAGAACCCTTTGCTCCTTTTCTCCACAGTTTAACAGTAGGAATTCTACCCGAGCATCTCTGGGGAAACAACGCTCCGGGCGGACTAAAACTCGCCAAAAATAATTTGGAACCAATGGGTACTGGAGCGTGGTTGTTTGACAAATTAACCAAAGATAACACGGGCACGATTACCAGTCTTTCTCTCAAACCAAACCCTTACTACGCGGGCACAAAAGCCCATTTTAATTTTCTTACTTTTAAATTTTTCAGCGATTTTGAAGGGGCTCTCGAAGCGCTCCGAAACCAAACGGTGCTGGCACTAAGCTTTGTGCCGGCGGAAGAAAAAGATAAACTTCCTCAAAAAAATTTCACCTTCTCCAATATCCATTTACCAGAATACACCGCGCTCTTTTTTAACAACTCACAGGCTCCCCTTTTAAAAAACGACGACTTGCGCGCCGCTTTACAAATTGGCATTGATAAGAATAGCTTAATAAAAACCGCCCTCCAAGGCGAAGGTGAGGTGGTGGATAACCCTTTGTTAGGCTCCCTTAACACCACGGAATCATCAACCATACCCCTGGCTTTTGACGTGGCGGCGGGCAACGCGCTCTTAGATAAACATTGGGCACGAATCCAGCCGGAAGAATATTTTGCCTTGCGCCAAAAAGAAATAAACACCAATACCGCGCCCACCTCAACCGCTAATTCGGCCGGAACATCAACAACGAGTGCTGAAAAACTGCTGTCGACTGCGGAAACCAACGGGTTAATCCGGGCGGAAATGACACCTGATCAAGCATTTTTCCGCAAAACAAAAGATAACAAAACCATACGGCTAAGCATCACCACGGTTGACACTTCCGACTACCTGGCGGTAGCAAAATTAATTGTACATTTTTGGCATGCTCTTGGCATTGCGGCTGATGTTGAGGTGGTAAGCCCCAGACAAATTGGGCGCGAAATTATTAAGCCTCGCGATTACGAAATTCTGTTGTATGGTGAAATTGTGGGAGCCGATCCTGATCCGTTTCCTTTCTGGCATTCTTCCCAAATAACTTTTCCGGGGCTTAACCTAAGCCTCTACGCTAATCGTAATGTCGATAAATGGCTCGAAGACGCCCGCGTAACGAATGACGAAAGCAAACGCGCCGCGTTATACGCGAAATTTATCAAAGCGCTTGACACCGATCGGCCAGCCATTTTCTTATATTCACCCTACTCCACCCTTGTTACTAATGCCGCTCTTAAAGGCGTACGCTTGCCAAAAGATATCGTCTCGCCGACCGGACGCTTTGCAACCTTAGCGGAATGGTATTTGAATACCACCTGGCAGTGGCAGTGGTAACGTGACCTAGTTTATAAAGTTATCAAGTTATAAAGTTCTCAGATTGATAAATGCCACGAGCCTCGTTCGCACTTTATAAACTTTATAACTTTACAAACTTGTAACTATCACGGGGACGTGGCGGAATTGGTATACCCCGTCATCCGACGGGGCAGGCGCGTACGTCTCAGAAGCGTGGGGCATGCGCCCCACGCCCGGCGGATGCCGGGCGTATGGAGACAGCGTGAATGATTATATTTTTACAAACAATTTAAAAATTAGGGCGAGTGGCGGAATTGGTATACGCGTACGTCTCAGAAGCGTATGGAGCAATCCTTGAGGGTTCGAGTCCCTCTTCGCCCACATATCTTAAATTATTTATTTTTAATTTCTTCTCGTAAGAAAAATTTATGTTAATTCCATCAGTACCCATCCCCGAGCGCAACCTGCCATCGCGCGAACGCCGTCGTTATGGCGCCGCTACTACTCGTCGCGCCGCTTCACCGAGCCATTCCGCGCCACACTCACATCACGCCACGCCACATCTTTCGGCAACTTCCGCGACTACCGTTCCCACTCTTGGCGCTGGATTAAAACTCCGCGTCGCCGTCCTCGGCGGCTTGGAGGAAGTGGGCCGCAATTGCACCTTATTTGAATATGGTGATGATATTATTATCGTTGATATGGGTTTGCAATTCCCCGAGGAAGACATGCCCGGAATCGATTACATCATTCCAAACATGAACTATCTCAAAGGTAAAGAAAAAAATATCCGCGGCGTCATTATTACCCACGGCCACTACGATCACATCGGTGGCATTCCCCATATTATTCCCAATCTTGGCTACCCGCCCATTTACGCTCTTCCCATCACCAACGCCATCATTAAAAAACGACAGGATGATTATAAAGGGCTACGTCCGCTGAATATTAACAACGTCAAAATTGATGATAAATTACAATTAGGAAAATTTTCAATCGAATTTTTCCACGTCAACCACAACATCCCCGATTCCATGGGAATTGTGGTGCGCACCCCAGAAGGTGTCGTTATTCACACTGGCGATTGGAAATTTGACTACCAACCAGTTGGTGAAGCTCCGGCTGATTTGCAAAAGCTCGCCAAAATTGGCAGTGAAGGCGTGCTCGCGCTCATGAGCGACTCCACCAACGCCGCCCAAACCGGCCACCAAATGTCGGAAACGGAAATCGGCATCAACCTCGAAGAGCTCATCGCGAAAGCCCCCGGTCGCATTATCATTGGCGCTTTTTCATCGCTATTTTCCCGTATTAAACAACTCATTGAATTCTCGGAAAAACTCGGCAAGGTGGTGGCCATTGGCGGTTACAGCATGAAAACCAACGTGGAAATTGCCAAAGAACTGGGCTACATGAAATTCAATCCCAAAACAATTGTTGATTTACGCAACATCGATAAATACCCACCCAATAAAGTGGTGATAATTTGCAGTGGCGCCCAAGGCGAAAAAAACGCGACCTTGATGAGAATAGCGAGCGGCGAACACCGCGATATTAAGATGATTGCGAGTGACACGGTGGTGTTCTCTTCATCCGTTATTCCGGGCAATGAGCGCACCATCCAACGACTCAAAGACACCCTCTTCCGCAAAGTCGCTGAAGTTGTTCATAACGAAATGATGGATGTGCACGCTGGTGGCCACGCCAAAGCAGACGACATTAAACTCATGATCCGCCTCCTCAACCCCAAATACTTCATTCCCCAACACGGCAACCACTTTATGTTGCGCTACAACGGCCGTATTGCTACCAGTATGGGCATGGCGAAAGAAAATGTTTTTATTGCCGATAACGGCCAAGTAATGGAATTCCAAAAAGGCATGGGCGTTCTCACCAAAGAAAAACTCACCACCGATTATGTATTCGTGGATGGCCTCGGCGTGAGCGACGAAACCAACGTTGTTCTGCGTGACCGCCAAGTCTTGGCCGAAGATGGCATGGTAGTTATTATCGCGACAGTTGATTCTAAAACCGGCAAACTAATTCAGAACCCCGATATCATCTCCCGCGGCTTTGTCTTCCTTAAATCCAACAAAGAACTCATCGAAGACCTACGCCACCGAATCAAAAAAATGGTCATCGAATCCGACCCCCTCAACTGGGCGGATACGAACTACATTAGAAATAAAATTCGCGACTACGTGGGACAGTTCTTGTTTACGAAGACGGAAAAGAGACCGATGATTTTACCGGTGGTAATTGAGGTTTAGACCGACGTGCCTCGCCGAAGCCCACATGCGAAGGCGGGTGATTAAGGTGTGGGCGTGAATCAATAACTCAACCCGTACAAACATACTGGTGGAATTATTATTTTTATTCTCTACGCGATATGCGGAAACACATTGAAACTATCGCGCTTGCAGCGCTTATAGGAGGATGCGGTGTGCCCAGCACGCCAGAACAACCTATAAAACCACAGACTAACACTTCTGTTTATGAACATAAAAAAACAGTAGAAGAGAAAATAAAAAAAAATTATGAGAAAATTCTCGAGAATTACGAAAACTTGCGATCAACCAAAAAACGCCTCCAAGAAATTAAATTCACTACCGCCCAAGGAGAAGAGACAGATGGGTTAAAAATGGTAGTGGGCATTCTCAATAAAGGATACGACCCTACAGGTGATAGTGACGCCTTGAAAAAACTTACTAATGATTATTTGCCCGGTGAAGATCCAAAAAATACATACATGCTTCGGGTGGCGCATGCTCTATGGGTAGAATCTCAAAATCTAGTTCCATGGTCTTTAAAAGATTACTCTTCCGAACAGGTTGAACAGATGCTGCATGTCCCGGTTCGTGATGAAAAAGGGGAAATACGGATCGACGTTCGCCCCACCATGCCACTAAAAGATAAACAGGGGCACGACTATTCTGAAGAGTGGGGTTTTCTTGAAAAGGAGACTGAATACAAGGCATATCCTCTTGCTCACAAGCTTATAGCTCATGATCAAAAAACAACGTTATATAACATGATTAGGTGGTTAAAATCCAATGTCTTCCATGCTTATACTAATCAGGATGGCACTTCCTGGGACTGGGATCATTACGCTGACGGCAGACAACCCGATCCCTTAAAGCAGACGCTACTCAACGGAAAAGCACAATGGTTACCAGCCAATCTTGAACGTTATTTTGAAGAACGAATTTCAGGCTGTCATGAACCTGTTTTAGTGTTAGCAAACATGGCACGCTCATTAAACATCCCCGTAATGAATATCAACGTAGAAGGTCACGGTATAACGTACCTCCCTACCGAGGATCGATTTGTTCATGGTGATCATCTTTCCAACCACCCTATGGTTCCAACAGACTTGGTCCCTTTAACGCGAGCAGGTATAGCTGGTATAAAAGACGAGCCAATGCTTTTTGAAGAACAAAAAAGATTAGTGTTAGCACGCTTCAATAACGATATAACGGCTACAAATATAATTATGAGCTCTGAGATGAATAGAAAACAAAACAGTTTAGAGGTTCATACAAATGTAAATGGGTTGCCGAGCGACGAGGTGACAGCTGCCATACAAAAAGAGTTGCCACAATATGGATTAATTGCTAATAACAATACTTATCGTTTGCAAGCTACATCCCTTTACCCAATTAGAACTCTAGAAGAGTTAAAAAAACCCGATTCAAACATTTGGTAAGGATACATTAATTTTTTCTACAATAAATTCCTATGCAAAAAATATTTCTCGTCATGCTTGGCACTTTACTCCTGGCTGGAGCCGGGTGTAGTCGCCCAGCTACTCTAGCAACAGAAGATAAGGAGACAACCATAACTCCAACCCAACAAGTTGTTGCTCCAGTAAACCAACCAACAGAAAAAAACTGTGCTAACCTAGGCACGGGATGGAAATTATTTATAAGCAAGAAGCCTCGTTTGTCTTTTTGTTACCCGACTATTTGGGGTGTCCCAAAACCAGAAGAAACGACCATTAGCCCATCAGCTCGTCTAGGTACCGCCTGGCATATTAGCTTTAATACAAAAAGCGAAACCCCTCTCATTAGTATTTTTACCTCTAATTTTCAAAAGCTCGGAGATTCTGACGTGCCATCCTATTGTTGGGGCTGTATTAACCTAGCAAAGGACGAAACAGACATTCAGAAGGATCTTCTACAAGGATACTACAAACTTGGGGGAGAAAATGTGAGCTTGGAAGTTAAAAAATTAACTATCGATACCGCGCCTGCTTTAAAAACCAAAAGTAATTTTGTCTCTTGGCTTAGTCGGGATAAAATGAGTATTGTGGAGTGGTTTATTCCTCAAGCACGTTTGGGTGAGCAGACATATAATGTTGTAGTGTCGAGCGACCAAAAACAAGAGGCTGATACAGAACTATTGATAAATTCATTGGACCTATAATTTCTAGAACATAAAAAATCCGAACAATTAAGCTCGGATTTTTTATTCTCTCACCGCTCTCGCTCGAATTCCAAAAAAATTGGAACCCCAGCGAGTTGGAGCGATAAGAAATTTTGTTGCCTCCACGTCGCCCCCGGTCTTCCGAAGCCTCCCCGCTACGCCGCTGGTCGCCGACTCTTCGGCAGATCGCGATAGTGTATGCGAATTCGCGACAGCTTGATGGTCAGACGAACGTCTTTTAGCGCCGGTAGGTTGTACCAACGGTCCATGAGGCACATGAACGCGCCTCCAAACGCCAAGAGGTACAGCAGGGTGAGCGGAGCCTGCCAGCGCGGGCCATACCACTCAAAATCGAGTGAAAAAGCCACGACCGCGCCGCCGGTGAGCGACAACAGAGTCGCGAGAAAGGCCCCCCACCCTCCCACAAGCAGGCGCTCTTTCGTGGAACGAAACCAAAATTCTTCCATTGGCTCCTCCCTTTAGGTTGGTGTGCTTAAAGTTATAACAAACGTCCCGACTTTGGTCAACCAACTACCGCTGGTTGACAAAACAATTTAAACATGGTATAAAACCCCTGTTCATTACAGGTAATCGAGCCGCAATTGCGGCTAGGAAAGTCCGAACACCCCCAGTTTTTATTTCGCTACCTACTGGGAAAAGGATAGTGGGCAACACCCACCGTTCCGATGGCAACATCGGAAAAGGGACAGTGGCACAGAGACAATACTACTGCGCCTCGCCGTAGCTTTAGCGGAGGCGGGAAAACCCCGCCTACGCCAAGGCTTCGGCGAGGCAAAGGAAAGGTGAAAAGTGTATGGGAGTTGTGGCCCTCGAGACCACAGCTACGATACTCCGCCCTGGAGCAATCCTTGGCGTGTGCTAAACCCTATCTGGTGCAAGAGCAGCGTCTCTCGGAGTTATTCTGAGATTCGAAAAGTTCGCTCGCTACGCCTTGCCAAAATTTTAGGACGGCGGCAAGGCTGACCCCACGAGCAATCGTGAGGCTAGATAAATGATTACCATCCCGAATAACTCGGGAAACAAAATTCGGCTTATCGCAATGAACAAAAAACACCGCCCGCAAGGGTGGTGTTTTGTTTCTAATTCCTGCCGGCAGACTGGTTTATTTCCTAACTTCCTTCACTATCCTCGCCGTCTGTAGCGCCGCCTCGGATGCTTCACCCCCAACATGGAGCCGAGCCATCGCTTGTTCTGCGTTCTCGGTCGTCACCACCCCAAACCCCACCGGCAACCCGTAATCCATCATCACCCGAAGCACACCATCACTAACCATTTTGCACACATAATCAAAATGCGGGGTATCGCCGCGAATCACCACACCAATCGCCACCAGACAATCAAACTTCTTGGTCTCGGCCAACGCTTTCAACACCACCGGAATTTCCACGCTACCAGCCACGCGATGAACACTAATTTTATTCACCAGCACTCCATACTCACTTAGCTTGTTCCCAGCACTCTTTAAAAGCTCCTCTGTTATATCACGATTAAACTGCGCCACCACAATACCAACGCGATACTTTTTGGCATCGAAAATTTTAAAATCTGCTTTAGTTGATTGCTGCATATAAACTTTTATTTGTCATTTCGAATCCCCGTCGCAGGGGTGAGAAATCTCTGGCTCACTCAATCGTTGGTTGAGCCAGAGATCCCTCCTGTGGTCGGGATGACAAGTGAAAAATAATATAACAATTTAACCATTTGACAATTTAGCAATATACTTCCCCACCACATCAAACTCCAAATTCACCAAATTCCCCACTCGCTTTTCCCCCATCGTCGTCCCTTTGAGCGTATACGGGATGAACGCCGCCGAAAACCAATTCGTGCCCACATCGACGACAGTCAAACTAATGCCGTCAACCGCAATCGACCCTTTCTCAACCAGAAATTTACTGTATTGTTTAGGGAAATGAACTCTGAACTCTGAACTCTGAACTCTGAACTTAGTTATCTCCCCCACCGCATCCACATGCCCCTGCACAATATGCCCATCCAAAAAATCAATTGGCCGAAGCGAACGCTCTAGATTAACTTTTTTTGGAACCTGATGCCCAAACGTCGTCCGCTTAAGCGTCTCTTCCATCAATTGTGTTTGATAAAAACCCTTCCCAACTTTCGTCACCGTCAAACACACCCCATCCGTCGCCACAGAATCTCCCGGTTTGAGTTTCCATTTTGCCGGCGTCGCAATTGTCAAAACCAATGAACCATTTTTGTGTTCATACTTTTTGACCACCGCAACTGATTGGATGATACCGGTAAACATACATTGAGCTTGGCCATTTTGTTGTCATTCTGAGTGAAACGAAGAATCTAGTTGGCTGGCGTTGATAATGAACTAGATCCTTCGCGGAGTTTATACTGAGTGGAGCGAATGTGCTCAGGATGACAATTGAAGTTGTTTTTCTATCCTCTCCATCTCCCCCTCTACCACCACCCCATCATAATCCCCCGAATGCGCCGTCACCCCCGCGTACACCGGCGCCCGCTGGTCTAAATGCAAATTGAGAGAATAATTATCGCCTTTTTCTTCCACATACAAATGAAACCGCGGAAACAAATCGCGATCGAGCCGGCGGACAAAACTTTTTTCATGAGTTCGGCGATCCATGTGCAAGGCATAACCCAAGCGACGAATGGAACGGTCAGGGTCAGGCAGAGCCGATTGTAGAACAACTAATTGCACAAAAATAAAGGTAGTAATAAATTTTTAAAAAAGAAAAGCCACCATGATGGTGGTTCTATTTTGTTGTTACCTTACTCACTGTCCAACAGCGTTTTAAACTCCTCCTTGCTTATTTGGGCTTGGCGAAGAATACTAAACAAAGTACCGAGCGGCAACGATTTATTGTGGACGGCAATGGTTATTTTTCGTCCATCACTGTGTGCTAAACGTACATGACTGCCGGTTTGCCGCGTCACTACAAAACCACAGCGTTCCAATATTTTTATTAGCTCTTTGCCAAAAACTTGTGAAAAACCACCCATACATTAAGAGGTTCCATAACTAACATGGACCGACGTTAACATAGTCCTGTCGTCAGATTCGCTCTCAACAGTTTCCCCTTCGGATACAAGAGACTTAACATGAAAAGTAATGAGTTTTTTGATATTCTCAAGTGCCTCTTCAATGGTCTCGCCCTCGTCCGCTAGCCCGAGTCCGGGGCACTGTACTGAATAACATGGTTCGTTAGTCCCGCTTCTACTGTCCGGCATTACGATGACATTATAGCGCAAATCTTTTACTAACATAAAATAGGGTACAAAAAATTACATACATATAGCTTAGTATAATAAAAATAAAAAAAAATGTCAAGGATGAATAAAACAGCAACTAAAAAATTAATTAATCGAGCCAGGTTGTCAAGTATTAAAAAATGAAGTAAAATAAGAAGAACTAATCGAATCCGTGTAATCTTCACAAAATCCCTCTAAATCCGTGTTATGAAACGTTTCGAACTCATCTTCACCTTTCTCCAACTCCCCATCGACTACCTCATGCTCCTCCTCGCTGGGGCCTCGGCCTACGCCCTCCGGTTTTCGCCATGGATTGTGGCGATTAGGCCAGTCTCTTTTGCGGCCAAGCTCTCGTGGGAGCGATATTGGCCCATTGTCGCATTAGTGGCGCTGGGCTGGCTGATTATTTTTGCTTTCTCTGGGTTATACAGTGCCAACCCCAACCGCAAACTCGCCCGAGATTTGACGCGCGTGGTGATGGCCTGCTGTACCGGTTTTTCCGCCATTACCATTTACGTGTTCTTCACCTTAGGCAAATTTGACTCACGCTTTTTAGTGTTAGCCGGTTGGGGGCTCGCCATTATATTCGTCGCCCTGGGGAGAATGCTTTTGCACGGGTGCAAGGCGCTCCTTTACCGGGCGGGAGTCGGCCTCCGCCGCACCGTCATCATCGGCGGTGGCTCAATCGCCAACACCATCCAAAATACTTTTGCCTCACAGCGTCGATTAGGTTTTAACGTGGTAGAAACCTTCCCCCGCTTTTCCCGCACCAACGCGTCGGCCATGTTAAAATTAAAACCGGATGAAATAATTTTTACCGATCCCAAAGGCAACGAAACCGAAACCCTGGCCGCCATTGATTGGGCCAATATCCACCACATCACCTTTAAATACTCCGCCGATTTATTCGCCACCGTGTCGAGCAACATGATGGTCTCCACCGTCGCGGGCATCCCCATTATCGAACTGCGCCGCACCCGCCTCACCGGCTGGGGTCGCATCACCAAACGCCTGTTCGACATCATCGGTGGACTGATACTTTTTACCATCTCCACTCCCCTATATTTAATTACCATCCTGATTATTTATATTGAAACCGGCCGCCCGGCCATTTACAAAAATGAACGCGTAGGGCAATACGGACACAAATTTTTCACTTTCAAATTTAGAACCATGTATCAAAAATTTTCCACCGGGCCACAATTTGGTCGCAGTGGCCAAGCGGCTTTAAAAACCGAAGCCAAACTCATTAAAACCCAAAACAGCAAATCCGGGCCAATTTATAAAATTAAAGATGACCCCAGAATCACTCCCGTAGGCCGCTGGCTCCGCAAATGGAGTTTGGACGAACTCCCACAGTTTTGGAATGTAATAAAAGGTGACATGAGCCTAGTTGGCCCCCGCCCCCATCAGCCGCGCGAAGTAGCCGGATACGAAAACGAGCACCAAGTTGTTTTTACCATCAAGCCAGGGCTAACCGGCCTCCCCCAAATTTCCGGCCGCAGTAATCTCACCTTTGAAGAAGAAATAAAGCTGGACGCGTTTTATATTGAAAATTGGAACGTGTATCTAGATTTCATAATTCTGGTTAAGACACCGTTTGTGGTCTTAAGAAAAACTGGCAGCATTGTGTGACACGACAACACGACAACACATCAACACGCGAAAAATTGAAAAGGAGTATGACTAAATTTCAGGATGAGCTAAAGAAAAAGATGCACCAGTACGTCAAATTGGTTTATCACTGCACCAAAACTTTCCCCCGCGACGAGCTTTACGGTGTTACCAGCCAATTCCGACGCGCGACTCTATCGGTTATACTCAATTACATTGAAGGCTACGCGCGTTTTAAATTGGGAACAAAATTGCAATTTTACGAAACGTCATACGGGTCGTTAAAGGAATCAAAATATTTGGTATATTTCAGTTGGACAGAAAAATATATTACCGAACTAAACTATAAAGAACTTGTATCGCTCGCGGACGAAATCGGTAGAATGTTATGGTCAGAAATAGAATTATTGCAAAATCAAAAATAATATTGTCACAATACTCACGTGTTGCAGTGTTGATGTGTTAAAGTGTTGAAGTGATATGCGATTAGCATTAGTACACGACTACCTCGCCCAAGACGGTGGCGCCGAACGCGTCCTTAAAGCCATTCACGAACTGTGGCCCGAAGCCCCAATTTTTTTATTATTTCACGATCGCCATAAAATGCCCCACTTCGTCGCGGCCGACATTCGCGAATCATTTCTGGCTAAACTACCGGGCGGGCGAAGCCACTATCAATGGTTCTTACCGTGGATGCCACTCGCGACCGAGCGCCTCAACCTGAGTGATTTTGATGTGGTGCTTTCCGCCTCCAGCCTATTTGCCAAAGGTGTTATTACCCACCCTGGGACTCTCCATATTTCGTATTGCCATACCCCGCCGCGCTTTTTGTGGGGCGGAACGCACGAATACGTGGATGAGCTTAACTATGGCCGTTTAGTAAAAACTTTTTTGCCTCCCATTATTCACCGTCTGCGGCTCTGGGATAAAATGAGCGCGGATCGTGTTGATCATTTTATTGCCAATTCTAAAACCGTCCAAAGCCGCATTGCCAAATACTACCGGCGCGACAGCCACCTCTTGTACCCGCCCACGGACACTGCTAGTTTTACTCCCAGTTTAGATATTGGTAACTATTTTGTCGCCGGTGGCCGGCTCGTGCCCTACAAACGCCTGGACCTGGTGGTGCGGGCATTTAATCGTTTGGGTCACCCCTTAAAAATTTTTGGCACCGGCCAGGAGCTAGATCAATTGCGCGCTATGGCCAAACCCCATATTGAATTTTTGGGTAGGATTACCGACGAAGATAAAGCTAAACTACTGGCCGGAGCCATGGCGTTTATCCACCCCCAACTGGAGGATTTTGGCATTACCCCCATTGAAAGTATGGCCGCCGGCCGACCCGTTATTGCTTATGGCGAAGGCGGCGCTACCGAAACCGTCATTCCGGGAGAGACCGGCGTGCTCTTTCCCAAACAGTCGTGGGAATCACTTTTAGACGCCGTAGTGCATTTTGAAGAAACCGCCTGGGACCAGAATAAAATCCGCGCCCACGCGGAAAAATTTGATGTGACTCATTTTAAAAACCGCCTCGGGCAATTCGTGAACGACCGATACGAAGAATTTAAAACCGGCCTTCGTCAGCCGGCGTTGATACGATAATCACCCCCACCCCAAAATCTTTCCAAAAAAAGTAACTACGACGGCGAACAAAATAAGTACCGCGGCCACGCGCACCACCACGCTCATCCAGCCCTTTACCACATGCTTTTCTCCCATAATTTGTGGACTCTCGGAAAAAGTAATTAAAAAATAAAAAATCACCGGCAACATAGCGCCGTTTAAATAATCGGCGTACAAGGTAAGTTTAAACAGGTTAACTTGAGGGAATAACGCGGCGCCGAGCGCAAATACCAGCTGTAGAATAAAAAAAATGTAAAACGGCCGGCCTTTTTTAAAACTGGCGTTTAATGTCCGTTCATAGCCAAACAACTCGGTAAACACGTAGGCCGTGGCCAAAGGCACAATGGTAAGGCCAAGGAGCGACGCGCCAAACAGGCCGCTGGCAAACAAGGTGCCGGCAAACGGGCCAGCCAAGGGACGAATTGCCAAAGCGGCATCATACCCGCTCGTCACTGTGAGCCGGTTAACAAACAGGGTGGCGGTAACCGACAACGCGATCATCCAGGAAAAAAAATTAGTGAGTATTGCTCCGCCCACAATTTCCACGCGCTCCTCTGGCAACTGGGTGGCATGCAGGCCTTTGTCCACAATAAAACTGCTTACAAAAAATTGGCCCCAGGCGGTAATGGTGGTACCCAGAACCGCGATAAGCGAAAACCAGTAACTAATATCCCACACATTTATCTTGCGCGGGAACACAAAACTTTCCCGCACCGCCTCGCCCCAGTTGGGGTGCACCAAAAACGCGGAAACAACGTAGGTGAGATAAAACAAAATCATTACTAAAAAAATCCGTTGCAAACGACGAAAATTAAATTTAATAATTGCCGCCATTAAAACAAGGCACGTTGCCACCAACCCCCATTGCCAAGGGATATTAAAAATCTGAAGAGCGGCTTTAAGACCGCTCATGTTTTGCAAGACCACGCCTTGGTTCACAATTAAATAAAAACCAAATACCGCCACCGCTACTTTAACGCCATAACGCTCGCGAATAAGCCCGCCTAACCCCTTGCCCGTAACAATGGAAATGCGCGCGCCAATTTCTTGCGTAACTGCCAAAAGAAGCGTGGTAGGCACAATTAAATACTGCGAAGCCATACCATACATAGCCGCCGCCACGGTATAGGTAGCCACCCCGCCTGCGTCATTATCGGCCACGGCCGTAATAAGGCCCGGACCAATAACCGCCGCCATGGCAATAAGACGCGGCCAATGGTGTTTGAGTTTGTTTGACATAGTAATATACTATACACGAAACACATAGAATGACACACAAATCGCGCGTCATTGTGTAAGTATCGTGTATCATTATACGCGTATCGTGTTTACGCGTTCGGAACAAGATGTCGCATCACATCATCAATCGTTACCACTCCCACGAACTTGTGGTCTTTATCGAGTACGGCCGCCGTATAAAGATCATATTTGGTCATTATCTTGATAACCTTGTTAATAGGATCATCAATTTTTAAAACCGTGTGGCGGGGCAAACGCTTCATAATAGTTCTTAAGGCTTCTCCGGAACTCGCCAAAAGCAACCGACGCAATGATACTGACCCCTTAAACAGACCTTCCACGTCGGTAATGTACACATGAACCAAGGAACGAAGCCGTGGCGAGAGACGACGAACTTCATCAATGGTCTGCAGGACCGTCCACTCGGGCCGCGCGGCTACGTGCTCGGTAGTCATAAGGCCGCCCGCGCTATCTTCGGGGTAACTAATAAGTTTTTTAACCTTGGTGAGCTTACTACCCTGCAAATACGACAAAAATTCCTTGGCTTCCTCGCGGGGTAACATTTTTAAAAGATCAACCGTCTCATCCACCGACATTTGTTCCACAATTTTGGCGGCACGCTCCGGACCCAAATAATGGATAAGCGTCTTTTGAATATGCGGATCCATTTCCTCCAGCACGTGAGCGGCGGCTTTGGCATCTAAACTCCGCACCAGTCGGCTCCCCTGCTTTAAACTCAAATCTTCCACAATATTAGCCAGGTCGGCCGGGTGAATTTTAACCAAATCTTTTAAAATAGTATCCAATTTTAAAACCCCCTTAACCAATTGCGCGTTACGCCAATCAATCAAATTCACTTTCCACAAATCAAAAATATCCAGCCTGCCCATCCCAAGACGGCGTAAAATGCCTTTAAAACTCACGTCAATTCCTAAAACACACAACTCGTTCTCAAACGACCCTAAGCGCAAATCATTCACCCGCACCACCCGCGCGCCCTCAACGTCCACAATTTGTTCATCTAAAATATCACGGCTAAGCCACACATCACCCTCGCTGGCAATGCCTTCCGGGATGGTTTTAAACAAATGTTTTAAAGTAATTTCTTCGCGGCTGACGTTAGCTACATACGCGTAGGAAATAAAAAAACGGCGGCGCGTTCGCCGTTCCTCCATCAATAAAAATAACAGAGGCGGATATTCCCCCGAAACCGGCGCGACCACAACGTCAATAAGCCGCCCGACTTTCGTATCAGAACTATCGCGAATAGGACGTTTTAATAACTCGCTTAAATAGAGCATACTTAGTGTATCAACAAATTACCCCTATAATAATACTCTGCAAAAAAATAAAACGCAAGACTGATATTTTGTAAAATCCCAAAAATAGTGTATAATAAACACGTTTTATCCCTTGCTTCTAAGTCACTTTTCATGCCTCGCGAAAAATCTTACCGCCAACTGCGCCGTTGCGGCACTTGCCAAAAAGCTGGCCACAACAAAGCTACTTGCCCAGAATCTGGACGAGCCTGTCCAGAGGCGCTTATAACAACACCGGCCCACCCTCGCCTCCTCATCCCAGCGCCACCGTTGAAATTTTTTGTGCATCACGTTAGCCACCCACCCGTCGCCTCTCCGCATATTATTGATACCAGAAATAGCGAAACGAGTGTATGGAAAAACGTGAAAGCCTCGGCCCCCGAAGCTTCCAAAAAACCACTGTACCATTTTTATCACGAACTTAAACAGACTGAGAGTATCGCTGATTACGAAACGCCAATTCCCAATTCAAAAAAAACCAGCGACAAAAAACCATCCCGCTTCACAACGCTCCAAACTAAATGGGGCGGGGTGGGCGATCGTTTAAAAGAAAAAATAAAAACCCGTTTCTCGAAACAACCGGTATTGTTTTCAAACATAAACCTACGCTGGGCAGTGCCAGTAATAGTGCTGGTTATAATAATGCCCCGCGCGGCCTGGGGCTATTTTACCAGTCTTAAAAATGACACCGAAATAATCGCCAAACACAGCCAAGCCGGTTTTATGGCACTCCAAGAATCAACCAACGCCCTCAAACGGGCAAATTTTGAGGAGGCGGAAACTACCACGGCCGCGGCGCTCCAAAAATTTAACGAAGCCACCACCTTACTCTCCCAAAAACATCAGTGGCTCAAAACCATCGCCTCAACTTTGCCGTTTGTTGGTGAAAAAATAACAGGTCGAGAAAAATTAGTAATCGCGGGGCAAAAAATCGCGCTCGGAAACAGCTACTTACTAGATAGCCTTTCAAACGACACCACTCTCGCCTCTTCCACCATAATTAATCGCTTGAATAAAATTTTAGCCGCGGTTGACTATGCTCTTCCTAACTACCAAATGGCCCTCGAACAACTGGAGGCTGCCGATCCAAAAATCATTCCGGTGGAATACCAGACGACCTTTCAAGATATAAAAAAAATATTTGGCGCGGCGGTGCACGATGTAACGGTGTTAAGCGCTCTCAAGACCCCGCTCCGGGAATTATTGGGGGGCAATGGCCGCCGCCGCTTCCTAATTATTTTTCAAAATCAGCATGAACTCCGCGCTACTGGTGGATTTATGGGGAGCTACGCTATTATGGAAGTAAAAAACGGACAAATTAACAGTTTCAACGTGCCGCCCGGCGGCAGTTATGATGTGCAAGGACAACTCGATACTTACCTTATTCCACCCACCCCGCTCCTCTTAAATAATAAGCGCTGGGAATTTCAAGACGCCAATTGGTTTCCCGACTTCCCCACCAGCGCCGAAAAAATACTCTGGTTTTATCGTCATAGCCGAGGAATAAGTGTGGATGGAGTAATTGCTGTAAACAGTAGCGTGCTTGAGAGAATACTCGGCGTATTTGGGCCTCTGGTCGACCATAATAGAGGCGTAACTCTGCAGGCCAAGAACTCGTTGGCCATCTTAGAAAAGATCATCGAAACCGGCCCGGAGAAAAAAGCTAACAAACCAAAACAGATCCTCACCGACCTCGCGCCTAATCTCCTGGCCACTACTTTAAACGCTACCGGCGCGTCGCTTTTCCACTTGTTAGAAGAATGCGCCGCGGCTTTGGAGCAGAAAGAAATTCAAATATACAGCGTTGACAACGTCACCGAAGATTCAATTGCCGCCCTCGGCTGGGCCGGCGCTATTTTGCCTACCCAAGGCAACCAAGATTATCTCCTAGCAATTAATACCAACATCCAAGGAGAGAAATCAGACCGTGACATGAAACAAACTATTAGCCACCAGTCGCTCATTCAACCCAACGGTGAAATTATAAATACGGTCACCATTACCCGCGAACACACCGGCGCTTTTGGCGAAAAACTGTACGGCACAACCAACATTGATTACTTGCGTCTTTATGTGCCCACGGATTCCACCCTGCTTTCGGTGGGAGGATTCAGCTGGCCGGACGATGGGCTATTTCGCGCGCCTGACCCCTGGACGCGCCCCGACTCCGATTTAATTAAAAATGAAATTGAAGTGGGAATTGATCCGCGCTCGGGCACGCGTATTACGAAAGAATTTGGCAAATATGCTTTTGGCAATTGGATGATTACAGAACCAGGAAAAACCAGCCGTCTAGAATTTGTTTATCGTTTGCCATTTAAAGCCTTCTCCGACACAAAAACCAGCGCTTTACAACTCGTCGCGCAACGACAATCTGGCTCCGAAACATCATTTGAAAGTCAAATTATTTTTCCCGATGGCTGGGAACCAGTCTGGCAGGATGGCTCAAATTTGGTTCCTGCCTGGAACGGCGCCCATATTCCCAACCAGCCTCTAAAGCGGGACACCGTGTGGAGCTTGCTTATGAAAAAGAAATTCCTGCCATAAATTACTTACTATTTATCCTAAACAAATTAGTATGACCGACGAAACTCCGCTGACCGCAAACATTCCACTCTCGAAAAATGAACCGCCCAAAAAAAAACGGGCTCCGGTTAAACGGCGCACGCCAACCAACACTAAAAAACCAGCCTCCGCGGAAAAATCAGTATCACGGTCCGAAGTTGACCAGACTCTAACGTCTTTATATGCCAACAACAGTTCCGATAATGATGTCCGAACAATAAAAATTAAAAAATCTTCTTTCCTTGGCCGTCTCTTCTCACGTCTCTTGATAGCCGTAATAATCATTGGACTAATTATGTGGGTTGGGACAAAATTAAACTATAATAATAAAATTACCAGCAAAGAATCAAGTCTAAAAGTTGAAATCCAAGGGCCCAGCGAAGTTGTTCTTGGCGCTGAAAATACCTTTACTGTTTTTTTTACCAACAACGATTCCGTTCCCCTAACCAATATTACCCTTAATATCAAATACCCCGGCGGTTTTGTTTTAATCTCCAGTTCTTTGCCCGCCACTAACGACAAACAGAACGAGTGGTCGCTAGGGACACTGGCCCCACACGCGGCGAGCTCTCTCACGCTCATTGGAGCAGAATTTGCTCCCCTTGGACAAAATGAATCATGGCGAACGTTTATCAAATTTCACCCCAGCAACTTTAATTCCGAACTCCAAACCACCGCTACACTCCCCCTAGCAGTAAAAAGCTCCCCGCTCTCCGTAACTATCACCGGCCCCGACACAGCATCGGTTGGAAAGGATGTTGCCTATACATTTACCGTTAAAAATGACAGTAAAACACCATTTCTTAATCTCTCACTCGCGCCAGAATGGGGGGGGAATTTTTCTATCACTTCATCTACGCCGCCCTTGGTTAAAAATCGCTGGATGACTTCAGCCGTCCCTAAGGTCGGCATATTCAAACTGCTGGGTAAGTTCACTGATGCCGCCAACGCGACCAGCTCAATCTCCGCCCGCCTTTCCCTCACCCCAGAAGGCGCGGCGATGCCACTAACGGTTGGCGACGCCACCCTCTTAACAACCATCAATAAAAATAATATTGATTTAAACATGGCTATCAACGGCATCATCGGCAATTTTTCGGCCGCTCCCGGAGACATTCTAAACACTACCGTCCGTCTAAAAAATAACAGCGACCATGATTTAAAAAATGGGATAATTTCCCTAGCCTTTGATGCTCCGGCCAATGACAAAAAACAAAGCCTGCTCGACTGGAACGAACTAATTGAACCTTACAACGCGAATGTCTTTGGCAAACAACTGGAGGGCGGACTGCGTCGCGGTACTATTTCCTGGGATAGTAAAAAAATTCCCGGCCTGGCTAAAATAAAACCCGGCGACGAAATTACCATTGATGTTCGCCTGCCCATAAAATCCGGAAAAAACTTTGATCTCTCGGCGCTGACTCAAAATACAATACTCGCGAGTGGCAGTTTCACCTACAACGGCACAACTGGCGCTGAGGAATCGCTTCTGACGAACAGCCCAGCCATTACGCTTAATTCTGATCTTGATTTGAGCGTGCAAAACAAAGTCGGAACAAACAGCGACGGCCAAAAACAATTTAGCGAACAATGGTTGCTTACCAACTCTTTCCATCAGCTTAAAAATATTACCCTCTCTGCCGATGTCTTTGGCGATGTGCTTTTTTCCTACGCCAGCTCATCGGTCGGCGCCGGCACCGTCAACTATGACACCCCCAACAAAAAACTCACCTGGCATATTCCCGACATGCCCGTGAGCGTGGACACATTGGCGTTTCCTTTTTCCATAATTATAAACAAAAATAATCCCACCCAGAATACCCTCATCGCTAAAGTCCACGTCAGCGCCGAAGATACCGTCACCGGCCAAACTATCGATTTCTTTGGCGACGAAATTTCACTCCCTACTAACTAAAAAATTCTTCACTAATTTTTCCGCCGCGGTAACAAATTCGTCTGTAATCCAATTAATTCGCTGATCTCGTTTAAACCAGGTCAGCTGTCGTTTCGCGTAACGCCGCGTTTCTGTCTTAATAATAACGATAGCGTCTTCAAGCGTACATTCTCCCCGCCAATAACTCCCTATTTGCTTATACCCAATACTACTCATGCTCGGCAAATTCCAATCATAACATTGCTTCATCAAAATTTCAGTTTCTCTTACCAAACCACGCCTTATCTGTTCGTCAACGCGCCCCTCCAAACGCGCTATTAGTTCATTCTTTTCCCAAGCTAGTCCAATCTGCAAAGTGTTAACCAGCGGAGCGGCCATCCGGCGCTGATGGACGAATGATTCACCGCTCAAAATATTCACTTCCAAAGCCCGCGTCACTCGGCGTGGATTATTCATATCAACAAATTTAGCGGCTTCGGGGTCAAGGCTTGTTAAAAGCGCGCGCAAGTCCGAAAGCGGCTTCTCTTCCAAACTCCGGCGTAATTTTTTATTGGGCGCGATTTTTGGCATATCCAAATTATCCACCACCGCCCAAATATATAAGCCGGTGCCCCCCACTAAAAACGGGATTTTGCCCCGCGCGGTAATATCTTGAATCGCCGCGCACGCCAAGGCTTTAAATTCCGCCACGCTCATCTCATACCCGGGATCAACCATGTCCATTCCATAATGCGGGATCCCCTCGACCACATATATTGCCCGCCCACCAACCGTTTGCCATTCCCCAGCGGGCTTAGCGGTACCAATATCCATCTTTTTAAAAATCTGGCGCGAATCCGCGGAAATAATTTCGCCATTAAATTTTCGCGCTAACGAAATGGCCAAATCCGTCTTGCCAGAAGCCGTAGGGCCAAGTATAACGACTAATTTAGGAAGGTGATTTTTCATATACACACTATTCTAATCGCCATCTGCTAAACCGTCAAATACTCCAACCACTTGACAAACGGTCAATTTTATGCTATAATTACTCTTGTAATTGGCTTAAATAAGCCAAATTAGCTAATCTTAGGTCCCTGCCTAAGCCAAGCTTTAATCTTTACATACTATGGGAGAAGTAGCTAACCCAGCGGAAAACCAGCTCTTTAGAGTAAAAACACCTGAAGAAAAATTTTTTGACGATTCCGCTTTTAACTAACAGATTCTCACAACCTCTATACAAAAAAATCTCTCCCGATTATTTGGGAGAGATTTTTTATTTACCGTCTTTCTCGTATTTCTGCTTTTACCTTTTCAATAAATTCATTCTTAACCATCTTCAATTGTTCCTCGACACCACGCACGCGTATCGTCCATTCTCCGCCTTCGAGCTCCCTGTCCCCCACCACCACAATATACGGAATTTTTTGTTTAGCCGCATTGCGCACTTTTTTACCAATAGATTCATCAGCATCATCCATCGCAGCGCGGATACCGGCCCTCTGAAATTCCTCCAAAAGTTTTTTGGCTCCATCCACGTGCTTTTCAGAAACCGGCGCGAGCATTACCTGCACGGGTGAAAGCCAAACCGGAAACGCGCCGGCGTAGTGTTCGATAAGAAACGCCATAATGCGCTCAATCGCTCCGATGGAAGATCGATGGACTACCACCGCCCGTTTTTCCGTTCCGTCTTCGGCGTTATATTTCAAATCAAACCGCTCTGGCATGCACAGATCATACTGCACAGTAAAGGCGGTGTCTTCCTTGCCGTTCACGTTTTTCATCTGAATATCCACTTTCGGACCATAAAAGGCGGCTTCGCCAGGCGCTTCCACAAAACGACTACCCCGAGCAGTCAAATGCTTTCGGAGCAAATCTTCTGCCTTCTCCCAACCCGCGTCATTCTTGTAATATTTTTCTGAATTGGAGCGGTCGCCGAGTGAAAGCCGATACCAATACTCGGTGCCGTGTACCAAACCAAATACGCCAGCGATATATTCAATCAAATCTAACGCCTTGCCCACTTCCGCCACGGCTTGCTCTTCCGAAGCACAAATAATGTGGGCATCAGCGAGGCAAAATGCGCGGACTCGCTGTAAACCGGAAAGCTCGCCCGATTGTTCGTAACGATACAACTGCGCCAATTCCGCAATTCTCACCGGCAATTCGCGGTAGCTGTGCGGTTTACGGAGGTAGAGCTCAAAATGATGCGGGCAGGTCATGGGTCGGAGCATGAATTCCTCGTCATCAATTTTTATGGGCGCGTACATGGAATCTTTATAGTGCGGATAATGCCCGGATTTTTTATACAAATCAAGCTTGGCAATATCCGGCGTTCTCACGTGCAAATACCCGCGACGAAGTTCCTCATCAACAATAAACCGCTCCAATTCACGCCGTATCGTGGCGCCTTTTTCCGTCCACAAGGGCAACCCTTTGCCGACGCTTTCGGAAAAAGTAAATAAATCCAGCTCCTTGCCCAATTTTTTATGGTCTCGCATTTTAGCTTCTTCCAACATCGTTAAATGTTTCTGAAGTTCATCTTTAGTTGGAAAACAGGTGCCATAAATGCGCGTCAGCATTTTATTTTTCTCACTCCCGCGCCAATACGCTCCTGCCACGGACATGAGTTTAAAATGTTTAATTTCATCTTTAGGGTGTTCCAAATGCCCGCCTTTGCAGAGGTCGAGAAATTCACCCTGCTTGGTTTCGGTAATCATTTTCCCCTGCATCGCAAACTCATCAATCAATTCGGATTTATAAATATTCCAAGCAAAATCTTTTTTCGCCTGCGCTACCGGCACTTCTTGAATAGCAAAAGTATCCCAAGTTTTTAAAACTTCTCGCATCTTATTTTCTATTTTCTCAAAATCTTCCTCGGAGATTTTTACCTCTCCCATATCAAAATCCTGATAAAAACCGTCCTCTATGGAAGGGCCAATGGCATTTTGCGCGCTCGGCCAAATACTTCGCACGGAGGCGGCCAAAAGATGAGCGCAGGAGTGGCGGAGATTGTTTAGGTGTTCTTGGTCCATAGCGTTGAGATTTCAACTATATAAATTAATTATATTCTTCATACTCAATTTTCATCCCGCCTCTCTCAAACTCCCCAACCAATTCATTTATAACCTGACCATAATTAAGAAACACCGGAATGGTAAAATTCGATCCTTCTTCTCTCGCTAATTCCACTATTTTATTTGCTACAGCCAAATATGATGGTGGGCCAGATTTTTCGAAAACAGAAAAACTGATTCTTTGTTCTATGGCTAAACGTAAATTTTCGTTAGTACAGTGCCCGCGCAACAATTTAATACACTTAAGTTTTTGGGCCGGGCTGCCTTCAAATTTTTTTATAATTATTCTGTATTGCTTAATTGTTTCCGACTTATCTTTTGCGGAGTCTTCTCTGCGCTGTTTATTTGCTGCCTCCCTCAAGTACGCAAAAGGGTCTTCATTACGAGTAGAAAATGGTGGTTTGGACATAAATAAGAGTTAAAAATAAAAAAAACCCGATAAGCCTAAAACAGGCCGTATCGGGGTCTGTGATAAATCACGGACGGTTCCACCCGAAAGTTTCGCTCATTCACCAGCTGTCATCCCGACCGAAGTGCAGGGATCCCTCGACTTCGCTCGGGATGACAGTTGAATTTATTCACAGCGAGATTGGTAGTCTCGCATCAACCAGACTGAATCTACTATACAAAATAATGAATTGACTGTCAAGGGATTGCCACGTCCCCCGCAGCTGCGGGGTCCTCGCAATGACACAATTGGCCGCCGCTCACAATCTTCTAATCTTTTCCGCCCGAGGCGGATCAGCCTTGGGCTGATAATCTTCACTGGACATTTTTTACGATCACTTTAATCTTATCCGGCACGCTCGGCGCGCTTAACATCCACGAGGGCGAAAACTTAACATCCACCTGGGCCACATGCTCCAGCCCCAAAACATAACGTTCAATATCGGCTTTTTTCTTGCTCAAAAAGTGTTCGGCGCTTAAGGCGTCCCCATTAGCCTCCAGCGTTACCCCCACATCTTGGCGGACGCTTAATTCAGCTGTGCCCTCTTTAGCGTTAAAACTAACCACCGTTACCTGCGGCGCGCCTGCGCCGGCCGCCACAAAGCGCTCGGCTCCCGCGTCAACTTTATCGGCAATTTGTTTATTTACCAAAGCGACAAGCTCGCTCGCGGTATAGCGCACCACCACAATCGTGCTGGTACCGCTCACGGTAAAACCGGTCACTTCTTCACCGGCTTTGTGGTCAGCCTTGGCGTGGCTATCTAATACCGTTACAATCTGTGCCATTTGATCATCGCTGTCTTTGAGACTCTTCCGAAACGCTTCTTCAACCTTTTGTTTATAGGCAAGTTCGGCGCTCTTAATATCATCGGCGCTTAAAATGGCTAAACTGGCCACGCCGCCGCTCATTGGGGCAGTACTCTCGGCAAAAATAACCTTTTGTTTGTCGGTAACCAGACCCGGAATAGTAAATGAACTGGGGGCAATATCATAGGCGGCGCCTTTTTGGTCCGCATACACCCGCGCCGTAATCTGGCCATTGGCCGGGACAGTAACACCTTCGCTTAATCGGAACAATGCCCCGCCCGGAGTGAGGAAACGCGTCGTTTTAACCAGGGACTGTGCGGTCTTGGTTTTATTAAAAATAACCACCGCGCCAGTCGCTATTCCCGCTACAGTCTTATTGCCGGTCGGGTGAAAATCTTCGCTCCACGGAAAAATTTGAGATTGCACACTACCCACCACACTGCTCGCGGCCACCACTTTTGCGCCCACACCAACCGCCAAGGCGATGCTCTTGATGTCATTTTTCGCCACAATGGTAATGACGGCCTTTTTGGAGGTCATAAAAATAACCAGTGCCAAAAGAATAATAGTGACAGCCAAAAAAGATAAGGCAATAATTTTATAAAACTTCACCGATGGCTCCAAAGGAGGTTGAGTAGCAAGACGATACGTTATCATAGATCAAAATACAGTAAAAAATGATTACAATTATAGTATAACATAAAAATGCCAAAATCCCAATGACAAATGTCAAATCAAGCTCAAAATCCAAAAACGTGTCGTCAATTTGAACTTTGACATTGATTTGGCATTTGAAATTTGTTATTTGAAATTCACGTCATTCCGCCACCCGGAAAACTTCTTCAATCGTCGTAATTTTGTCCAAAGCCTTCAAAAGCCCGTCTTGCACCATCGTCACCATTCCATTTTTAACCGCCATTTCCTGGATGGTATATTCAGAAACTTTACTGCTCAAAATAACCTCTTCAATTTCTTTCGAGAGATGGAAAATTTCATAAATACTAATGCGCCCTTTATATCCCAAACCACTGCAAGCCGAGCACCCGGCGCCTTTATAAAAATGGAGATTATTTAGATCAAACGATAGCTTTTCTTTTTCGGGCAATGCTTCCAAAATTCCTTTCACCCGCGCCAAACGTTCGGGGTCCAGCGTCTCTTCGATTTTGCAAACTTCGCAAATTCGACGCACCAAGCGTTGTCCAATCACCGCGTTAAGGGCCGGCGCGAGCAAAAACGGTTTGACCCCCATTGATAAAAACCTGGGGATAACCCCCGCCGCGCTGTTGGTGTGGATAGTGGACAGCATAAGATGACCGGTGAGCGCCGCTTGGATGGCGATTTCCGCGGTTTCTAAATCCCGAATTTCGCCGACCATGCAAATATCCGGATCTTGACGCAAAATACTGCGGAGCCCCTTGGCAAAACTATAATCATGGCTCGCGTCCACCTGGCTTTGGTTGATTCCATTCATTTTAATTTCAATCGGGTCTTCCAAAGTAATAATTTTTACCCCAGGCTTATTTAATTCATGTAACACAGCGTACATAGTGGTAGTTTTACCACTACCCGTGGGACCAGTGGTAATAACCATGCCATTAGGACGTAAAATTTCCCGTTTTAATTCTTCGTACACTGTGCCGCGCAGACCCAGTTCATCAAAACTCACACCCTTACTGCCGCTATGCAAAATACGCATCACCACGCTCTCGCCATGAATAGTAGGCAAGGTCGAAACGCGAATATCCAGACTCCCCCCCGATAGTTGCAAAGTAACACGGCCATCCTGCGGACGATCGGTAACATTAATTTTAAGCGCCGCCAACAATTTTATGCGCGATACAAACCGTTGCCACTGCTCTTTTGGCAAATGCGCTACATCGTGAAGGATACCATCAATACGATACCGAACGGCAATATCATCCTGCTCGGCCTCAATATGAATATCGGTAGCGTTAACCTTAAGCGCCGACGCCACCACCAGCGTTAAAATATCGGTAATGGTAACATTGCGAAATGACTCCTCCAAACTTTGCAGATTATCCACCCCCGCCACATATTTTTCTAAATCTTCATCGGTAATAATAAAATCTTTCGAAATTGGTTTTACGATTGGTAAATTGCCATACAATTTTAAAACCCTTTCCAAACTATGCGGCGACATAAGATATGGCCTCACGGTGGCGTGAAATCGCTCGCCAAGCTGATACAAAACATCATCCAATTCCGACCGCGGCTCTACCACGCCCACCCGCATTTCTTCCGGCGTAAAATAAAAACAGGCTATCCCCTCCGCGCGCGCCTGATTCTCGGGGATGGCTCGCAGTGCCTCCGCCGATACCGGAAACGCGCTCAAATCAATATGCGGCATCCCCAATTTACGCGCCTCTTCCGCCACCAGTATTTCTTTTTCTTTCAAGGTAATTTCTTCCATTTTGCTCGCAAAAATTTGCTGGGCGCTGTGAGTAGTGTTGCCTTTAGCGCCCCGGGAACCGCCCGATGCTTTAGTTGGCACACCACTCTTGCTTCTGCTAATATCACTAATTGAAGGAAAATCGGACATATGATTTTACTCTCGCGAGGAAAATCACTTCGCAGCGACCCACCGGGAGCGGAGAAGATTCCTCTGAAACATATAATTAAAAAATCCTAAATTCGAATATCGAAATCCGAAACAAATTTCAAATGTCAAATCAAATTCAAAACCCCAAACCCAAATTTGCCATTTAGACTTTGGATTTGATTTGACATTTGTTATTTGGATTTTGAAATTATAATTTTAATCTATCACTTCGAGCAACTAACGCTTCAAAATCTTGCCTGCCCAATGCGCCACCCTGCTAGCAAGCCCCTCATGGTACATATGCATAAACAAATACATCCAAGCGCTGGTGGTAAAGGCGTTAAATATCGCTCCCAAAAATGCTATCACCAGCACAAACAAAAATACATAGGCCGCCACCGAAATCGCGAGTATGGTAAGATAACCGGTAAAACCGGCCGCCACGGAAAGAAAAAAAGAGGGAATAAGCACTAAAAATGACCCAAACCACAGAGCGGCGAAAACCAAGGCGTTACATAAAAGCAACATAATGGAAAGCTCGAGCGATACCAGCACATGCCGGCGGAACAAATGCCAACCCTCGGCCAGCGCATCAATGAGGCCTTGATTATCTACTATGCAATAACCTAAAGTAAAAATAGCGACGGTAGAAATAGCGAGCGCTAAAAATACTCCCGCGGCAATAACTAAAACTTGCAGAAAAAAACCCATAATGCTGATACCGCCGACGACAGCCATTAATTCAATAATGGCCCACAAAATAATGCTAAGTAACAATTTTTCTAAAACATTAATTCCTAAAATGCGCCAAAAATGTTTGACTCCTTGCCGCCAGGCGTTGTGGATGCTCAAAACGGTATGGACGTTAAAATAATGTACCGCCGTGGCAATAAGCGCCCCTTCGGCGCAGACCGAAGCGGCCACAATAAATAAAATAAGCGCGGCCACAATAAAGCTTATCCAGCCAAACCACAAAAATTGATCGGGACTCACAATATGAATCGCCCCCCACGAAGCCGGCCACCAGGAATTATCCTCAAAAAAAATTTTACTAATAAGCTGACCCAAAAAATTACTTAACCCAAACTGTCCTAAAAAAATAGATAGCAACCCCAAAACCCACATGCTTTTGTGGTGCCACGTTAATTTCCAAGCGTGACCCAAAGCCTCGCGATAAGTTGGTTCTTGCATATACGTAAGCAGATTATGTTTGTAAGCAGATTAAGTATACCATACCCTTGACAAACGAGCCAAAGTACGCTAGGATACTAAGCTGTGTTTTAACACAGCACACCCCCAAACAACCGCTTTTTCCATAAAGTGGTTACAACCAATTTCCAAGGAGGACCCCATGCCCCTGCCCACCTGCCTCGTGATTCTCGCGATCGCTCTCGCCAGCTCCACGACCAGCGGCTGTGCTTGGACCCAGACCAGCGCCAAAATCACGGCCAACCAGGTCGCGATGTCGCGCGAACACAACGAAAAGGGGAAAGCGCTCTACATCCAGGGGCGCTACCAGGAAGCGATCGTGGAATTCGAAAAAGCTTACGAAAACCTCGACGCTCCGGAGTACCTCTTCAACTTGGCGCGGGCCTACGACAGCGCGAAGCAGTACGAAGACGCTTTGCGTTTCTATCGCGCCTACCTGGCCAAGGGTACGTTGCCAGAGTCGCCCCAGCGCCAGGCGATGGTACAAAAAATCGCGGAGGTGGAGAAGTTGATCCCACCGGCGACCATACCGCCCCCGCCATCGCCCCCCGAACGAGCGCCACCCCCGCCCGTGCCCCCTGACATCGACCAGGACGGCGTGCCGAACGAACAGGACGAGTGCCGTTACACCCCGGCCGGCCAGCACCCCGACCCTCGACCGGAATTCCACGGGTGCCCCATTCGCGATCGCGATGAGGACACGGTGCTCGACCGCGAAGACGCCTGCCCCGACCAGCGTGGCGCGCCCGACCCCAACCCCAAGAAGAACGGGTGCCCTGGGTTGGTGGAAGTGCGGTACGACTACATCACCCCCGTGGCTCACACCGCCTTCTTCGCACCAGGCAAGGACAAGCTCCTACGAAAGAGCTTCCCGGTGCTCCTAGCGGTGGTGGATGCCCTCATTGCCAGCCCCCAAATCAAAAAAATTGCCATCGAAGCCCACACAGACGGCCGCGGGAATCCAAAAAAGAACCTGGATCTCTCCGAGCGAAGGGCGATAAATGTGAGACGATGGATTGTGGAGTCCAGTGATCGGGGAAGATTCCCAACAGCGATGGAAATGCGCGGCTACGGGGGCAGTCGGCCAGTAATGTTCAACACCACAAGGGAAGGACGCGCCAGGAACAACCGAATCGAGTTCCACATCATCGAAATGACCCAATAGCCTACCACCAACCCCGAGCCTGACGGAGCCTCGGGACAACGGTGGGTGATGGGCGCAATATATTAAATTAGTTCTTTAAAAGCTCCGTCATCCACTTGAGTTTGTCTCTACGAGACAATTTCCAGTGGAAACAAAATCCCGGTCGCCTAAGGCGACCGGGATTATTTTTTAAAATAATTATTTTATATATGACTTGGCATCTTTTATTAACTGCCGGTCAACTTCTAAACCGGCCCACGCTACCATTTTCACGTCAGCTAAATTACTTAATGCCATATTTACGAGCACGCCCTTGGCTTTCAATAAATCAAGCCTGCTAATAAAATCTTTTTCAGACGTTCTTTCTTTGTATGCTTCCAAGACTGCCTGCATTTCCCGTTTCGTACCAGGATCAAAATCTCCACGTTCTTCTGGTTCAGCCGCCACTATTCGTAAATCGGGGCGGCGTTTTTCCTCTACCTTTTTTTCTGGTGGAGCAAATTCTAACCCACGCCCTTCCGCTTTGGCGGCATGTAACCCGCTTATAAGCATGGCGTAATCTTTGTCTCCAAAATAATTTTGGAGGAATTTCTTAACATCAGGATCCGTAATCGCCACATCAACGGTAAAACCGCGATCCGCCAAATAGTTAGCCTTATTTTGTAACGGCAATTTTCGCGTGGTATGCAAATGATCTTCTAAAATAAGTATCCGTTGCGTGATGGCATCAACCGGTTGCGCGGTATCATTAACCGCGCTAAGTCTGTCTGGAGAAGGCATACAATAAAAAATTAAAATAAATTATTCTTGTATCGTAATCCCTGGGGCGCCACTAAACGCTTTGGTCTGCGGCACGCCCATAATGGTTTCAATTTCCGATTGTTCCAGCGTTTCTTTTTCTAAGAGACTTACCACCATTTTTTCTAGTGTAGCACGATTTGCCTCAATTGTCTGCTTTGCCACACCCTCTGCCTCTATCATAATTCGTTTAATTTCGGAGTCAATGGCTTCGGCGGTTTTGTCGCTATAATCACGCTCTTCGCCCGTGCGACCACCCATAAACACCATATCTTCTTGTTCGCCAAAAGTGCGCGGTCCTAGGGTATCACTCATGCCATAACGCGTTACCATATTATGCGCAATGTGCGTGGCATTTTTAAGGTCACTCGAAGGGCCGGTAGAAATTTGCATGTCGCCAAAAATCATTTTTTCTACCACATAACCACCCAAGGCCATGGCTAATTCATCTTTAAACTGGGCCAAAGTATGGTAATGGCGGTCGTAATCCGGCATCTTTAATGTATAACCACCAGCCTGGCCACGGGAGATAATAGAAACTTTACGCACCGGATCGGAGTGCGGCAAAAGGTAACCCACAATCGCGTGCCCGGCTTCGTGATAGGCGGTCATTTTTTTCTCATGATCAGAAATAATCCGGCTTTTGCGCTCGGGACCGAGGAGCACTTTTTCGATACTCTCCAAAACTTCTTTCTCACCAATTTCGGTAAGCACCCGGCGCACTGCCAAAATAGCCGCTTCGTTTAAAAGATTCGCTAAATCCGCACCGGAAAACCCAGGCGTACGTTCGGCAACTTTACGAATACTCACACCCACAGCCAACTTTTTATTACGAGCATGAATACCCAAAATTTCTTCACGATCTTTAATGTCTGGGAGATCAATCACGACGCGGCGATCAAAACGACCTGGTCGAAGGAGCGCTGGATCTAAAACGTCGGGACGATTGGTAGCGGCCATAACGATAACACCTAAGTTAGGTTCAAACCCATCCATCTCCACTAGGATCTGGTTCAGGGTTTGTTCACGCTCATCATGCCCACCGCCCATACCGGCTCCGCGTCGGCGGCCCACCGCGTCAATTTCGTCGATGAAGACAATGGACGGAGCCGCTTTTTTGGCTTTTGCAAATAAATCACGTACACGAGAAGCGCCCACCCCCACAAACATTTCCACAAATTCCGATCCGCTCATGTGAAAAAACGGCACGTTAGCTTCGCCAGCCACCGCTTTGGCGAGCAAGGTTTTGCCGGTACCAGGCGAACCAGTTAACAACACGCCTTTAGGAATTTTCGCTCCCATGTCGGTAAACTTTTTCTGGTCTTTTAAAAAATCCACCACTTCCACCAATTCTTCTTTGGCTTCTTTCGCGCCCGCCACATCGTTAAATGTTTTTTTGTCTTTAGCGTCTTCTGGTTTTACTTGGCGAGAGTTACTTTGTCCAAATCCCATCGCTTTGTTATTCATCCCCTGCACACCGCGCGACATAAAATAAATTATCGCGACAAATAAAATAAGCGGCAAAATACTGGGGAGCAAATTAAGCAGCCAAAACTTCCAGGAACTTTCATCCTGCACTTCCACCGGCAGAGTCTTGCGTGCTTCATCCGTCACCCCATAATTTTTAATAATATCGCCAAACGATTCTTGCGGTTCTTTTTTCACCTGTTGTGGCTTGGCTTTATCGTCTTTCAGCGCTACTTCTAACATATCGCCCTTCACGACAATTTTTTTCACCGCGCCGGCATTAATTTCTTCCACCAGCTTGCCCACCCCAATCACCTCTGGTTTAAGGCTACTACCCCCGCGGAGCATGCTCAAAACACCCGCGATTAAAAACAGGCAGAGAAAAATAACAATAAAATTTTTAAGAAAGTTTCTCATATAGTATTCCCCGCTGTGAGCGGGGTAGGGGTGTGTGAACCGCCGGGGGTATTAATTCACATTCTACTAAATAATTTACCACACAATGAAATCAACTTTACTCTATTTTCTCTAAAAATGCAAGGGTACGTTGTAGATACAAATAACGGTTACCGAAACCTATCGGGTAGATACTAATTCGGTTACCATGGTGATCATATGAATATGACCACCAAAAACAACATCTACAGCGAACATTTGTCGGAATGGCTTAAAGCCAGAAAGGACAAAAAGAAAC
>SICD01000030.1 GCA_009694865.1 Candidatus Magasanikiibacteriota bacterium
ATAATTTTTTCAGCCTGTTTAAGTTTGTGATTTTTAAATAATACCTGTACAAAATTATTAAGCACTTGTTCAAGCTCTTTGCCAGCAACATTTTTGGTTGCGTCGTAGAGGGCGATGGCGTAGTCTTTGGTAGTGTTTTTTTTCATAGGGTTGTTGGGTCTCCCTCTCCTCAAGGAGAGGGGCGCGGGGTGAGGTCAAAACGACTCCACGCGAGCGAAGTTGGACCTCACTCTCCGTCCCTCTCCTCGAGGAGAGGGGAACGAGAGAATGAGCCAACCCATTTAAAGTTTTTTTACTATCTCCTCAATCATCTCTTTATCTTTTTTCCCATCCATTTTTTCGGCAATAATTTTTTCCAGCGCGGCAACAATTAAGTTAGCGGTTTCTTTTTTTAATCCGGCCACCATTTCATTTTTTTCAATTCTGATATTTCGTTTGGCTTGATCCACCACTATTTCAATCTCTTGTTTCGCCCTACCCTTCATTGTCTCCGCCGCTTGTTCGGCATCGGCGGTGGCTTTGGCAACAATTTTATTATATTCCACTTTAGCCTCATCAACGCGCTCTTGATATTTTTGCTCACCACGTTGGAGTGTCTCCTGAATTTTTTTGGAATTTTCAATACTGTCATCAATCATTTTTTGACGTTCAGCCATTTTTTTGGTGAGCGGCTTTAAAATGAGAAACCAAATGATGGTCGCGACGATGGCGAAGTTAATGAGCTGAAAAATAAAGAGCGATCCGTTGATGCCAAGTGAGGCGGCGACGCCGGCGCTTTGGGTTGCTTCGGCGGTTTCGGCGGCGTAGGCGGTGTTGGTGAATTGCATAGGGTTGTTTTAATTGTCATTGCGAGGAGCCGAAGGCGACGTGGCAATCTCCCCTTGTTGCTCTTGATCGGGGGGATTGCTTCGCTTCGCTCGCAATGACACAAATAATCCAATTCCGCTCGGCCACAACCGTGACCAAGCGAGTCGAACTAGCTCAAAGTAAATACAACAACGAGCGCGTAAATAGCGATCGCTTCGGCGAACGCGGCACCAAGCAACATTGGTACGAATAATTTACCAGCGGATTCTGGATTGCGGCCGATGGATTCCATGGCTTTGGTAACGATTCTACCGATAGCAAGAGCGGGAAAAATACCGCCGATAACCATGGTTAAACCCTTGGCCATTGCCAATGTGGATGCGTGATCCATATGTTTGACTTTCTTGATACCAGACTCCGTCGAGCGCATGTTGGCATGCTTTTAATGCTCGGGGTTAGTATCATTAATTAATAAATATTTGTTTTACTATTTCGTTGTTATCCTGTCCGTTTTTGTCATCCTGAGTCGGAGCGAAGGATCTAGCTCGTCGCTCGTTTGGCCAACCAGATTCTTCGTTTCACTCAGAATGACAGTTTGATTTTAATGCTCGGCTCCATGCGGCACGGCGCTGGCGACGGACATGTAAACAAGTGTTAGCATTGCAAAAACACTGGCCTGAATGATGCCAACCAACAATTCCAGCAACATAAACGGTGTGGGTACTAGGAGACCAACCAAACTCGCGATGACGGTCATTAAAACTTCACCGGCAAAAATATTTCCAAAGAGACGAAGCGAAAGCGAAACAACCTTGGCGGCTTCACTTACAATTTCAATCAGACCAACAGCAAACTCAATCACCGCCGTAAAAATTGCAATGGGACCATTTCTAATACTTTTAACAAGACTCCCCAGTTGCACAAATTTATTAAGATGCGTAAATACACCAACGGTTAAAAAACCAAAAATGTGCGAGGAAATAACAGCTACCACCGCCATCGCGATCGTCAAATTTAGATCAGTGTTAGCGGGGCGCAGAAGCGGTTCGTGGCCTATTAAGATACTGCCCGTGCCCGGCAAAAGCCCGAGCCAATTTGATAACAAAATGAAAAAGAAAACCGAGCCAACAACTGGCAAAAACTTGAGAGTTTTCTTCCGATCACCGGTAACTTGATCAAAATATCCTAAAAGAAGATCCAAAAAATACTCACACCAATTTTGTAGTTTACTTGGGCGCAGTGAGACGCGATGCCGAAGAACCAGACCAAAAATTAAAAAAATAATCATCGCAATCCAGGTGTTGACGATGGTGTTGGTAACCGGAAGACGCCCGATATGAAAAATCGTTTCAGCGGCGAGAGGTGGGAGGTGGAGTTGAGACATAATTTTTTCCTGTCATTGCGAGGAGGGAGCGGAGCGACCGACGCGGCAATCTCCTTGTTTGTGACATTACCAGTCACGCTGGGAGATTGCTTCGTCGCTCTGCTCCTCGCAATGACAATTATTTCCGATTCATCGCCTGATATTCTTCTCCATATTTCCTAGCCTTTTTATAAATAATTTTCCCTGAACTCAAGGCGGCTAAGGCGAACCCTATAACGGTAAACCACGGAGCGTGGTGATATTTTTCATCGAAATAATGGCCGATGAGAACGAAAACGACTACCGGGATGGCGATGCTAGCGCCAAAATCACCAACGATGCGTAGCGCAAATAAGTAATATTCTCGATCGGTAGTTTTGTTGGGCTTATCTTCCATAGCAAGGACGCGAATAGTATACTAAAATTAGGGAGAAAGGTCAAGGGAAATTAAAAAAATAATTGGGGATAAATTAATCAATTTTCGTAAATAGCCTTTTCGCGTTTTCTGTTGTCGCCAGCATAACTTCTTCTAAACTCATCCCTCGCAATTCCGCAATTTTCTGTGCCGTCGCCTCCACCATCCACGGTTCCCCGCGCTTGCCGCGATAGGGAACGGGTGAAAGATAGGGACAGTCGGTTTCCAAAAGTATCCGATCGAGCGGCATCTGCCGAACTACCTCCAAAAGTTCAAATTGAGCCTGGGGGTTAGCTTTGAGGGGTGGGAAGGTGATGACACCGGTAAAACCAATGTAGAATCCCATGGAGAGGTATTTTTGGGCGTTCTGCCAATTACTGGTGTAGCAGTGGATGGTGCCGAGAACACGAGACCTCTCTTCCCGTTCTCTCCTCTGCTGAGGCGAGAAGGAATCGCCGTCGCCACCTCTCCTTGGCAAAGGAGAGGGCAGGGAGAGGTCTCGCTCACCATTCACTCGAGTCAAAACCTCAATCAACTCACTATGCGCCTCACGGCAATGTATCACCATCGGCAAATCCATTTCTTGTGCAAGTTTTATGTGTTGCAAAAAAACTTCTTTCTGACGTGGCAACATTTGTTCCTTGGTCATGCCTTCCGGAATTCGATAAAAATCCATCCCACACTCCCCTATTCCAATTACTTTGGGGTGCTGAGCCAGTTTTTTATAATATTCGTAATCAAAACTTTCTTCGCGCGACTGGAAAGATGTTTCTTCTTCATCGACGTGTTTGGAAAAAAGATGTTCGGGGTGCAGGCCAATGCTTGCGTATACCCCATCGTATTTTTCGGCAACTTCAATTCCCCGTTGACTCGTGTCGCTTTGAGTACCAACCAAATTCATAATTACGCCCTTGTTGAGGCTACGCTTAATTACTTCATCCATATCGGCCTTGTAAGCGTTGAAATGGACGTGGGCATGAGTGTCAATCATCATAAATGTGACAAAAATTAGTGTCTCCACCCCGATGCTACTATTACACCAATTTTGGTTAACATTTCCCCGAATCCAACCGCCGTGGCAACGGTGGTCGTAACCACTACATACACTCCAATAACAATTAGTACTCCAAAAAATGCTACCACGAATAGTAATGGCAATAGCCAAGGTAAAAATGTTTGACGCTTTTTAAATTGTTCAAAATTCCTCCAACCACCACCGTTCCAACTTTCTGCGCGACCGTGGGTTGCTAAATGAGCGCTTAGGTACAAATTATAACCGGGAATTAAGGCCGGTATCAACCGACGATTTTGCTTACTGAATAGTGCCCATAGAAATGGCCAAAAAAAAGCCACCCAACTATTGCTCTCCGTAAAGGCCGTCTGTTCATTGCTTTTCCCCGCCTTGGCTTTCTTAGTAAACCAATGAGCTAAAATACCCAGCGGCAAAGCTAAAATTGCTCCCCAAAAAAGCGCGGGAACGCCCAATTTAAAAAGAAAATCAACGAGAGACGATTCGGCGGTGGGGGGGAAAGAATTAAATATAAAACCAGCGACGTAACAAGCCAAACCAACGCGCAATAACATGGCTGGAACAATAAATGTCCAAAAACTTTTTTTGTTACCCATCATATAGTTTTTAGTTAGTTAAATAAAATTTTTAATAGATTTGACAGCCTCGGGAACGAACGGAAATAAAATTGATGCCACGCCACCACACAGCGGCGCCAGCTTCGATTGGCCAACATAATTCATAAATGAAGGGCTAAGCGGGAACTTTCCAATAAAATAAAAAATAATTCCTAAAACAATCACTCCCTCAAAAAAACCAAATACTGAACCAAGCAGACGATCGACGGTGTGAATAAAGGGCAAGCGCGTAACCACAGACAAGGCTTTGCCAAGAATATAGAAAATAAAACCAATCAACCGATTAATAATAAGAAACGCCAAAATAAAAACAATAACTTTTGAAAAATTACCAGTCCAGCCAGTCGTTCGCATCAGCCATTCCGCTAACGGCGCGTACCACCGTGTGGCCAAAAACACTCCCAGCACTGTTCCCGCCAAAGACCCAATGGTACTCACGAGGCCAAACCGCCAACCAAATAAACCAAAGCCGCCGATGACGCACAGAAGAATGATGTCGAAGATAAACATAAATTTGATTGTTTTTAGATAAGTCGCGGAAACAACTGTTCCCCTTTGGCAATTTTATTACCCACGGTCAATTCTACCCATTGCTGGAGTTCATTGAGCGACTTGGCATATTCTTGAGCAACATTAAGACCAAGCTGGGTCATAATTTTCTCGGCCGTTTCGGGGATTACCGGCCAAACCATAACCGCAATGTGACGCAGGGCTTCGGCTAAATGATAGAGTAAATCGTTCACCTCAGCATTTTTCCCTGCCTTAGCCATGGCCCATGGTTGTTTATCGGAAATCATTTGATCACAATGAGTAATAAATTTCCACGTTGCCTCGAGCGCTCGATCAAATCGCCAGCCTTCCATACCAGCGGTATAGGCCGGCCAAATTTCTTTCGTCAAAAAATTAATTAAGTCAGAATCAATTTTCTCCACTGCTGGAACGGCATTGCCGCAATATTTTTCAATCATGGTTAAAATACGATTGGTGAGATTACCAATGCCATTGGCTAAATCACCAGTGTATCGTTGGGAAAACTTGCTATGAGAAAAATCGCCATCGTTATCAAAAGGAATTTCACGCATTAGAAAAAAACGCACGGCTTCGAGCGGGTATTGCTGTACAATTTCCAACGGGTTGATGACGTTGCCAATTGTTTTGCTCATTTTTTGACCATCGACAGTCATCCAACCGTGCACCGCAATTTGTTTGGGCACGTCAACACCAGCGGACATAAGCATGGCGGGCCAGAGGAGCGAATGAAAACGGTTAATTTCTTTACCCACTATGTTAACGCCTGGCCAAAATTTTTGCAGAAGTTTTTCGTTACTGGAGCCATAGCCCAGAGCGGTAATATAGTTAGTCAGGGCATCAAACCAGACATACATAACTTGCGTGTCATCCGCTGGCACCGGGACACCCCACGGGAGCTTATCTTTCGTGCGAGAAATACTGATGTCGTCCAAGCCTGCTTTTAAAATGTTATGCATTTCGTTGTAACGGCTTTCGGGGTACACAAAATTTTTGCGCTCTTGAAAAAGAAATTCGAGCGGCTCTTGATAACGAGAGAGTCTAAAAAAATAATTTTCTTCCGATACTGTTTCCGGCGCGCGGTTGTGGTCGGGACATTTACCGTCTACTAAATCTTTTTCCGTTTTAAATGATTCACAGCCGTAGCAGTATAAACCGGTATATGATTTTTTATAAATGTCACCACTTTTAAGCGACTCAGACCAAAATTTTTGGGCGCCTTGAATATGCCGTTGTTCCGTCGTCCGAATAAAATCGTTATTGGAAATATTCCATTGGTCAGCAAGATTTTGGTAAACCGCGGATTTTTCATTGACAAATTCTTGCAATGGCTTACCAGCCGCGTTGGCGCTTTCCAGAATTTTTTGCCCATGCTCATCCGTACCAGTCAAAAAATAAACGTCCTTGCCCAGCAGTCGTTGGTAGCGAGCCATAACATCGGCGTAGAGCATTTCTATAGCATGGCCAATATGCGGTTCGGCGTTGGCGTAGTAAATGGCGGTGGTGAGATAATAAGTTGACTTCATAATTAACTAAGTTCTAATTCGCTAATTTCTAATAAAATGTCCAATAGCTAAGGCTTAATTTGGGAATTTCTTACAATTGTAGTAAAAATTAAATTTAGCTCTGTCGCTTCTTTCCAGAGCACACGGCATCTTTCAACTAACCTCGGTTCTGCTACGGCCAACATTCTTAACCAATGTTTTGTTTCTTTTGATTCTTTTTTACAAATCCCTATTTTGTGTTCAAAATCTTTTTTAGACTCCGCGCAATCAGCTTCACAATAATTTGCCCCTACACTAGTACCCGAACGCACAATTTGACTAATTAACGGTCTAGTGGTGTCATTTTTCGGAATTATTTTTGACAATTCAATAATAGCCTCACCAAACTTAGCCGTTCTATCTTCCAAATTAAACTTTCCCTCCCACTTTGGCATTTTATTAGAAATTAGTGAATTAGTTAATTAGAAATTACCACCACAAACTCTCCCCGCTCATCAATTTTTTGTTCAATAATTTCAGCGATCGTCCCGCGATAAATCGTTTCAAACATCTTCGTTAATTCCCGACAAACGACCAGCTCCTGTTTCGGATCGAGAATACTCTGCAATTCCCCCAGACATTTGGTAATGCGGTGTCCCGATTCGTAAAAAACAACGGTGTGCTCGGCGGCGGCCACTTCTTTAAAAAATTTTTGGCGTTTATTTTTGTGGGGAGGGAAACCGAGAAAAAGAAATTTGTCGGTGGGGAAGCCGGAAATGCTGAGGGCGGTGGTGACGGCGGACGCCCCCGGGATTGGTATAATTATGGTGTCATTGCGAGGAGTGAGCGTCGTAGCGAGCGACGTGGCAATCTCCCCATTTGGCTCTTGTCGGGGGGATTGGCCTCCCGAGGCATCGCGAGACTTCGTCGCTCGTTCCCCGCTCCTCGCAATGACAGAAACAAGTTGATTCCCCGGATCACTAATTCCAGGCGTACCAGCGTCAGTCACAAGTGCAAGATTTTTTCCGGACGCAAGGAGCTCTTTAATTTCTTTAACTTTTTTAGCATCACTGTGATGGTGATAACTGAGTGTTGGTTTATTAATTTTGTAATGATCCAACAATTTTTTTGTTACGCGCGTGTCTTCGCATAAAATAAGATCAACACTTTTAAGCGTTTCGAGGGCGCGAAATGTTATATCCCCCAAATTGCCAATAGGGGTGGCGACGATATATAAAAAACCCATACTTTTGTATGGGCTTAGTGTAGCAGAATAATAACCAAATTGCAAATTAAAATTCTCTCACAATTTAGCTAATTCGATTTAGTTAATTGCATGTAATCAAAAAATGCTATGGGGATATTATTATCAACTTTAAAAAATACCTCCACCTTTCCTCTTGTTCCATCTTTAAACAAAACATCGATCTCAAAAGTTTTGGATTGAATTAAATCAAAAGAAACATTCCCGGCCACATATTCGCGATAGCCAAACAGTGGAGTCGCGAGAAGACTATCTTTTATGGCTTGTTCATCTTCAAACGGTCCGCCCTCTGTAATCGTGGTTATGGCATCAATAATAAGACGACTAATCTCTAGCGGCAAACCCTCGTGAGGAGTTTGTAGATCTGGATTTGGTTGTATTCGTTTCATATTAGTTATGTTTTAATAGAGTTAGCAGTCTCTTTAAAGAGTTTACAACAAAATCAATTTGTTGTCTATTCGTAGAACGACCCAAACTAAACCGCAAACTCTCATACGCTTCTTTTCGCGTTAACCCAATTGCCGTCAGTACATGCGATGGATCACTCGATTGGGTGGTGCAGGCGGAGCCGGTGGAACACATAATACCGGACTCGTTTAAATAAATAAGCATTGCTTCGCCTTCAATTCCCTTAATACTAATATTGATGTTATTCGGCAAGCGATCTGGGCCAATGGCCGGTCCGCGTAACTCGACACCAGAAATTTTTTTCTGTAAACCATTCAAAAAACACGTTGCTAGCGCTCGCAGTCGTTTCGACTCCTTTACTTTTCCTTGTTGTGCCAACTGCAAAGCTGCAGCCAACCCGACAATGCCGGGAATATTTTCAGTGCCAGCTCTCTTTCTCCATTCTTGGTTGCCTCCCACGATCAGAGGCTCGATTTTAACACCTCGCCGAATGTAAAGAAGACCCACACCCTTCGGCCCATACATTTTACTCCCGTTCAAGGTCATTAAATCAATATGTAATTTTTCGACATCTAAATCTAGATACTCGGCCGCCTGACAAGCGTCCGTGTGAAAATAGGGAAACGGCGTGGTGTGCTCTTTCCTATATTTAAGAATAGCGCGCCCAATTTCCGCGATTGGTTCAATAGTTCCGATTTCGTTATTGGCGTACATGATGCTAATGAGCCGCGTATCCGGCCGTATTGCCTTAATAACATCCTCCGGGTTAACCAGTCCATTTTTATCCACCGGAACATAGGTAACTTCCCACCCTTGTTTTTTTAATTCTTCAACCGGGTGTAAAACAGCGTGGTGTTCGATGGGGGTGGTGATGATGTGCCCTACCCCCCTCATCCCAACATTCCCCCGTGGGGGGAAGGGGCTATTTCCCCTCTCCCCGCGGGAGAGGTCAGGGTGAGGGGTCGTTACCACCTTCGCCACCCCAAAAATAGCCAAATTATTCGACTCTGTCCCCCCACTCGTAAAAATAATATTATCCGACAACGCGTGAAGAATTTCGGCAATTATTCGCCGCGCATCATTTAGAGCGCCGTTCGCGATTTGGCCAACCGTATGAATAGCCGAGGCGTTGCCAAAATTTTTAACAAAATATGGCAACATGGCTTTCAACACCTTTGGGTGTACCGGTGTGGTAGCGGCATTGTCGAGATAAATTGTTTGTTTTTTATGAATCATAGAAACACAATTGTCATCCCGACCACAGGGGGGATCTCTGGCTCACTCACCGACGGACAGAGATTCACTCCTCGGAGTATCTTCGACCTCGTTGTCGCGAGACTCGCTCGGAATTACAATGGAAAGCCCTAAAAAGGCAATGTCAAATTAATACTCTTCCCCGCACCCACCTCCACTTTTGGCATATCAAAATTCACCCGAAAAGGCAGCACTTCGCCGGTTAGAGATTTGTAAAATAACTGTTTGTTCTTTTTTCCAAATTCATAAACCTCTTTGGTGACACGCACATCTTGTTCACAATATTTTTTTATTTCATCAATCTTTCCCTCTTTCCACCACCTTATGGCCTGGAGGCCTTCCGCGCTTTTTTCTATATTGTCAAGCGTCGCTTGCGCAATATCGTTGAGCTTAAGGCGGAAACCCAAATTTTCTTTAACTTGCACCATTATATCAAGATGGGGGAATTTTGAAAAATCACCTAAATAATAATTGGCCATCACCGGCAAATCAAAATGCGCACTATTATACCCAATAAGACGATCGGCCTTTTCTAAAAT
This sequence comes from Candidatus Magasanikiibacteriota bacterium, assembly GCA_009694865.1. Lineage (GTDB taxonomy): Bacteria > Patescibacteriota > Patescibacteriia > Magasanikbacterales > GWA2-37-8 > SICD01. Next base: position 9,710 of record SICD01000030.1, read on the forward strand.
TGGCCATAAATTTTTCAGTTCGCGTTCCTCGAAACTCGTGTATGCATCCGTTTCATACTGATAAATCGAAACACACGAGATTTTTAATTTTTTAAAATCATTATTCACATCCGCGAATGTGTTTTGGGTTTCGATGTCGAAAACGACTTCTTTGGACATACGATCGAAGATTGAAGGACTAAAAGATCATAAAATTATGACAGGGAAAATTATTTCTTTTATTTCTCGGTAAAGGCTCACAGGATCCTCCTTTTTATCAAAGCCTTCTTTGAGCCGCTCGATGATCATTTTATCAGGATTTTTGAATAAAAACAAGGGGTTGCCGCGGAGTAAAAATTTTACGTTGTAGAGAAGATAATTTGGCCATGAGAAAGTGAAATGCGGGAGGAGTTGGTGGAAGGCTTGATCCAATTGCTCAACGAGCGACTCAGCACCCTCACTAACGCCAAATACCCCGCCCCCCGCCCCGCCCCTAAAAGGGGAGGGAGAATCGTTGCCTCCCCCACTTAGGGGGAGGACGGAGGTGGGGGTATTTTGCGCACGGTGATTTTGAATGTGCCGCCATGAAAAAATTGGTTGGTTAAAATCAATTTTTCCTTCTGCGGCGAGTTGAGCGACCGCGAGCTGTTTTTTGACTTTTAAACGATTTCGATCTTTTCTCGTTGGCTCGACAATTGAACGCAGATAATTGAAATAAGCTAGTTTGAGACAATTCCTTATCAAGGTTGGAATTGGCAGCGCCCAGGAATGAATTTTGCCTCGTGTGTCTCGTCCATAAATACCATACCCGTCGTGTCGTAGCCAACGTGGCACAATCATAACAGTAAAATCAACTTCGGAGAAACGTTGTTTTAAATCGTTGATTAATTTTTTGAGTCGCTTTAAAAAAAATATCCGCCAGTTTGGGCAGACGAAATAGAAATCAACATCACTCTCCTCCCCCGCTTCGCCGTACAAATAGCTGCCACCTAACAAAACAAGCGCCGAGGGGTCGAGCGCTTGGAGTTGGGAGTGGATTTGAGAAATGGTTTCAGGCGAGTACATACGCCTAAATGGTACTATATTTTGGCCGGAGGAGCAAATTAAAAAGAGCCAGCTTATCTGGCTCCTTGCTTTATTCTCAAAACCTCCAAAAACTCTTTTAGAAGTTCAGTCGAACGCCGCACGGTAATTTGGGAGTGCCCCATTTTACGCGCGGCTTTTGCAATGCCCTTTGGCTACCTCGCGTTGCGAGGCGTCTCGGTCGGGCAGTCCCGAGATGCGAGCGAAGAACCCGGGGAGGGCTAGTCGCTACGCTTTAGCAATTTTGTAGACCAGTCTTGCCACTGGTTTGGTGGGCTTGAATCGCCGCTTAGGCGATGAAAGCCCACACCTCCTCTCCGACCAGCTGGCTCTGGTCGACCGGGCAGAGCCCGGGGAAGGGCCCTTCCAGCTTTGAATTACGAAACTAAAATCTAATAATTTTTTTCACATACCCAAAATCACCCCACGTTAGTGGGGTTTTTTAATACACGTGTTGTCACACACTTTGAAACGTCTTTTTTTGACT
>SICD01000031.1 GCA_009694865.1 Candidatus Magasanikiibacteriota bacterium
ACTCCGCCTGTTTTGGTTTCGTGGAGTGCGGTCTAGTTCAACCAGTAAATAAAGCCGAGCTGTATTCTCCCCCCGGCTCGACCGTGCCAAATTTAGTAAAACTGGCCCCCGATGATGTTGTGTTATTGGCCGCCAATAACCAAATTATATTGTTGCCGAACCGCGGCACCATTACGGCCGCGGCCGGTGTGCCCATAATGGCAGAAGTGCCGCGCCGCGCCTTGGCTTTTACACCAGAACTAATCGTGATTAAAATTGATGGGCAAGATCAGCACCAACTCAAATACGATGCCAAAACCGAAGTGTATTACGCGGTATTTACCGCTCCGGCCACGGGCGCGCACCGCCTTACTCTGGAAGTTACGTACACTAACAAACAATTTGATGCCGTGCTCCTCAACTTTAGTAGTCTCGCCTCTGGTTCAATTACCGGTGAGGGCGGGGACCCCTTGTCCGGGGTCGTTATTACGCTAACACGAGAAGATAGTATTCTTTTCCCCGGGGAAATTTTTGGCCAGGCCAACCCCCTGGTTACCAATGTCAATGGCACATTTGTGTGGATGGTAAAGAATGGCGCCTATACCGTGCGTTTGCTTAAAGATGGGTATTACGAACGAGTCGTGCCCGGCGTAGTTGTCACCAATAATGTTATTAATGGATCGTTTAGCCTTATTAAAAAACCGCCGTTATTAACCGATGGCATAAATCCAAACGCGTCTTTCGGCGATAATTTTAAAACCATTAGCAGTAATGCTCTGTTGATTGGTCAAGCCAAAGTCACTCGTGGCGCGCAATTTTTAAAAGACCAGGCCGATGATCCGGCGGTAGAAAAAGCCGCTACGCGCGTGGTGGCGCCAGCTTCAATAAGCGTGGTGGCCGTGGGGACACTGCCTTTTATTTCATTCGCCGATGTCGTGCCGTTAATGCGGTTTTTATTTCTGCAACCGTTGATGCTCCTCCAGCCCCGCAAACGCTCTAAATGGGGGCAGGTATATAACGCGCTCACCAAACTCCCTGTTGATTTAGCCACCGTTCGTCTTATTAATAACGCTACCGGGCGCGTCATTCAATCTAAAGTCACCGATGCCAAAGGTCGCTACGCGTTTGTAATCGATCCGGGCGAGTATCGTTTGGAGGTCGTAAAAAATAATGTAATTTTCCCCTCAATTTTGCTTAAAAATTTTAAAATTGATGGGAGCAAGCTGGATATTTATCATGGCGAGCTCGTTACTGTCAATGCCGAGCAAGCTATTATTACCGCCAACATTCCCCTGGATCCAGCCGACGGCGGCAATCTACCCAAGCGTTTTTATGTGCAAAAGCTCGTGCGCCAAACGCAAAGTATCGTTGCTTGGGTAGGGCTCGGCGCCACGCTTATCTCTTTATATATTTCACCGCGCTGGTATGTGTGGGCGTTGTTGGGGCTTCATCTTACGCTCACTTTCCTGTTCCATCGGCTGTCTCGGGTGCCCAAGGTTAAAGGTTGGGGCATTATGTATGACGCGAACACCAAACAACCAGTGGCCCAAGCCGTAGCCCGCCTGTTTAGTTCGCAGTTTAACAAATTGGTAGGCACGCAAATAACTGATCGCAAGGGGCGGTATTACTTTTTGGCCGGAGAAAGCCAATATTTTGTTACGGGGGAACATCGTGCGTACCGCACGGAAAAAAGCCACGTGGTTGATTTAAAAGGCAAATCAGAGGACACCGTTGCCGTTAATTTAGGTTTATCAAAGGCCGGCTCAAGCATATTAACGGATCAGCGGCCGAGCGAATCAGAAACCATTTCCAACCCCACAAAAAATTCGTTATCAAAATTTGGCGACACCGGGTACGCATTGCCACCGTCGGAGCAAAAAATTGGCTAAGTTTATTCGCATTTTTTCTCAAGCCCCTTAATTATGGGGCTTGAGTTATTTTTATTAAGTTATTAACAGTTGGAGTCATATAATTAAAGCTGAAAATAGTGTATAATTAAGTCAGTTCTAACTGGCCGTATGAGTGAAGAAAGAGAACGCCAACCGCAGCAAACTAAACGCCGGCAATTTTTTGTTATCGGCGGGTTTTTATTAGCTATTTTTTTTATCGCGCCATTTTTATTCAGCCAACAAAATGCCCGCGCCGCCGCCGCGCCTCCGTCAATTCTCACTTATCAAGCCAAATTGTTGGCTAACGGTTTAGCCGCCACGACCACACAAAGCGTTTACTTAATTTTGTATGATGCGCTTACTAGCGGCAATGTTATTTACACCGCCGCGGGAACTATTGGCGCGCCCAGCGCTTTGAGTCTTACCCCATCGAGCGGGTTATTTAGTGTGGACTTGGGTGGTAGTGGCACCAACTCCTTAAGCCCGGATATTTTTGCTAACAATGCCGGCGCGTATTTAGAAATTAGAGTCGGCGCCGAAACACTCTCTCCCCGCAAGCAAATTACCGCCGCGCCCTATGCTTTTAATTCGGTGTATCTTAATGGGGTCGCGGCCACTAGCACCGCTTCCAGTTCAACTTATATTCCGGTTTCCGATAGTGTTGGTAATTTTAGTTTTAACCGTGTTACCTCCACCGGCGCGTACGTTACTGGCGCTTCCACGTTTACCGCCACTACTACCTTTGCCACGTCTACTTTTTCCAGTTCCACCATTACAACTGCCAACATTACAACCGCCAACATTCTCGGCAACAGCTTGTTAAGTGGCACGCTCGGTGTTACCAGTCTTTCTACCTTCATAGGAGGTTTCATTTCCAATACCTCATCAAGTATTGGTGCTCAACTTCAAGTCGCTGGCCCGCTTAATGCCTCGTCTACATTGCTGGTGGGTGGCGCCGCCACGCTCAATAGTACTCTTGGTGTTAATAGTCTCGCGACTCTTACCAGCGGCTTCATCTCCTCCGCCTCCTCTTCCATTGGCTCCAGCCTCAACGTCACCGGCAACCTCAACGCCTCTGGCACTTTGTTCGTTGGCGGCAACATTTTAGCGGGCAGTAATAACGCGCTCGATATTGGCTCAATCACCACCGCCTTCCGCAACATCTACGCTTCCAGCAGTCTGCATGTTGGCTCTGGCGCCGCCTCCAGCACCATTAACGGCAACTACTTTTCGCAAACCGATGGCACCACTAGTTCAGTTCATACCGCCACTTCGCTTATTATCGGTCAACAGAGTTCCAGCTACAACCAAGGTGTTTTTGTAATCGATGGCTCAACCACTGGTAATGGCGCCGTCTCTACCTCGGGAACGCTCACGGTCGGCAGTACAGGCTTATTTAGTGGCACTGTTACAGTTGGTGGCGGTTTCGGCGGAACAGTTGTTCTAAACACCAACGGAACACTCTCGGCGAGTGGTCTAGCTGCCCTCACCGCTGGCTTCATATCCAACGCCTCCTCCTCCATCGGCGGTGCGCTTACCGTTAATGGTGTTGGCTTGTTTACCGGCAACCTCAACGCTTCCAGCAGCGTTTTTTTAAGCGGTGTCGCCACCACCACCCCGACCAGTTTTGCCGTTAATCCGCTCGCCACGCTACTCGGCGGCTTCATCTCCAACGCGTCATCATCAGTGGGCGCCGGTCTCCAAGTAGCGGGAGCGTTAAACGCTTCGGGGACACTGCAAGTGGCCGGAAATACCATTTTACAAGCTCTCACCGTTACCTCTTGTACGGGGTGTGGTGGCGCATCCGCGGACTGGATACAACAACAAAATTTCGGAGTGCAAAATTTAACCGCTTCCACCACCCTGCCATATTGGGCGAAAAGCGACATTAACGCTTCAACCAGTATTCGTATTGGCAGTGGGACTGTTTCGAGTACTCTTACCGGCCAATATTTTTCTCAAACCGATGGTACCTCAACCACTATTCACACCCCTACGTCCTTTATTATTGGTCAAAAAAGTTCCGGCTTCAATCAAGGTGTCTTTTTCGTCAACGGCGCTATTGGCGGCAATGGCAATGTTTCAACCTCTGGTACTATAAATGTTGTTGGCCTTTCCACCTTGAGTAGTGGCTTTATTTCTAACGCCTCCAGCTCCATTGGTTCCAGCTTAAATGTCAGTGGCAATCTGAATGCCTCCGGCACATTATTTGTCGGTGGCAATATTGTAGCCGGCAGCAACAATGCTTTAGACATTGGCTCAATTAACACTGCCTTTCGCAATATTTATGCTTCAAGCAGTTTTCACGTTGGTGTGGGTTCCACCTCTAGCACTATTACTGGGCAGTATTTTTCGCAATCCAATGGCACAACGTCTTCAATTCATACGCCCACCTCGCTTATCATCGGCCAAAAAAGCTCTCAATTTAATAATGGCACATTTAGAGTGGAGGACACCGCTGGCTGGCTTGGCACCATCTCGGCCTCGGGGTCGATATTTATCAATAATGGTACGGATAGCGCTGACACCAGTCTTAATAACACTATCTCCATAAGCGACGCTGGCAAACGCTTAATGTGGATCCCTGATAAAGCGGCTTTTCGAGCGGGGTGGGTGTCTGGAACCGGGTGGGATGAAGCCAACGTCGGCCGGTATTCCACCGCTTTTGGGAAAAATAGCATAGCTATTGGCCACGGTAGTTTTGCCGCCGGTAGTACTAATACCGCCAATAATGATTACGATGTTGCTATAGGAAGCAATAATACAGTAAGTGGTGGCGGAGCCGGCTCTGTGGCAATTGGGGCTAATAATACCGCTAATTCTGGTTATGCGTTTGGTTCTACTAATAGCACCTCTAATGGCGGAATGGCGCTTGGTTTTGGTATGCAAGCGACTGGCGTCAACGCTGTTGGCGTCGGTCAAGCCGGTTTCGCCACTGGCGCCGCCTCTTTGCTTTTATCGACCAACAGTGGGACAGTAAGCGGCGCACAATCTATTTTGTTGAATATGAGTGCTAGCAATCCAGTTTTAGCCCAAGCTAGTACTATTGCGATGATGGGTGGCAACGTAGGGGTGGGGACGATAACGCCAGGGTATGCTTTGACAGTTTCGGGAACAATTGCCACGAATTTTCCAATAATCTCCACGGGGGCTTTGACGGTGAGTTCGACGAACGCGACGACGACGGTGGGGGGGTTGGGGTTGGATATTTGGTATCCATCGAGCGGAGATTTTCCAACTGGTGGAGTGGTGGGAGATTTATCTTTTAGAAATGATGATTATTTCTCGGGAGCAATTAGAACAATTGGGACTGCTAACAGTGCTACGGCCCGGATGGGGTTCTTTACATTTGCCGGAGCCAATCGGTCAGATTTATTGGAACGGCTCACTATTCTTGATGGTGGCAATGTGGGAATCGGCACCACCACGCCGGCGGCAAAACTTAATATCATTGGCGCGCTCTGTGTTGACGATACGAATCCGTCATGTGCTGATGACGCGCGGACGGCTGGAACCATTTATTCGGTGGCCGCACTATCAAACACCCTAGACTTGGCGGAAAGCTATCCCACCAAAGACCAGACGCTGGAAGCCGGAGATGTAGTGGTAATCGATCCGGAAAATTCCCAGTATGTTAAGAAATCAACCGTTCCGTACGAACCTGGAGTGCTCGGCATTGTCTCTACCGAACCAGGTTTTTGGCTCGGTGGTTTTGATAGCGAACGTTTTAAAGGCGAGGTAAAACTACCCATCGCGCTCGCTGGTCGGGTGCCGCTTAAAGTTTCTACCGAAAATGGAGTTATTAAAATCGGCGATAAATTAACATCCGGTTCGCAGCCCGGCGTTGCCATGAAAGCTACCGGCGAAGGGCCGGCAATTGGTATAGCTTTGGGGAGTTTTTCCGCTTCGGAGTCCGGCACTATTATTGCCTTTGTTAACCTGGGGTGGAACAATAAAATAACTAAATTAAACATTCAAGAAAAGAACGGTCAAATAAAATCCTTAGATAATCCAACCGATTTTGCCGATCGTAGTCTTATGCGCGTTGCCGCGATTATGGGCAGTAATAATAAATGGATGATTGATGAGAGCGGCCGTTTTATCAGTCGTCTCACCACCTCAGAGGGCGATAAAGATATGATAGCACTGGCATCGCCGGTTGCCGAATTTATATTCTCTAGTTCCACCGAACTTGTTGCCGGCACCGCGCAGATAATTTTTGACCAAGTCACGCGGGAAATTATTGATCCCACCGTGCCGCTTAAAATTACCGTGACGCTCACTTCGCCCGCCGCGTCCGGACTTTATGTGAGTGAAAAAACCGCCCAAGGCTTTACAATTAAAGAAATTGGTGGCGGCGTCAGCAATGCAACTTTTGATTGGATGGTAGTTGCTCGACGTCGTCCTGACAACGCCCTTCCCGCGCCCGCCCCCGAACCGTTATTCGTGCCACCGCCAGGCGGTGGCGCAATGTCACCACAACCGGAACCAAACAACTCCATAATTCCTGAAACCCCCGCTCCTTCTCCAGAACCAACGCCAACCCCCGCTCCCGAAATCACACCACCACCAGCGGAACCAATTTCCCCGCCTCCCGAAGCTATCCCAACGCCCAGCCCTTTTTCCGAATCCCCCGCCCCAGAACCAACGCCCACCCCTTGACAGTAGCAGCACGGTGCCGTAAGGTACCACTGTCATTCTGAGCGGAGCGAAGAATCCCTTAAAGCCAACGTTTAAGATAATGCAAACGTTAAGGGATCCTTCGTTCCACCCAGGATGACAATTTGGTGTTTGTTGTTTATAATTTTTACCTTATGACCCCATTCATACTTAACGCCGTTGGTGTCGCCGTAGTAGTTATTTTTTTTGGTCTGCGCACCGTGCAACAATACGAAAAAGGCGTGGTGTTTCGGTTTGGAAAAATTGTTGGTCAAAAAGAGCCCGGGCTTAATTGGATAATTCCTTTCATCGATCGTCTGCGTAAAGTAGATTTCCGCACCATCACACTGCCCGTGCCCACTCAAAAAATTATCACCAAAGATAATGTCTCGGTAGATGTTTCCGCCGTGGCGTACTATCGCATTGTTGACCCGGTTAAAAGCATCGTACAAATTGAAAATGTCATGAGCGCGATTAACCAAATTTCCCAAACCTCCATTCGCAACATCGTCGGTAAATTTCAACTTGATGAAATTTTAAGCGAGCGCGAAACAATTAACAAAGATATTGCCGCCGTTCTCGACGCCCACACCGAAGCCTGGGGCGTGGTGGTTTCCGTGGTAGAAATAAAAGATATTGAACTACCCGAAGGCATGCAACGCGCCATGGCCAAACAAGCCGAAGCCGAACGCGAAAAACGAGCTAAAATTATTGCCGCCGAAGGCGAATTTTTAGCCTCGCAAAAATTGGCCGACACGGCCGACGTGATGCAAGCCCACCCCATTGCTCTCCAACTTAGGAATCTCCAAACTATGGCCGAAATTGCCGTCGAGAAAAATTCCACCATCATTTTCCCGGCGCAGTTTATGAACACGGTGAGTGACATTAAACGGTTTTTGGCGGCAGAGAAATTATAGCCTAAAATGGAGCTTGCTTAGGCTATACCTCGCTGATAACATCAAATCCTTTAAAACTACCGGTTAAAGAGAGACCAATAATTTTTCCTTGGCAAATTCCTTTTTCTCTAATTTTTTTGGCTATATCGTTGAGTGTGGCGCCCGATCCAACCGCGTCATCAATGAGCAAAATATTTTTAAAGTGAGCCTCTTCGTTTACCACCAAGGTATTTCTAGCATTTTCAATTCGGTCGTTCAGTTTAGTAAGAGTTTTTTGGGGAACAGCGACCTCAGTTTTAATTTTTATAATCGAAATTTTTCGCACGTTTTCGTGAAGCCCTTTTTCTAAAACTCGCATGAGCTGGCGCTCTCTTTTGACGGTTGGTGGAATAAAACCTATCCCGTCAATGTAGTATTTTTTAATTATAGCGTCAACGTTTGGTTTAACGAATGAGATGATCTCGTTCATCATTTGCAGGTTCTGACTCTGTTTGGCATACAGTAGGAGCTGACCAAGCTTTGTTTTTCCAAATCGCTCAATACTATAAAAATCCACGTAGAATAGTCTGTCGAGGTAGACGATCGGAAAAGTATTTTTCATCTTGGTCATACCGTCAATCAGCCCATTTTTCTTATAAGCATGGTATTTTTGCAAGGTTGTATTATACTCTTCGGCTGTCTTTTTATACGACAAATTGTTTTTCTCACACCAATATACGAAACCAGCCATGCCCTCTTTTTTCTCTCCGGCAGGAGTGATAATGAGAAAATGTTTATTGATCTGCTGTGTTAGATTGTGAGGAATATTGATGTTATGTGTGACCGGGAGAGATGTATTTATAAAATAAAAAACTTGTGGCGGTTTACCAATTTTGGCAATGACACCAGAGCTAATTAGTTTCGGCAGGTGTTTAAAAAGTCCTTGCCGCGTTATCCCCAGATAATCAGCAAGCTCGGCCCCTGTTACATGGCCTTTTTGCCGTAGATAGAAAATAATTTTTTCTGAAGTAGTTGGCATACTGGTAGTTTACATGGTTGACAGTTAACTGTCAACTGTCAACCATGGTTTGTTTTAACAAAAAATAGCTGAAAATAGCTATTTTTTGACCTTGTGGACCGTGTGGGGGTCGAACCCACGACCTCCTGACTGCCAGCCAGGCGCACTACCAGCTGTGCTAACGGCCCATTTTGTGAAATTTCTAATTTTTAATATCTAATTTCTAAACAATATCTAATGTATCAATTTTTAAAACACTATCATTATACTCTAAATTTCAACCATTGTCAATAAGGCTCAAATCTGATATGATGCCGTCGTCATAAATTAGAAATTAGAAATTAGGAATTAGAAATTAACACTGTTATGTCTTTCTCCATCGGTATCGTCGGCCTCCCCAATGTTGGCAAGTCCACGCTCTTCAACGCCCTCACCCGCAGTAAACTTGCCAACGCCGCTAATTATCCCTTTTGTACCATCGACCCCAACGTTGGTGTGGTTGAAGTTCCCGATGAACGCCTCCAAAAACTTTCCGAAGTTTCTAAATCACTTAAAACCATTCCCACTACCATTGAATTTATCGACATTGCCGGCATTGTGAAAGGCGCTTCAACCGGCGAGGGGCTGGGCAACAAATTTCTTTCGCACATTCGGGAAGTTGATGCCATCACCCAAGTCGTCCGGTCATTCACCGATGAAAACGTCATCCACGTGCATAACCGCGTGGATCCCAAAGACGACGCGGCCATCATCAACACCGAACTAGCGCTTGCTGATTTGCAAACGGTTGAAAAAAAACTTAAAGCCGCCAAAACTTCGGCCAAAGGCGCGGGAGCCAAAGAGTTTCAGCCGCAGGTAGATTTATTTCAAAAAGTTTTTGATCAACTCCAGAATTGCTTGCCAGCCCGTCAACTAGAATTTACCAACGATGAAATTATTCTCATCCGCGAATTGCATTTGCTCACGATGAAGCCGATGTTGTATGTGGTGAATGTGGACGAGGGCCAGACCTCACCCTCCGTCCCTCTCCTTGAGGAGAGGGGAATCGTCGCGCCACACATCTACGTCAGCGCCAAGCTGGAGGCCGAACTAGCCGATCTCACCCCCGAAGAAGGCAAACAATATCTTCACGATCTCGGTATCGAACAAACCGGACTAGACAAACTTATTGTTGCCGGATATAAGCTGTTGGATCTCGTCACTTTTCTCACTTCGGGCGAACCAGAAACGCGCGCTTGGACCGTGAAAGCCAACACCAAGGCCCCCGATGCGGCCGGTGTCATCCACACCGATTTTGTGAAAGGTTTTGTTAAAGCCGACGTGGTCAACTGGCAAGATTTTGTCGCGGCCGGCGGTTGGTCAAAATTGCGGGAAACTGGTAAAATGAGGTTGGAAGGAAAAGAATATGTTGTTAAAGATGGAGATGTTTGTTATTTTCATATAACCTAAAAAGGCTTGGAATGCTTGGGAAGCATAGGAGGCTTGGAATCGAATCGATCTGGTTGTAGCCTCCCAAGCATACCAAGCCTTCCCGGCTTTCCAAGCATCGCAATATGCATGAACGCAACCCCGACTACATTCACCACCAAAAACAACCGGGCGCGTCAATTATTCGCGAGGTGGTGTTTGGCATGGAAGATGGGCTGGTTTCTACCATGGGCGCCGTAACCGGTATTGCCGCCGGCACACACGATCATTTTATTATTGTCCTCTCCGGCTTTGTAATTATCGCGGTCGAATCAATTTCCATGGCCGTGGGATCATATTTATCCAGCAAGTCGAAACTTGATATCGACCAGCGTAAATTATTTGAGGAAAAAATTGAACTTAAAAAATTTCCTAACGAAGAACGGGTGGAATTAGTAGGTATGTATGTTAAAGCTGGTTGGGAGCGTCCCTTGGCCGAACAAATGGCTTTAGCCGCCTCAAAAAATAAAAAATTATTCCTCCAAGAAATGGCCTACCGCGAACTTAAAATTATCCCTGAAAACATGGAACAACCCTTACGCAACGGTCTTGCTATGGGAATCGCGTATATTATCGGTGGGTCAATTGCCTTATTTCCTTATTTTTTAATTTCCG
>SICD01000032.1 GCA_009694865.1 Candidatus Magasanikiibacteriota bacterium
CAGTGGCTCACGATCTACAACAGTAAACGCCGCCATAGCGGCTTTGGCATGCACCGGCTGACGCCGGCGCAAAAGCTCGCTCTGAGCTTGCTTAACGGCATTTCAAGATTTTATCCACAGAAGGTAACTTTATCGCTGCAACAGTACATATTTTGACTAATCGTCGCTTTTAACGTAAGATTAAGTATACTATAGCTGGCCGACCAAAGCAACATCAATACAGGTCACAAGCAAATTATTGGTTATTAGTTGATTAATTATTAGTAGTGATTGAGGCGAGGTTGTCCTACCAATAACCAGTAACAATTAACTAATAACCATTCACATGGAATACCCCGGCGCTCATTTTACCAGGCCCTGGCGACGCCTGCTCCTTAGCCTTACCATGCTAGGCTTTTTTATCATCGCCCCAGCCGTTATTATATCGACAATTGGCTATAAATATAATTGGATCGAAAAAAAATTAAAAGCCACCGGCGCCTTAAGCATTGATGTCGCGCCGTCGCAAGCCCGGGTATATCTCAATGGAACAAAATTGCCTGGCAACCTCCCCCTGCGGCTAAACCATGTGCCACCAGGAAATTATACAGTGCGCTTAACTAATGCCGAATTTTATGATTGGCAAAAAGATTTAACGATTCGAAGCAACGAAACGGTTTATCTTAAAGATATTATTCTTATTAAAAAAAATGAATCCATTGCTCTACGCTCCGGCACCTTTACAGCTTTAACACTTTCACCAGACGGACGCTATCTGGTATTTACCAGCTCAAGCGCCAAAAATCGGGAAGTGTGGCTGTTAAATACCGAAATAGCTACAGCCAACGCCGTTATGAGTTTAGTAGCTACCAGCACCGCTCTCACATTTTCCTGGAGCCCAAAAAACGACTATGCGGCAATTATTACTGGAAATTCACCCTCCCTAAAAATAACACTGGTACCAGCGGCCACTCCGGAACGCACAATTCCTTTAGGCGCCTTGGTAGCCGGATCGGTAAAAAAAATTGAATGGGCCAACAGCACTGATCCGGCTCTGTATGTAAACATTGATAAAAAATTATTATTAGTGTCCCCACTAACTAAAGAGGTTCAGGTTATTAAAAAAAATAATAATTTTATTGATTGGTTTTTTGAAAACAATCGCTTATGGGCGCTTCAAATGGCAAGTTCCACACGAGAGATTACTATCGTTAAAGACGCTTTAGGGTTTTCGTCAATCATCCACACTTTCGCGACAGAGGAAACTACAATGGCAACTTCAACATCGTGGCAACTAAACGAAGCCAACGGGGAAACTGCTCTCCTGCAAAACACCAAGAAACAGGAGCAAATTTTAATAAACAACCAAGGATCCTTTAAACTCCCTAGTGGCACCTCTCGAATTTCACCTTTCCAAAATTGGTGGTTTATCTGGTCACCCTGGGAATTATGGGGCTACACGGGAAAAGGAGAGCCATTTCTTCTCAATCGTTCTGGCGAAAAACTTAACAACGTAGTGCCGATAGATGAATTTAATACCGTCGCTCTCATTTGGGAAAATCGCGTAACGGCTTTCTTTCCCAACTATGGAACACAACAAACAATTATTAACCGTCCAATCAACTCACTGGCAGCCAACCCTAAGCAACGTATAATATACTTTGCCGATGACCAAGGACTTTGGAAATTGCCATACTAAGGAATCTTCTTCGCTCGCGACCCGCTCGCTACGAAGTGAATTTATTTGCAAAAAAAAATTCATATGAGACTAACTACATTCACCGATGGCGGCGCCCGCGGCAACCCAGGGCCGGCGGCCACTGGCATCGTCATAAAAAATGAGACGGGAACAGTACTGGCGCACTACGGCGAATTTCTGGGGCATCAAACCAATAACTTCGCCGAGTACTCGGCCCTCATTTCCGCCCTTAAAAAAGCCAAAGAACTTGGAGCGACGGAAGTTGATTGTGTACTCGACAGTGAACTTATTGTTAAACAAATGCGAGGAGAATACAAAGTGAAGGAACCAACGCTCCAAAAATTATTTATGCAAGCTTACAATGCCGCGACTCAATTTAAAAAAGTGACGTATCGACATATCATGCGATCTGGCAATAAAGAGGCGGACGCGGAGGTAAATAAAATTTTAGACAACCAATTATTCTACAGGTCGTAATAAACGCGAAGAACGTGGTGATGACGAGACGGTAAGACGATTGGCTTGACGCTCCGCCTTAATAATTTGTTGTTCTAGCCGCAGACGTTGTCGCTCAAGAACCCGAGAATTTTTTAGTAATGGTGTGTTTGTGGTGGTGGCACTGACCGTAGTCGACGTTGCTATTCTCGTTTCCACCCGCTTTAATCTTTCTTCTTTTTTTTCTTCTAGATTCATTTGTCTTTCAAACATTTTCTCTTCTTTCTTGTCTTGCTGTGTTTGGCGCTTTTGCGCCTGTTCGCGAGCGCGTTTTTTCTCTGTCTCCAAAATTATTTTCAAACTAATCGCTCGATCTTGTAACCGTTCCTGACGCTCTTGCAAGCGCTGTTCAATTTTCTTTTTCAATTTCGGGTTCGCTTCAAACGTACTGGTCGACACCAGTTTATGTATGGTGTCTAATCGTTCCTCCAGCTTCTCGATTTGCGCTTCAGCGCGAATCGATTGTTTGGCTTGACGCTGAAGCACGGTTTTTTCGGCTTCGCGACGTTCAATTTGTTTTACATAAAATCGCGCTTTGGCGGTTGGCGTGCGCTGAACCCTCTCCTCAATTTGCTCCAAAACCTGCTTAACCGGGTAGAGTGCTGTTCCATCCGTTACCGTAGGGCTGACATAGGCGTAAGCACCGGTTGAAACGCTCCCCGCCAGCACCACCCCAGTAGTAAGCGCGCTGGTCCAGCGAATAATATGAACCCGATACCAAGGGGTAGTTCCGTAACGACCCCTCCAAGCACTATCAAGCTGCCTGCGCAGAGAACGCTTAAAAGCGACCCCTGACGAGAGACGACGTTTGGCTTTCCATAAATTGTAATTTAAAAATCTCATAATAACGTCCTCAATTTCTTAATCGCTCGATGCGCCGCTACCTTTATCGCTCCCTCGCTCATATTTTTCATAGCCCCTATTTCTAAGTAATTATACCCAATAATATAGTGTAAAGTTACAATTTCCGCTTCGGTTTCTTCCAGCTGGGCGAGCAGTTCATAAACCTCGGCATTATTAGCTTGCTTGCGCCCAACAGACAGCCCTGATTTTAGCCAAAACGCATCAGTAGTATAACTTTCATCGCCGACATCATCTTCAGGCAAAGGACTGGTTTTCTTGGTGTCACGCCAATGATTGGCCAAATGATTTTTGGAAATCGTCATTATCCAAGCACTTTTGCTCACATTTTCATCATAGCCATCAAAATGATCCAAGGCTTTCATAAAAATCTCGGAGACCAAATCCTCGGCTAATTCTTTGTTGCCACCCGAACGAAAAAAGACAAAGCGGTACACTTTGTCAAAATGAGTATTATAAAATTTTTCAAACACCTTTTTCTCAGCCATATTCTATATCTCCCCTTTCAATTCCTCCAACAACTTCCGCGCCTGCTTACTCACTTTTTTGGGCACGCGAATTTTTACTCGAAGATAATGATCCCCTCGCCCACTACCTTGGAGATGCGGAATACCTTTGCCGCGGAGGCGGATGAGTTGGCCAGATTCGGTGCCTTCGGGAACCGCTACGGTAAGCTCGCCATCAATGGTCTCGACAGTAATATGATCACCCAACACCGCTTGAACAAAATTAATTTCCACATCAGTATAAACGTCAAACCCTTCTCGATGAAAAATTTTTGACGGCTTAATACGCACTGCCGCATACAAATCCCCGCTCTGTCCGCCATGGGGCGCGGCTTCTCCCAAACCAGTCAAACGAATAGATTGGCCATTATCGATGCCGGCGGGAATTTTTACTTTAGAGGAAACAGTTTTTGCCATGATGCCGTTCCCCCCGCAGTGTTTGCATTTTTTGCTATGCGTTTGGCCGCGCCCATGGCAGGTGGGGCAGGTGGCCACTGTTTGCATCGCGCCCAAAAACGTGCGCTGTACTTGTACCACCTGGCCCTGGCCCTTACATTCATGACAGGTGTCCATTTTGCTCCCCGGCTCTCCGCCCGAGCCGCTACACACATCACATTTGCTTTGTTTGCGCAGTGATAACTCTCGTTCCACTCCAAACGCCGCTTCTCTAAAATCTAATTCCACGTCAACTTGGATATCCCGCCCTCGGCTCGCCGAAGCTCGCCCACGGCGAGCGGAGGAGGCGCCGAAAACATCCCCAAACATATCGCCCAAATCCATACCGCCAAAATCAAACTGAAAACCGCCTTGCTGACCACCATGGCCACGCGCCGCACGCATAAAATCTTCCCAACCAGCGCCTTGTCCAAAGCCGCCTTGCTGTTCAAAATCAGAACCAAATTGATCAAATTTCTTTCTCTTCTCTGCGTCGCCTAAAACTTGGTACGCCTCGTTGATCTCTTTAAATTTGGCTTCATTCCCTCCCGGTCGATCCGGATGATGTTGCATCGCCAATTTCTTAAAGGCTTTTTTAACCTCTTCCGACGAAGCATGTTTGTCAACGCTAAGAATTTTGTAGTAATCTTTGGACATAATTATATCAAAAAACTGTCTGCTGCTTCATATATTTCATGTAACTCCCCAGAATCTTCCATGTAAAATTGAACGTAGCTAATTACCACTGAAATCTTATTTTTTAAAAAAGCAAAAAATGCAAGTCTTGACAACTTGTTAACATCACTCTCTTGAGGCTTTTGTCGACGCGCATTTAAAGATTGAATATACACGACACAGAAATCCAAAAATTTTTGCGCCCGCTCTTTTGAAGCAATATTTTTTGAAGCCCTTAAACTTTCTTGAAATGATGTCCATAAATCGACACAGCCCGTGTCAATTTGCTCAATATCTTTTATCATTTCCGAGGCATTCCCCTCTTTTGCAAACCTATTTCCAACCTCCAATATTTCGTTTCTTGCCCGAACAAGTTTATCGTCTTTTGCTTCGATAGCCCCATCTGTTTCTTGCGTTGGATCTAAAAATTTGTCTGTGGACATATAAATTACAACTTAATTTTCAAACTAGTAACCCCGACCCAGTCGGGGTTAATGAGCCTGATTACTACAACCTAATTATTTCTTATCGTCGACGACTTCACCCTCAATTGGTCCTTTTTCATCCTGCTTGGGCGCCTCGCCACCGCCTTCCGAGCCTCCCTGGCCTCCCGCGCTTCCCGGGCCGCTCTTGGCTTGCTCTTGCTGATACATTTTCATCCCCACCGCCTGGGCCGCTTTGGATAATTCTTCCGCCGTTTTTTTAATCGCCTCAACATCATCTTTATCTTTCACCTCTTTCACTTTGGCGAGATTATCAGTAACCGCTTTCTTCTCATCATCCGTGATATTCGCGGTTTTTTTCTCTTCAATTTCTTTCATCATTTTTTCCGTGGTGTACACCATCGTGTCGGCAATATTACGCGCTTCAATGAGTTCTTGTTTCTTTTTGTCTTCCTCGGCATGCATCTCGGCATCTTTTTTCATCTTTTCAATTTCGTCTTTGGATAATCCGGAGGATGACTCGATGCGAATAGACTGTTCTTTGTTCGTGGCTTTGTCTTTGGCTTTTACGTGGAGGATACCGTTAGCGTCAATGTCGAAACTGACCTCGACTTGCGGTACGCCGCGCGGAGCTGGTGGAATACCGTCGAGGATGAACCGACCGAGCGTTTTATTATCACTGGCCATAGGACGCTCGCCTTGGAGCACATGAATTTCCACGCTGGGTTGAGAATCGGCAGCCGTGGAAAATACTTGAGATTTGGAGGTGGGGATGGTGGTGTTGCGTTCGATAAGTTTTGTCATCACACTGCCCATGGTTTCAATACCAAAAGAGAGCGGCGTCACGTCAAGGAGCAAGACATCTTTCACGTCGCCGTGGAGCACGCCGCCTTGCACGGCCGCGCCAATAGCCACCACTTCATCCGGGTTCACGGTGATGTTTGGTTTTTTGTTAAAGAATTTTTCCACCGTGGCGAGCACGAGTGGCATACGCGTCATTCCGCCAACCATCACGACTTCATTGAGGTCGCTGGCGGCCAGCTTAGCGTCCGTAAGCGCTTGGCGCACGGGACCGAGGGTTTTTTCCACCAATTCGCCCACGAGTTCTTCCAGTTTCGCGCGGGTAAGTTTCACCACCAAATGCCGTGGGCCAGTCGCGTCCGAGGTGATAAAGGGCTGATTGATTTCGGTGTCTTGTGCGGTAGAAAGTTCAATTTTAGCTTTTTCGGCCGCTTCTTTAATACGTTGGAGCGCAAGAGTGTCTTTGCCTAAATCAATGCCTTCACTGCGTTTGAATTCATCAATAATCCAGCGAATTAAAATTTGATCAAAGTCATCGCCGCCGAGGTGCGTGTCGCCGTTAGTGGAAAGCACTTGCACGGAATCAGCACTCACTTCGAGAATGGAGACGTCAAACGTACCACCACCCAAATCGTACACGACAATTTTTTCATCCTTCTTTTTATCAAATCCATACGCGAGCGCGGCCGCGGTTGGTTCGTTGATAATACGGAGCACTTTAAGGCCGGCAATTTCACCAGCGTCTTTGGTGGCTTGGCGTTGGGCGTCGTCAAAATACGCTGGCACGGTAATAACCGCTTCCGTAATTTTTTCGCCCAGCCGCTCTTCCGCGTCCGCCTTCATTTTGCCCAAGATCATCGCGGAAATTTCTTGCGGAGAATATTCTTTGCCTTGGAGCATCACTTTGACCCCTTCGCCGGATTTAACGATTTTGTACGGCATGAGTTTTAAATCACGCTGAACTTCCGCGTCTTCCCACTTGCGACCAATTAAACGCTTGATGGAATACAGAGTATTCTCCGCGTTCGTAACTGCCTGGCGCTTGGCAAGCTGGCCCACGAGGCGTTCGCCGGATTTGGAGATCGCGACAATGCTGGGCGTGGTGCGCGCGCCTTCTTTATTTTCTAACACCTTGGGCTGGCCGCCTTCAATGACGGACATACAGCTATTGGTTGTTCCTAAATCGATACCTAGAACTTTTGACATAATTTTTTTATTTAATAAAAAGTAAATAAATTAAGAGTTAGTGGTGTTTCACCTCGCCGTAGCTTTTTAGCGCAGGCGGGACGAGGTCGATGCCGAGTACTTTGGACATACTTTGTTATTAGTTAATGGTTATTAATTATTGGTTTAAATATGATGACGTTCTTCCAAACCAAGGCCACGAAAGAATTGCCTTAGTTGGTCAGAAGAAATTTCTTTTTTATAAAATTTGTTTATTTCAACATTAATTTGTATTCTTTTTGAAATTATACTAGGCAGACTATTTAAATCGACAACTGTTTTTTGATACTCCACAAAATTCGGCCCTTTATCGGAAAAACCCACTGGAACTGAGATTGCAAAATCTTCCTCTTCTCTCCCAACAAATAATGTATAACCTGGAGCATCTTTTAAGGTAATTATGTAACCAATCGCATCGCTGCTTTGTTCAACTTTAGCCTCTGGAAATTCGCTAAATTTGTTCTTAAACATTTCCTGCAAACCAATCAGTTGTTTATCAGTCTCTGCCTCCAAGCCCCCCCCCTGTTGAAGTAGTGCATCGATTGCTACCTTTACATTGGCGATATCTTCTTGTCTTTTTTCTTCCGCTCGATCTTCGGCAATTTTTCGCAAACTCTCGGCTCTGGCATCGGCCGCGTCTGGTTCGCCTCTCACTACCTCAGTGCCCATGTCTCGCGGCTTACTTTCTTTTGGCGGCGACTGTAAACCTTGGTCGACCGCGATTATTCCACCAATACCAGCCAGCACGCCAGCGATCCATTTCTTTTTTCCTTCAAACCAACTCATATTATTTTTCGTAAGAATATTTCGCGTCAATCGCAATTCCTTATTTACAAAATTTTTGCAACTCATCTAAAACCAATAAACGTGAAATCGTGGCGAACTTTTGTAGGGCGAGCGTTGGCTGGTGGCCAAAGCCAATGTATTCTATCCCCTTCCCAAGTTTTTTAACTTTGCTGAATGCCGGAATTAAATCCGTATCCGAGGAAATCACAATCGCGTCATCAAACAAATTTTCATACGCGCCCACCAATAAATCAGTGGCAATTTTTACATCCACGCCTTTCTCGTGATAGACACCGTCATTTTTCATGAGATAGCCCTTATGAACGGTAATTTTGTGATCGCGTAATTGGTTAAACAAATCAATCTGTGCCAGACGCAGTCGTTGTCCTTTCACATCATCAAAAGCAGCGCGCACTACCCCAATATAATATCCGACGGTAATTATTTGTCTGCCTCCGGCTAAATATTCACATAGCCCGCGATAATCATATTTTAATAAATTTTTTATGCCCAGTGATTTCATTTTGAAATAAAAATTGCTACCATCTATTAAAATCGCTGTGCGTTTTGTTTTGTCCATACTATGGCTTTAAAATAAAAACCCCACCGTGCTTCCTTGCGAAAGCAGAGTGGGTGGTTTTAGCTACTGTTAGCTTAACACAACACCCACCGCTTGTCAAGTGGACAAACTTGAAATGTTTAAAACTTATTATTTTTCATATTCCCACTCCGCGCTAATCGCAATTCCACCTCGAACATTAAAACGTACTTTTACCTCACACGCCAGCGGCTTCACAAACTTCACAAAATCCTTCCCAATATCCACCGCCAAATGTTCGTGGAACACACCTTCCTCGCGATAGGTTTCCAAATACAGCTTCATTGATTTTGATTCGACCACATATTTATCTGGTTTGTATTCAATTTCAATGGTCGCGTAATCGGGCTGGCCGGTTAAGGGACAGCGGCAGGTGAACTCGGTGCACTCTAATGTTATCTCCATGGAGCCTTTGGGGGCGTGGTTGGGGAAAACCTCGAGGGTGCGGACAGGCTTTGAGCCTTCCTTGCCGAGTTTGCTGAGTTTTGCTAGGTCTGATTTATTGGTTGGCATAAAAATTGTCACGCTGTCATCCTGAGCGTAGCGAAGGATCTTCTTTGCTCCCATTCGTTTGAGTAATAGGAAGATTCTTCGTTTCACTCAGAATGACAATTGCGCAGTTACATTTTTATTGGATTAAAACTCGTCTCACTATCATACACATCAATCTTTTCTGTTTTCTTGAGATACCCAACAACCAAGTAAGTTACCGGAGTCAAAACCGTCTCAAACAATACTTTAAAAATCCATTGCGTTACAATTAAGGAGCCAACCACCGTGCCGGGCATTACTCCCGTAAAGGCTAAAGTGATAAAAATAACCGAATCCAACCCTTCCCCAACAATAGTGGAACCAATCGTGCGCATCCAGAGGTATTTACCTTGAGTCTTCACTTTCATTTTTGCTAACACCAGGGAATTTGCAAACTGCCCAACCAGATACGCCACAAATGACGCAACCAACAATCGTGGGGTGAATCCGAGGATTGTTTCAAACGCTGATTGATTTTGAAAAAACGGCGCGGGAGTAATTTTAATACCAATCCAAATGGCAATAACCGCGAGGAGGTTACAAAAGAATCCAATCCAAATAACTCGTCGTGCCGCCGCGAAACCGTACACTTCGGTTAAAACATCACCAATAATATAGGTAATGGGGAAAAGAATCACCGCCACCGGCAAAAAGTAACCGCCGAAGGAGCCGATTTTGACGGCGATGATGTTGGAAATAATCAAACAGGTGACGAACAGAGCCGAGATGAGTTGGTAGAATTTTGAATTAGGCATAATAATTATTTTAATTAAAGAAAATCAGCTGTGTCTGTTTTTTGTGTCTCCGGTTCTGGTTTTACGGAATCCGACAAACGCGGCAAAGGTTGTTCCTCGGCAGGAGCTTCCTGACCACTCTCAGGCTTATCTTCAATTCTAGGCAAAGCAGTGTTTGATAAAGTCTCTTCGGTTAGTGGCATTATCACCTCTGGTTCCACCTCACCATAACCTTTATACGTAGGTAAATTTAATTTATCAAGCAAAGCGACGGTGATTTTATCCACACTTGAAAGCACTTCCGTTTGGCGTCCCAACGCGTCAGTAATAACAAATTTTCCACTCAATGACGGCCGTAGGAATGCAACCGTGACGGAAGCGCGCTTATCTTTTAATACTATCGCGAATCCTCCGCGCTGTCTTAGTGAGCATTCATACTTCTTTGATAATGATTTATTATTAAAATGATCTAGCAAAGCTTGCTCTTGATCTGATGAAAAATAATCAGACGGACGCTCACCCCGCGACCCAAGCGGAGCGGTTTCCCCGGTTTGAGAATCTTTAATAATCACGTCCGGCACCCCGGG
>SICD01000033.1 GCA_009694865.1 Candidatus Magasanikiibacteriota bacterium
GGACTGGGCTTGGCTGTCCGCGTCTTCATCGGTTTTCCAAGTAACACTGGCGGTGGTCGCGCCAGGCACCACCACCACATTAGAAATAACCGGCGGGGTAACATCGTTACTTTTAGTTTTAAAATCCCCGGTGAATACTGTGGTAAGGCCGTTGGGGTCGGCTACGGTAATTTTAAAATAATAGCTTGTGCCCGCGGTGAGATTGGCGAGATCAACTTTATAAGCACCGTTGATGACACCAACACTGCCATAATTATTAGTAAGGCCATAAACAAAGCTGGCGCTATTGATACCACCTTGACTGTTGGCATTCCAGGTAATGCTAGCGGTGGTGAAGGTGGTAGAGGAAACCACGTTGGTGATAGTTGGCGCGCTCGGCGCGGGCGGATTGTTTTGATTCGCGCCGCCCCCTTGAGCGTTATTATTCACGCCCGGAACCGTAAAACCAACACTAAATCCCGTGCTGGTGGTTTCCGCGCGCGCCACCAAAAACCCGGTGAGCAAACCGGTTACAATAATACCTCCTGATACCAACGCTCGATAACGACCAATCATATTAAAGATACGACTTATGCGTTTGGTCTCAATTGTCATTCTGACGACGAAGGAAGAATCTCTGTCTCAATCACTCACTAATAATTTAGATTGGGATAGAGATTCTTCACTGCGTTCAGAATGACAGTTAGCGACGCACTCTAATAATTAGAGCAATTAAACCAACTGCCAAAACACTTAAACAACCAACACTCCACCACGGGACATACCATACCAAGCTGGAACGAGCAGCGACTTGTCGCGTTATTCCGTACGCAATTTGTAATTCCGCCCAATAGGGGCCGGGCCTTACCATAGCTGGGCGGACCATAATGCTCGGGGTGAGACGACGAGTTGACCCGGGCACAATTTTATTTCCGAGCGGCAGCGGCTCGGAAAAAATTTCTCGCCCTCCTAGAGTCGTGATACGAAACTGACCAACAACCGGAACTTCAATAGTGCCGGTATTCCGTGCGACAACGGTTGTCGACATTGCCCGCCCCGGAGTTATGAAGCGTGGTATTTTCCAATCAATAATTTCTAATTGTTCATTTACTGTGCCGGCAACGTGAATTGTAAGAAGTGCCACTAATTCTCCCGTAAGCTGTACGGTGCCGGAATCGGCTGGAGTAGCGGCCAGAGCCAAGCCAACATAATGACTCCCCGGAGCGGTGCCACTAGGTGGCGCGATAGCAAAGAAAATATCACGTTTTTCTCCGGGTGGAACAACCATACCCGCTGTTTCCGGCGTTACCCAACTTTCCGCTTCGTCAAACGCTCTCCCTCGCAGGGTGCGGCCAGCCTCATCTTGTTTTACGCCAACCACCTGGGGGGTAATAGTGAAGGGCAATGAATCTGGATTGGAAGCAGTTATTTTAACAATTATTTTAACTCCGCCAGTGGCGGTAACGGTGAGCCGCGCGGGTGTTATGGTAAAAGCGTTGGCTGACACGAAGAAACCAAAAATTCCAAACATTACAAACAAACCAACCAATAAACATAAAACGCTTTTCAATCGAGACATAACAAATTCTGTGAATTACGAAACACCAATTTTGTCATCCCGAGCGAGCCTCGCGGCGACGAGGTCTCGCGATCCCTCATAGGGAGATCTCTGTCCCAATCACTCACTAATAATGTAACAATTGAGCAATGTAACAGTGAGTGAGACAGAGATTCTTCCTTCGTCGTCAGAATGACAGTTGGATTTCGTAATTTAAAATAATTCACAAAAATTAAAAATTCGCGGCTTCGGAGAGCGTGATGGATTGGCTGTAGGATCCGGCCGTTGAATTACTGGTAATTGACGCCTTCACTGTTAAGGTAATTTGATCGTTAGTTACCGGACCCGCATACGAAGCCAAAACCAAATTAGCCGCGATTGCCTGATCGGTGGTAAAGGCGCGATTACTGCCCGCAACCGCGACACCATATTCTTCGGAACCAGCGGTGACGGTGCCATCGCTAACGCCCGTCAGCCCGGTTCCCGAAACACTTCCAATCGAAAGGGTATAACCGGTGCCGGAATTAGTATTGACTGTGGCCACGGTACTGCCGCTGGCAACCGAACTGGCGCTTAACGTACCCAAAGACAGTGACGTAGAACTTAGGCTCAACGTCAAACTACCATCGTCGCTTGCCAAAAATCCGCCTCGAACAATGTACGAACTGCTAGTAGTGTTGCCCGCCGGTGGGCCGCCGATACTGCTGAATGTTCCGTAAGTTGTACTCGTTGCCTCCACGCCGCCAAAGGTAATACCATCGGCCGGAATACTATAACTGGCGGATGACATAGCGGCGTGAACTAAAGGCGTTGCCAAAAGAGCGCCCAGCCCGAGAACGACAAGGAAGACGAAAAATGTTTTACACATATGATTTGACGAAATCATGCGATTCAACAGAATCGTGCCGAGCAGTGTCATTTGAGGCTCGGCCCGCATCCATTGAGGCGCGGCGCATTACTTTTTTACTTTTTGCTAGCGACGTCATCAGCCTCGTTAAAGGAAGAAACTTTTTTGAGAATCTCGGCATTCGTCGGGTTCAATTCTTTGACGCGATTATAATATTGCTGAGCGGTAATTTTATCGCCGCGGCTTTCCGCCGCCAAACCCAAACTATACCAGGCATTGGAAAAATTCGGCGCCAGTCGAATCGCTTGTAACCACAAAATTTCGGCCTGCGCCCGGTCACCGTTTTTATTACGATTAAAAAGCAACCGCCCTAAATTAAATAATGAATCAGGCTGGCCACCCACTGCCGCCACAGATTTTTGATAGATCGAAATCGCTTCATCCATGTTCCCATTTTTTTCAGCCAAGCTGGCGAGCCCATTGTAGGCTTCGCTATAATCTGGTTTTAAATCAATAGCGACTTGGTACGCGTTCTTGGCTTCCGCCAGCTGATTATCTAAAAAATAATTATTACCCAATCGCCAAACAATAGTCGCGTTGGTTGGTTCTAACTCCCGAGCGGCGCGCAAGGTTTTAATTGTCCAGGCTCTCGCCTCGGGGAGTAATACAGCGGCGTTTTCATACATAGTAGCCAAATTTCCCAAAAACTGCGCCGAGTAAGGCGACAAATCCGAAGCTTGCCTCGCGGAGCTAATACTCTTCCCCAACAAAGCACTTACCACAGCCGGGTCCGGAGCGCTAATATGGCTGGCGATAACAGCTTCGTTTAAATAGGCTTGCGCTAAACTTGCATAATAGCGCGCACTGCGCGGGTGTGTGTCTATGGCTTTAAGAAAACTTTGTTCGGCGCTGTTGGCATTTGAACTGCGCAAACCAGCCGCGTAGTTTACTTCTCCACTGTACCAGCGCGCGCCCCACACCCCGCCTAAAACCACAATCACGACCACTATGATAATTACCAATGAAAAAACTAAATTATGTTCCGGCGTTTCTTTAATAGTTAAATTAAACTTTTTTCCAAAATCACTACTCACTAAAAATAAATGACTGACTAGCAAACCTAACAAAAGCCACCACAACCACCACAAAACTGGTCCTAAAAATACCGCTCCGGCGACAATGGTCAAGAACAACCACGCCGCGGCAACCACACACAATTCAAAACGGCCATCATCGCCGCCTGTTAAAGCATCCGCCTGGGCAAGATTCTTCAGAGGCTGGCGCTGTTGTTTCCAAGCTTTCGATACATACCTAACCACCAAAAAAACGAGTCCAATAAATGCCGCCACAAGAAGAATACCGCCCTCCGCCACAAATGCGAACCATGACCCCAGTGGTTCATTAAAATTAATATACCACGCCACTGGATCCGTGTTGAAACTGGCCGGCCGAAAACGAGAAAAATCAATGGCAAAATTCCCCAAACCACTGCCCACTAAAAAATTCTTCACGCCTGAAGTAATGGTACGCTGCATAATGAGCCATGACCCGCTAGCGTTCAAAAAAAGCTCTGGCGGGGTAGGCGCTTGGAGCGGATGCGGGGTATCAAAAACGATACAAATTACTATAGCCACTAGCAACATAAATAACGCCGATACAAACCATACCCGCACTTCGCGTAAAAAGTTAATCCCTAGAAGCAATAGTAAAACAACGGCTCCCAAAAGTACCCACCACAACATTTTAAAACTCAAAAGCGTGAGCGCGACTAAAACCAACAGGCTCACCCCGCTATACAATATAGCTCTCGCTATTGTGGTCGCGCGTTGCATGGCCAGCCCGGTCGCGAGTATAAAAATAACAACTAACCACACCCCAAAAATACTATTAAACCCATCAATGGTATTGCGTAAAAAAAACGCCGGTACGGTTATTTTCCCCAGCGCCAATAGTGAAGGCGCGATAAACAGCAACGTGGTCGCGCCCCCTACCCCAATAAGCACGTCGAGCAAAGCTGACCAGCGCCGCGTGGTGGTAAGACCGCGCGCCACAAAAAAATACCACAAGCTAAGCGCCGCTGAAAAAATAAAATTTAAACTAAAGTAATGGCTCTGTCCCACAAAACTATTATAAGGGGTAAGTGATAAACAGGCCGAGATAAAAGTCACCGCCAAAAACGCGACTACCGCCCAATCAATAACACAGTAGCGCAGCTGAACGTGCCGGGAGATAATCGCCCTGATGGCCGCGACCAACACAGCCAGAAGCATAAGGCCGGTCAACCAATATTGTTTCGGCACCACATAAAAATTTTCCAACCGCTGGTCAAACATCAACGGCATTGTGACCACGGTCGCGACCAAAAGAGCGTACGGGAGCGCGTTCCAATATTTTAAAAATCGCGGTGAAATAGACATACAAAAAAAATTAAAAATCGTCAGCGGTTTCTGACGATTAGTATACCATAAATAATTATGAACTCCAATACTATTTTATGTAACTATTCAGCTCTTCCCCGCTGTCATTGCGAGGAGTGAGGAACGAACGACGAAGCAATCCTCACCAATGGCGTTGGTAACGGTGGTGAAGATTGCTTCGTCAGTCGCCGCGAGGCTTCTTCCTCGCAATGACATTGTGCGAGATTGGCGCTGTTTGTTGGAAAGAATTGAATAGTTTCCCAAATTCCAAACTATTCACCAACAGTCAAGGCACTATCGCCAAATGACCAAAACTGTCATTCCCGAGAAAGCGGGAATCCACAACTTGGCTTTGTTAACTGACGCGATGCATTCCCATTTTCACGGGATCTCTGGTCCACTTTAATTTTCTATTTGTCAATAATTTTTATATCATTTTATATACAATCTTATTTTTTTCTTGACTTATAAAGAAATAAATGATATAAATAATTTTGACAGATTATTTTTTATTGTCATTCTGAGAAAAACGAAGAATCTCTGCCTCCACCGCTTGTCATTCCGAGCCCATTCGACAAGCTCAGGGCAGGCTCCGCCGAGGTCTCGCGATCCCTCTGAGGGGGATCTCGCCAACGCTCACGAGATTGCCTGTTGAGGCATCGCGAGACCTCCGCTCCGCTTTGCTCCGGTCGGAATGACAGCGACGGACAGAGATCCTTCGGTCGTTCCTCCCTCAGGATGACAGGGTTGGTATGGAATTACAGACTCAACTAAAAATAGCGGGCTTAAACCATTCCGAAATTACGGTCTATCTTTTTTTATTAGAAAACGGGCTGTCTACTCCACCAATCGTTTCACGAGGAACTAAAATTGCCCGAACGAACTGTTACAACATTTTGCTTGATCTTAAAAACAAGGGCTTAATCGAAGAACAGACGGTCGGCAAACACAAAACCTACCTGGCCAAAGATCCAGCAGCGCTCCTGCATACACTTGAACAAAAAAAAGAAGCCATCGCTCGCATCCTGCCAGATTTACGCGGGCTGTATACTCTGCAAAAAAATAAACCCAAAATTCGCTATTACAATGGAATTGAACAAATCAAAGAAATCTATTTACAAACTCTCTCCGCCAACCGAGTGTATGGCTTGGCTTCCACGAAGAAGCTTTACGAATTGATGCCGGAATTCTACTTACAGCATCTAAACGAAATACAAAAACGCGGCATTGTGTGGTACGACATATTATCTCATTCATCAGAATCAAAAGGCGCCCCAGAAATGAAAGCTATTTTAAAAGGCCTGTACGATCAACATTTTTTACCCAATCAATACGGCGATTTCCCAACTGATATGTTGCTGTGGGGCGATAATATTGCCCTTATTACCCTGGAAGAACCTATTTTCGGTACCGTTTTAACCAATCCGCTTTTAGCCAAAACATTTAGTATTGTTTTTGATATGTTGTGGAATGCCACTAATGTTTCATAAGGAACGATCGATTCCATCTCCCCATGGCCGTTCAGGCTCTCAAATGAGATGAGATGTGTCTGCCCGCCTATAGCGAAATGGCTAATCAATTTTTCTAATAACAAAAAATCTCCTACATGCTTGTCGGGAGATTTTTTGTATACACTAGTGTATACAATTATACACAGATAGGGCTACTTATGCACCAAGTTATCCACAGAGTCCTTCCACTCCACGGCTTCGAATTACAAAACACCCGTTTGTTGTGTCATCCCGAGCAAGGATTCGCCGTTGCGACTTGGCTCAAGGCGACCCTGAGCCCGAATATTAAAAAATTCCCTAACTGGGAATTTTTTGTATACACTAGTGTATACTTTTAACCTAGGCAGCCAACGAATTTTGTTTTCCGGCAACTCTCACTACTAAATTTGGTTGGTTTCTCATTTGTTCTAAAGTAATGGTGGTGATAAAGGTGTTTTGATTTTCCACGCGCGGGATTTTGCCTGCTTGTGACTTGCTCAATTCAGCGGCTTCTTTAAAATCTTTTAATGACCCACGGCGTACCAAACGCAGGGCTAATTCCGGATTTGGTGAAATTCCCACCACATACCATTGCCAACCATTATATTCAACCTCTGCGCCAACCTCCCAACCAAACTCCTTAAAAGCCTCCACAGCTTCTTTTTGCGATCGAGCGACACGATGGTCTTCTCGTCGAAAAGCCTTAAAATTAGCCAAAGCGTCTTGTGAAAGTCGACGCCACCAGGAATTTGATTCAACTGGGGGCTCTTCTTTAGGATCTCTGTGAATCAAATTATCGTAGAGCGCTTGTTGCGTGGCGGCGGGTGCCGCGTCAACTTTTTTAACAAAGGAATCATAGGCACCAGTTGATCGAAGTTTTGTAACCTCAGGGAACGACTGTTCATCCTCGTCCTCTCCCGAACTAAACTTAAAACCAGTTTTGATTCCTTCCCGTGGCTGGCCCTCGGCAAGTAAACGATATAGAGCGTGCTTTAAAGGTTCATTGCCCCGAGCGCGACTATCAATATCGGCAACATAACGATCGTAAGTGGTAATATTGTCTGCCAAAAGCACCCAGAGCCCATCTTTACTTACCGAGTTGCCAGCACCACGCTCGTTAATATCGACTATTTTTGTCATCAGCGGCCACAAATCTTCTTCCCCAACAGAAGTACTTTTGCGCGGCAATTCATCGGGAACCGCCTCTTTTCCAGTTAAATTTAAAAGAGTTGGCGCTTCAATAGCTTTTGGCGTATCGGCAATCGTTCGCTCACTACCACGTCCTTGCCGCCCAATATTTTTTTTGGGCCTTAAATCCACGCTTGGTTCCGGCCTAAATTCTCCTTGTGGCATCATAAAAGTAAGGTTAATTATTTTGAATTATAAAATTCACTTGTCATTTCCGAATTCTCTGTCGCGATGACAAAGTTTGTGTTTCGTAATTTAAAGTAATTACTTAAATAATAGCACATTTTGGACGTTTTGTCAATCAGAGTTTTTGTAAAAGTAAATAAAAATCGCCGTTTAGAGCGATTTTATTCTTGTGGACCTGGGGAGAATCGGACTCCCGTCTGAGCAATGCGAATGCCCTGTACTACCACTGTACGACAGGCCCGTTGTGAAATCCAAATGTCAAAGCCCAAATATCAAATTTTGTCTCCCCGGAGGGAATTGAACCCCCATCTCACCCTTAGGACGGGTTTGCTCTATCCGTTGAGCTACGAGGAGAATTGCCAGGTCATTCGACCTGGTCCGCCTCGGGCGGAAACACACATTTTGCCCTTAGGACGGGCCTGTTCTATCCGTTGAACTATGGGGGCCTCTTTAACATTTGTCAGCCAATTCTACAGAAAAAGTATTTGTTTGGCAAGGGTTAGAGTGGCTTAGAAACCTCCCACACCGTCTGCCACAACGCCTTCATCAGCTCGCTGTATTCAAAACTCCTAACCATAACACCAAAAAGCTCCGGTAGCGGCATAGTTACCACCACGTGATGATCGAAAATATCTATCATGGCGTTGGATTTTCCGCGGAGACTGGGTGGGGCCAGGCGGACGGAGCGCAAAAAATTTTTGTGTTTTAGGAATTCTTTGTTGCTGGGAAGGTCTTGCCAAATGCTTTTGGTAATAATACCGTGCTTGGCCCGTTCATGCAGGTAATGGTACATATATTCCTCATCAATGTTTTGTTCCACCGCGCGAAAGGAGGGCATGATAGAAAACAAAGCTTTGGTTTTGCTGCCATACACTTTTTCAAGTAAATTTTTAAGGCCTTCTACACCACGATAATACGTTACTTCGGAAGCGACGTCAATTACTCCTCCAGATGTGGGAAAAAGCGGCAAAGCTTTGACTAATTTTTTCTCCAAGTTAGCTAAACGTGACTTTTCCCGATGCAATAGCGTAGCAAGTTGTTCGGGTGGCTCGGCTTTAAAGCGACCGGCGCGTTTATGACCGACAAAATAAATTAACCCTTTCTTTTCCAGGGTCTCAAGAGCATGGTAAACAGTGGGGCGCTTGAGCGCGGTTTCGCGGGAGAGGTCGCCGGCACTCCAACCATCCCGTTCCAGAGCGTGAAGATACACGGTAATCTCGGTTTCGGTAAGGCCGAAGGAGCTGAGGAGTTGAGGGATGTTCATAATAAAGGGAGTGTAGCATGGGGATAGTTTGATGTCAATTATAAATTGACATATACTTTACTTAGCTAACTAAAGTACTTATTGTAGAAGGATAATTTTTGTTGATTTGTGATTGACTATAAAGAGAAAATGAGTTAGGGTAGTTAAGCTAATAATCAACAAAGGAGCGTTGATATAGTATCCTCGGCCGATCCAGAAAAATACAAGATAATTACCAAACCAAACCACAACCAACAAGGAGGGCCTCGTGAAAAAAGTGCTTTTGATCGAGGACGACGAAATTTTTGCTGGAATGTACGCTCGTTGGATCGAGATAATTGGCCCGTGCGAGCTTGCAATCGCAAAAAATTGGGATGAAGCTTTCCGGCTCTGCCGTTTAAAAACCTGGGACATAATCCTAACAGATAATTGCGTTCCTGGTTGCTGTGCGGGAGCGGAAGAGTTTTGTCGAAGAGTCCGGAAAGAAGGCTACGTTGGGAAAATCATCGTCTGCTCGGGTGCGTGGAAACTCACGCGAGAAGAAGTCCAAGATTGGGGCGCGGACGACCTTTGGCTAAAAGGCGATCCTTGCGAATTCAAGAAGCTGTTCAAGAAGTTTCTGGAAGAATAGGCGGCCTTGAGCTTGCGTCTGAATCCATAACGCCTCCTTCCCCGCGGCGTCAAACTCACACTCAGGAGGACAAATGAGGCTGAAAAAAAAGTACCATGTCGCTGCCCATGTCTACGCGGAAGATGGCGGTACGATGTTCCATGCTGGTGGCGAGGATGAGGACTGGTTCCTTCCGGTGGAAGCGCCAGATCCGGCGGCAATTCGGAGGCCCCGCTGGTGGAATTCAAGGTCGGTTGAATATTACCGGTTTTGCAGCAGGTGGGAGGGTCGAGCGCCGGACGGAAAACCGGTAATTAGCGACTACTTCAGTTTTTCTCGCCGGCACTACGAGAGGCGGGATATCATCCTGGTGGAGGAACTGGAGGCGATGCTCCAGAAACTTCCACCGAATGACTTCTCCTACCTCAAGAGTGAGGTTGCTGGGTGGCGAGCAGATGCTACCACGCAGCTCATCTTCGCTCCCTCCCTCATCCCCATCCGCAGGCCGGTACTCATCGGCTGTAGGGTGACGCATATTGCTAGCCTTGGCGATTACTAGCGGGTGAACCACAAAAACACCTGCGCGTGCAAAGACTGGAAGAGTCACGGCATCGAAGAGTAGCCGTGCTCGTGATTCTTTCACGCCTTCTTTCCCCGCGGCGAATACAAATAGCGGGGACCAACCCGGTAGAACGTCTTATGACTTCTACCGGGTAATT
>SICD01000034.1 GCA_009694865.1 Candidatus Magasanikiibacteriota bacterium
AACCAGGGCTATGTTTTTACACGCACCGGCAAAGGCGACCTGTACCAAACCCGTTCTCTGCGGATTGACTTGAACAAATTTGAACTCTCCAGCGAAAACCGTCGCATTCTGCGCAAGACAGAAGACATAAAACTTGAGGCTCTGTCACTCCCCTACGCCAGTTATGATTGGAAGATTGGAAAATTAGGGAAAGATTTTTATGATACAAAATTTGGGGACCATACTTTCTCGGCAAATAAAATTAAAGAGCTGATGACAGACAAGGAAAAAAGTAATTTTAATTTACTGCTGACCTTTTCAACTGTCATTCCGACGACGAAGGAGGAATCTCTGGCTCAATCACCAGTAGGCTACGCTATTTGTTACCAAAATCTTGAAATACTCCACTACTGTTACCCGTTTTACCAATTACCAATTAACAAAGAGCAAGAAACAATGGTGAACATTGGAATTGGAATGATGACGAAAGCGATCGCTTGGGCAAAGGAACAAAATAAAAAATACTTTTATCTCGGCTCGTTCCAACGGCCAGCGGATACGTATAAATTGCAGTTTACGGGGTTGGAGTGGTGGGACCAAAACACATGGAACGCCGACGTCGCATTCCTTAAACAACAGCTCAACCTATGCTAACAGAATCCAAAACAACGTCCAGAGACGAATCCACTCTTATACAGAGTATTTACGATTCCGCAGAAAAAAAAGAAGACGGCAAAACATTTGCTTATCTTTTTTTATACGGGAATAAAGAACTCCGCTTATCATTTGTTCCTAGCATCGGACATTTTATTACCCATATTTCAACATCAGAAAATACTAAATTAAAAAAAATACCAGATCAAACTTCTCTGCTCTATAAAGCTGCCAGGCAGGCTATGAATAAAGTGGCTTTACAATTAGGCAAAAGCATCCCTTATTCTTTGACTACAGAAAACCCAGAAATGATTCGCTGGGCCGCGACGATTGGAAATACTATTTTTAGTTGGGAAAATCCGCCAACCATTAACGAAACTGAACTTTATTTTGATGAAGAAATAAAACAAAAAGTTTTTCCACAAAAAATATTTAAAACTACCATTAC
Organism: Candidatus Magasanikiibacteriota bacterium; assembly: GCA_009694865.1. Taxonomy (GTDB): domain Bacteria; phylum Patescibacteriota; class Patescibacteriia; order Magasanikbacterales; family GWA2-37-8; genus SICD01. The sequence continues at coordinate 1,082 of SICD01000034.1, forward strand.
CTCTAAACCAGATGAAATCTAAACACATCCACTTCATCGGCATCTGCGGGGTCGCCATGAGCGCGCTTGCTTTAGCGTTCAAGCGCAATGGATGGACCGTAACGGGAAGCGACGTTGGTTTTTACCCACCCGTTTCCACGCATCTTAAAAATGCTGGGGTGGATTATTATGCTGGCTGGCACGTTAATAAAATGATCGCGAACGGCGTGCCAGACCTCGTGGTCGTGGGCAACGTGGCCAGTTCGAATAATCCCGAATGGCTCTACGTGCAAGAACACAAATTAAATTACAAATCTTACCCCGAAGTAATTGCGGAATATTTTATTAAAAAGAATTCCATTGTGTGCGCCGGAACGTATGGCAAATCCACTTCCACCAGTATTTTAACCTGGATATTAAAAGAAGCAGGTTATGACCCGAGTTATATGTTTGGTGGGATCGCCAATACCACCCCTTATTCCCCTCCTTCGCAAGGAGGGGACACCGCAGGCGACCGCATTCGCCAATTGACCCCTCCTTACGAAGGAGGGGCGCCGGGGTGGTTATTGCCGTCCGCCGAAATGACAAATAGTTCATGGAGCATTGTGGAAGGCGATGAATACACTGCCTCGCGCTGGGACAAGGGGCCAAAATTTGCTTACTACTCCCCCACTCATTTATTGCTCACGTCCGTGGTGTGGGACCACGCCGACGTGTACCCCACCGAAGCCGATTACATTGCGGCCTTTCAAAAATTAGTGGATCTCGTCCCCACGAACGGTCTCCAAGTAATTTCCGAAAAAGCCGCGTCGGTCATTTTGGCTCCCCCCTCGAGGGGGGCTCACGGGGGGTGTGAGACCATTGTTTGGCCAAACACCACCCAACCAAGCGACGCAAAAGACTTACACCCCCACTACCCCCATCGAGGGGGGATCGTGACGTACGGCCGCGACCCAGCGAATGATTATATGTACAGCGATATTACGCAATCACGAAATGGGATACAATTTACCATTACACACAAAATAACTAATAACCAATATCCAATAACCTCAAGCTGCCTTGGCGAATACATGGCCGACAACCTGACCGGCTGTTTCGCGCTGGCCAACGAAATTGGCATTGCGCCGGAGAAAATTATTGCCGCCATAAAAACGTTTGCTGGTATGAAACGGAGGTTAGAGAAACGCTATGAAAATGGCGTAACAATTTTTGACGATATTGCCCACTCTCCTAGCAAAGCCCGGGCGATTTTGGAAACACTGCGTACCGTCTATTGTCATTCCGAATCCCCCGCGCCCGGAGGTGAGGAATCTCTGGCTCACCAACAATTCGTACGAAACGACCAACAAGTAAGCCAGAGATCCCTCCTTCGTCGTCGGGATGACAAATTGGACGAGGTCTCACTCGGGATGAAAAAATTAAAAGTGTACGCCATTTTTGAACCCAACACCGGCAACCGCCAAAGCGAAGCCGCCTCGTGGTACGACAACGCCTTTGCCGCGGCCGACGAAATAATTATTCCGCGATTGACTAAATTAAAATCAACTGGCGCAGTAGTCCCTAAGCGAGGGGATCGCGACGCTTCGCTCGCGATGACGTCTGAAAATATGGAAGGCGACGAGCTGGCTAAAATAATGAGTCGCACGCACCCCAAAACCAGTTACATTGACGATGACGAAAAATTATTAAATTATATAAAAGAAAAAATACAACCGGGCGATGTGGTTGTATTTATGGGAAGTCATGGATTCCGCGGTATGATAGATACGCTTGTGAGCACAATGTCAAAATCCTAATGTCAAATCAATTTCAAAATCCAAATTTCAAATTTTACACCTGCCTACCGGCAGGCAGGTTGAGTCATTTGGATTTTATTTGACATTTGATATTTGTCATTTGACATTTTCAACTATTTCCCTTCATCCACAATCTCGGCCGAAATTTTGTCATCATCCATATCGGTAACCTGAAGCGTAATGCCGCACATGCCGCATTCCACCACGTCCTCTGTTTTGAGGGTGGGATAACTAAGAAGCGAGACTTCGTTCTTACATTCTGGACAAGTGAGGTGCATAAAGGTAAGATTAGGTTTAACAGTTTTCGCATTATACTCCCTATAAAAGGTTTTGGCAAGAGCCTATGAAAACTCCCCAACTCTCATTTCCCAAACTGGCCGAAGCCCTTAGCATAACAAATGAAATTTGGCTGAAACGTGAAGATTTGCACCATTACGGTTCACACAAGGGTCGTTCCATACCCCTCATTATTAGCGAATACCGCAAACGGGGTATTAAAAATTTTGTTATTTCCAGTTCCGGCAACGCCGCGCTGGCGGCTATTTTAGCCATTCAAAAATTTAACCAAAACAACAAAGGCGAGCCGCTCAAATTAGTAGTATTGGTAGGAAAAAAGATTGATAAAGAAAAATTATCCGGTTTAAAAAAGGCTATCGCAGACACGATACATGATACATGGATTACGATACAAGAAAACGAACGACCCAAGCAGACGGCATTCCAGATGGAAAAAGATGGGAAAGGAACCTGGCTAAGACAATCTACCGACGACTTGGCGCTGACCGGCTACCAAGAACTAGCGGCGGAACTGGCCAAAATCCCTAATCTCTCGGCGGTGTTTGTGCCAACTTCCAGCGGCACAACGGCACAAGGATTGTGTGAAGGATTTGCAGCTTTAGATTTGAACCCACAAATACATATTGTACAGACGGAGGAGTGTCATCCGATGGTCATCACCTCGGCGAACCACCCCATGAGCCCCTCCTTCGTAAGGAGGGGAGACGCGGTGTCCCCTCCTGCCCGACCTTTCGGCCGTGAGCTCAAGGCCGAACGGGGAGGGGTGGCCCTCGAGGGCCGGGGTGGTGGGAGCTTGGCCAGTGCAATTGTGGATAAGGTGGCTCATCGCAAAACAAAAATTCTTGAGATTTTAAAAAACAGCCGCGGAGCGGGCTGGATTGCGACGAATGAAGAAATTATATCGACGATAAAACTAGTGAAAGAAAAAACGGGAATTGAAATTTCGCCAAACAGCGCACTCTCAATAGTTGGTTTAAAGCAAGCAATTGCGGCCGGGGAAAAATGGGAGGGGGCGGTGGTTTGTTTGGTGACAGGGAAGTAAACAGAGGCTTGGAAAGCCTGGAAGGCTGGATAAGCTTGGGAGGCGGCCTTCCAAGCTTATCCAGCCTTCCAAGCCTTTTAATTCGCCGACATCACCACAATCTCATCCCGGCCTTCAAAATTGACATCGACCGCGCCCAATTTAAAAGTTTGCGTGCCAAAAAATCCGCGCAAAGAAAATTGATTTTTAAGTTTTCCAGCCAGGGTAAACACTTTTACCACCGGCGCGCGGCTGGTCATAGGCACGATCGCCACTTCAGACACACCATCACCATTAAAATCGCCGGCCGCAACGCTCACTGGCGTTTTAATAACGCCAAACGGATACCACCGTTTGGTTATTTTAGTAAGTTGAGGATTATATTCAATCACTTCCGAACGAACGCCGAGGCCTGTGCCAACAACGGCTACCGCTTCCTTGCCTGGAGCTTCCGCGATCGCGACTGTGAAACCGCCTTGATATTTTTTCCCTAAAGGGTATACCGCGTTTTTTAACACCGCGCCGTGATAATCGTACAACATGAGATGATTGCCAAGAGAAGGCGCTACCAGCAATTGCGCCGCTCTCACTCCCAAAAGATGCCCGACGGCCACGTTCAGTGTTCCTTTAAAATTAGTACCGAACGGATAATCACTAAACCAGCGCTCTCCGCTGGAGTTAAAAATTTCGAGCTTCGCGCCAGTCGCGATAATTTTCTCCTTGTCTCCGTTGGCATCTAAATCTACATTATAAATATTCGCCCCGCCGGGCTGGCCATCTTCAAAAATAAAAAAACCATTTCTGGCGCGCTCGCCATTCTGTCGATAAAAACGGGCAAAGGAACCATTGGCAAACCAAGCATTGAACAACGTTTTAAAGGTTTTAAACATAATCAGCCCATCGTAAGGACCAAGCGTTACTTGGCTAGTAATACTACCATCGTTCACACGCGTGTCTTGCGTGCCAATAATTTTTTCGTACTCCCCGCCCAAATCTACCACTTGTTTTTTATCCGTAGCGTTAACCAGCGCCACTCCATGCGCAAAATCGCGGCGCCACACATCCTCTTGGTACAGGGGTCGAGCATTTTGCGACTTGGGCGGACCGGCGGGATCGCCCAATTTTACGTTATATTCATCATACCACCAGGTTTGGCCATGATCTTGATCGCCATAGTCAAAAGCGTAATACCCCCGACCCATCAGCGCGCTGGCCAAACCAAAACGCATCGACGCGTAATTATCTCGCCGTCCTGAATTAAGGGTGTTGCGATTAATAATCATTAGTTGCGGCGTGGGAGCGCCGTCTTCAAAAAATTTATAAATATCCATGGTACCGCGCCAACCGCCGGAATTAGGGAAATTTTCGAGCATCATACCATTCAATTCATCACGATACACCTTGCTACCGCCGTTGCCCACAATTAAATAACGATTATTGGTTAAGCGACGTGTTTCATTATATAAAAATTTCATACCCGCGCGCCAGTGATTATCGATATTTTGGTCGGGAACGCCATCCAAGTCTAAATCCACGTCTAGGCCGCTAAACCAGGTAATACCATCAAAGGCGTTGTCATAAAACACTCCATCCCATAATCCGGTCGCTAACAATTCACTGGCGGTAAAACGAGCCAAGACCGAACTAAATCGGTTACCATTCACCAAAGGAGAATTGTCGGCCAGATTTAACAGCGTGGTACCGGGCCAAAATGAGACCGCCTCACCGCTCGGACGGCGGACATACCAGTTATTCGCGATTTGGCTAGCGAGCTTGCGGCGTAAAATACTACCCGAGGTGGCGGCGTCGGTTCTAATTTCTTCGGAAGTAATATACACCAGGAGCGTAATATTCGGATTTAACTGGCGGAGCTTTTCCAAAAGCGGCCGACTCGTAATTTGCGTTTCCATATCTAAAACCAACACATCCCACTTGGCCAATTCCGGTAAATCGCTCTCGCTTAAATTCCACTTTAAATAATAATTCGCCAACCGGGGAAAACGCTCTTCCGCCTGGCTACCGGTAGAAAACGGCGCCGCGAAAACAAATATAAAAATACCTGCTAACACTGCCGTAATAATTTTATAAATCTTAGGTGGCATAGCGTCAATTTGTCATTTCGACGACGAAGGAGGAATCTCTGGCTCAATCACTCATTAACAAATTAAATAATTGACGTTGGGACAGAGATCCCTCGTCGGCTGCGCCCATTCGACCCCAAGCTCAGGGCGCCTTGAGCAAAGTCGAAACGGCGAAGCCTCGCTCGGGATGACAATCTAAACCAGCGTCTCATAAAGTTGTGTTAACTTCTCAATATGTTTCTCAATAGAAAAATGTTCCCCTGCATAGTTACGTCCAACGACTGCTACTTTTTTAGCTTCGGCTCGATTATCTATAATATGACGGAGTGTCCTACCTAAACTTTGGTAGTCACCAACGTCCACAATATAACCGGTTTCTTCATTTACAATAAGATTTTCCCCGGCGGCCGCCGCTGTGCTTGCCACCACCACGCGCCCCGCCGCCAGTGCTTCCATCACTACTAAACTCATACCTTCCCAAAGCGAAGGCTGAAGAACAACGTCAATATCTGCCAGCGCCGCCGGAATATCTTGAATCGCCCCGCGCCACCCTAAGCGCTCGCCAATACCCAGCGTAGCGCCGAGCGCGCGCAACTGACGCTCCAAACTTCCCACTCCAAAAATATCCAGCGTCCACGGCGTATTTTTTAATTGCGACAGTGCCCGAAATAAAATTGCATGGCCTTTTTGTTTTTCCAAACGACCAATAATTGCCAAACGAATCTTCGGTGTTGTTAATAAATTATCCATTGTAAGTTTTAACCACGGGGTTAAATCAATGCCGTTGGGAATAAAATTAATTTTTTCCTTGGGAATGGCAAAATAACTTTGCGCGTATCGCGCTACCGCCGGCGATACCGCCACTATCGCATCGGCTTTTTTAAGAATCCAACGCCACAACCAACGTTTTAAAAATAAAGTATTAAATTCCACGTTATGGAGTGTTACCACCCATCGAATTTTTTTTCCCAGTCGTCGCTTGGCCAAGTACCCAGCCACATCCGCGCTCAAAAGATGAGTGTGAATAATATCGGGTTGAAGTTCGGAAATATATTTTTTTAGTTTTCGCAAAACGCCAAATCGTCCGCCCATTTTGACCGTATCACCCACCCAAAGACAATTCTGATTTTTAAAACGCTCTTTAAGCGACCCACCAGCAACCACACTCGCGACATGCACGTCATAATTAACAAAATCCATTTTATTCGCATAATGCGAAACCAAAACTTCCGCGCCACCCAAAACTAGACGCGGAATAATGTGAAGAATTTTCTGTGGTTTAGTCATATTTACATTTCTGTCACAATTCGCCGCCGCTTGGCATTAAAATTAATCTCAAGTTTCGTCCAATGCGTTTCCTTGCGGTAAATAATTGCCTGCGCAATAGCCAGGCTAATGGGCACCCACATTTTACTACTATAATATTGGGTGTTAAATAACTGAAAAATAAGCGGCGACAGTACCAAAAAAAATGACACGAAGTAAGCCGTCCTAGCCTCATCGGTATAATTTTTATCGCGGTACCGCGCTAAAATTGTTCGAATAATCCAACCAATAAAAATAGTAAAGGTGATAAGGCCAAGTAAACCTTGTTCCGCCAAAAGTTTTTGCACAACGCCATGCGCGTCCAAGGGTGCGCCAAATTCCAAGCTAAACACCTTAATATCCGCGAGCTTGTCCACAAACGTACCAACCCCCTGACCCACAATAGGGTGCTCGCGCCATAAATAAAAAGCAATATCCGTAAGCGACAATCTGGCCGCGGTAGAACCAGCCGCCGCAGTACTGGTAATTAAAAAATAAATCAAATACCCAAACACGGGCAGGGCAACAACAAAAGCCCACCACCATTCTTCTACCAAACTTCTCCAAGAACGATGCTCGTGGGTAAGGTAGAAAAAAATTACCGCTTCGGAGGCAAGCGTTACCCACGCCGCGCGAGATAAAGTTAGCAAACCAATTACAAACATAAACCCAGCCGCCAAACCAGCTAAACGTTTGGTTTCAACATTGCGAGCTTGGTGCCAAAAATATAACCAAAGGGGAATAGTGGTAGTAAGTACCTCCGCCAAAAAAATGTGCTCGCCACCAAACGGTCGCCACCCCCACAAACTAAGCGGGGCGGCGCGCACAAAACCGTCTCCCAAAACAAAGTGAGTAAGAATTGATAATGCCCCTAAAACTGCTCCCGCCAAGCCTACCCCCGCCAAAATTTTAAGGCTCGTGTGCCAAACAATTTTACTCTCAATAATGTTGGCTCCCAAAACCACGTAACCAATATAAAATAACAAAATAAAATGCGCCAAATATTTAAGACTAACCGCGCGCTCCACCGACAATTCGGGAACCAGCGACACCAGCGCGCTCCCCACAAATAATAAAAACCAGGGGAGGCCAGGCCAGTAGAGCGAAATTTTTTCACCACGCGCCACCCGGCGAGCGACATTAATAACAAAAGCCACTATAAGCAACACTGTCCAAAATTCTACCAACGGAGCATGCATACCATACAAACCTGGGTAATTCTGAAGCCAATTATGAAACGGCAAGAATGAAAGTTCCCATTTTATAAGAGGCGACAACGCTACCAATACATACCAACCAAACAAAAGATGCTCCGACAATAGCAGCACTAAAGCCAAAGCAATAAGGCCAATAACCCCTACAAATAATTGGGGAATAAAAAAACACGGAATCGTGAGCAAGGTCACGCCGATAAGTAAAAATGGAGGGAGTGGACTGGCTTCCTCGACTAACATATTTACTATTATAATAGCAAAAAAAAAGCCGATTGTCTAATGACACCGGCTTAGCTATACATGGCCACTGTATTTTTAATTGTCATTCTGAGCGCAGCGAAGAATCTAGTTCAAAGCCACTCCATGCTTAAATCGTTCCATAACGGATTAACCGACTTAACAAGGTCGGTTTTAAAGCGCCTCTTCTTTCCCTTTAAATATTTTTCCCGAGCAATCGCTTGCTTAATTTCCTTGTAGTCTTCATAATAAACCAATAAATGACACTTGTATTTTTTGGTAAAACCTTCAACAAGACCTTGCTTATGTTCTGAAATACGGCGCATCAGGTCATTAGTGACCCCAACATAGAGCACGCCGCTTTCACTCGACATAATGTAAACGAAAAAACTATAATTTCTCATAGGGACCACGAGCGAGCGAACTAGATCCTTCGCTGCGCTCAGGATGACAGTTAAATATCGACCGCCCGCTCAGGATGACAGAACACTCCGATACACTACTTGATACTTTTCCGCCATCTCCTTCACATCAAAATATTTAGCAACATAAGCCTGACCAGCGCGCGCCAATGGGGCCGCCTCTTCCGGATGTTCAAAACACCACTCTAGACGCTCGGCTAACGCCGCGGGAGTAACCGGAGAAAATATCAGTCCGCTCTCGCCATCCCGAACCACTTCGGGGAGGCCACCCACATGACTCGCGATAACGATGCGACCGGCGGCCAAAGCTTCTACGGCTACAATTCCCAAACCTTCAAAGCGCGATGGTACGAGCAATATGTCATGTGCGGCTAAAATTGCTTTCACGTCATTTGCCGGCGGCAAAAATGTGACACGATCATTAAGACCAAGTTGAGCCGTTAA
>SICD01000004.1 GCA_009694865.1 Candidatus Magasanikiibacteriota bacterium
ATTCTAGAGCGCCCTGAATTTGTTTTAAATCGGACAACCGCGTGGCATCGCGCGCTTTTTGCTTGGCCGAACCAAGGGCAACAACTGCCAAAGTGGACAAAAGACCGATAATAGCAATCACGACCAAGAGTTCAATTAAAGTAAAGCCACTGCCGCGAGTTTTCCGGCGCCCTTTTTCACTTGCATACAGCATAGACTAAAAAAGCTTAAAGGAGTTAAAAAAGAAATCTCTGTTGTCTGCATTATCTCGTTGATTTTTAGTCGCATCAAGCACATACAGCCTACTGCCTTTCAAAAATATTATGGTGCGCTTTTCCGAATTTAAGTATTGTGTTTCGAGAGGGAACACAAATGAATCAATATAACTAAGAGCCGGACGGCCATTGAAAGAGACAACGGTTGATGTCGGGGCTGGCGAATTAGGCAGCTCACTAGCTAATTCGGCACGATATCCTTTTATAAATTTTATCTGATCCACTTCGTTCGTTTGATCGAAGTTAATATCTAAATAAGTGTACACGCCCACAGTATAAGCTAGAGGAATTGTATAAAAATGTGCCGTCCTCTTCCTGCCCGCCTTATCAGTTAGTGGCTCATCATAATTGGACACGTTGGGTTTTTTAGGGAATACTACGGAGAATTGATCCTTAGCCGAGGTAAATGGTATCCACGTTTTAGTATCCGCGGAAGCTGTTTGCGTCGCTTTATCGGATTTTACTTGTAGTTGGAGTAACAAAACAGGAACTAACAATGTTAGCAAGATGAGAACCAAAGTGATCGCTATTTGTGAAAAACGGAGACCAAATTTTTTATACAGAGCCACGCCAAATAAAACGAAATAAATAGGAATACCAATCGACCCAAAAAACCCGCCAATCATTCCAGCCACTATCACAATGCCAATTAAAGTCCACGGCGAAGCTTTTTCAGCTTTAAACACATATTTTACCATCACAAGTAAAATTATGAACTGCGCTATGGGTACCAATATTTGTGAAAGTATTAATGTGGTGAACAAACTCATATTTATTTAAGACAAAAAAATTATTGTTTTAAAACAATCCGCACTTTCTCTACCACTTCCGATGGTTTAAAATGCGCCTTAATTAAATAATCCACCGCTCCGGCCTCCAATCCTTTTTCGACATCATCTTTTTGCCCTAAATTGGTTAGTAAAATAACCGGAATTTTTTTAGTCGCTGCGTCCGCCTTTAATTTTGCCAAAACACCAAAGCCGTCCAATTTGGGGAGTAAAATATCCAAAAGGATAATATCCGGCTTTTTCTTCTTGGCATCGGCAAGTCCTTTTTCACCATCACCCGCCACGCTCACTTTAAAATTTTCCATTTCAAATTTTTTCTGGTAAATACCAGCCAAAAAAGTATCATCTTCAACCAGGAGCACGTGAATTTGTTTTGTTTCCATAAATAAAGAGTTATAAAGTTATCAAGTAGAAAGTTCATAAAGGATTTTGGGCGAGACACCCTTTAAACTTTATAACTTTATAAACTTTTAACTTCGTTACATGATTATACCATATTTCTTAAAGTAAGACCAATCGCCACTGCCATGCGTGGCCCAATTGAGCGCAACAACGGTTTGAGACGTTCTTGATAGACTACCCGACCCCACGGGTCGCCGATATAACATTTAATTTTAAATTTCTCGGCAATGGCATCGGTTAAGTAGGGCAAATGAGCCGCTCCCCCCGTAAACACCACCTTCTCGGGACGTTTTTGTTCATTACCGCTTTGGCGAAAATACAAATCAAAACTAAATTCAATTTCTTTGGCAATCGGTTCAATAATACTATCAAATAAATCAAAAAACTTCTCCCGCGACACCCCTATTTTTCCGCCCGAAAGAAAAAAACTATCAAACAAGTCGTGCTTTATTTGCTCCACAACCGTATCATCTACCCCCAAAACACGCTTTAAAATAGCGTTAATCCGCGTACCCCCCATTTCAATACTATGATGCGTAATAGGCACTGCCCGGTCGATAATAAAAAAATTGGTGCGCTCAGCGCCAATATCCACCAGCATGGTTACCGCCATATCTCGCCCAATAAGGGAGCGGGACAGCGCCATCGACTCGGGTTCCAACGAATCAAGCTTAAGGCCGGCCGCTTGAAAAATTTTGGTATAATACACTACCAAAGAACGTGGTACCGCGTTTACCAAAACGCGCTGACTTTTGTCTCCCGCGAGCGTGGGCAATATTTGGTAATCGAGGGCGGTTTCTTCCAAACTATACGGCAACAACTTTTTAATTTCCGCTTTTAAAATTTTATCAAACTCCTGCTTTTTAACTAAGGGAAGTGTGACAATAGCGTGGAACACCCCTGACACCGGCAAACTAACCACCGCGATTTTAGAAATGGTCTTCGCGGCTTGGCACACTTCCTTAATCATGGCGGCATAACGGTCAATCTTATCATCATCAATTTGTTCAGGCGTAGGCGGAGTGGAAGATTCAGAGGATACCATCTGGCCCGCCGCCGCTCGGCGGAGCTCATCGATTGATTTTTCTTGAACCGCCAACAGATGGTGCACATCCTGCGCTTCCGAGGTAAATCCGTAGGTAAACAAAACCGGACGGTTTTTCTCCCGCCTTAATTCCACCAGCTTAACACCGCCGGCCCCAAGGTCGACACCCAGATATGATTTTGGTTTGCCAAATAACATATACACCATTATAGCAAGAAACAAGGTAAAGTTACACTGGTACTGTTGATAAGTATCAAAAAATAAGATAGAATGCAAAGGCCAAAGGCCTAATATCTAATGACTAATAAAATACCCAATACTAAATGCCGAAATTTGACATTGGAAATTTTATTAGAAATTAGGATTTAGAACTTAGACATTAAAAACAGTATGCTTCGCCTATACAACACCCTCACCCGCAAACTTGAGCCTTTTGAAACCCTTAAAAAAGGTAGCGTCGGCCTCTACACCTGCGGCCCCACCGTGTATAACTACGCCCACATTGGCAATTTACGCACTTATATTTTTGAGGATATTTTAAAACGCACCCTCCTGTACAATGGCTACAAAGTTAAGCACGTAATGAATATTACGGATGTAGGGCACCTAACCAGCGATGCCGACGAAGGCGAAGATAAAATGGAAAAAGGCGCCGCGCGCGAAGGCAAAACCGCCTGGGACATTGCCGAGTTTTATACTAAAGCATTTTTGCACGACCTTAAAGACCTAAACATTCTCCCAGCCGACAAACACCCCCGCGCCACTGATTACATCAAGGAACAAATTAAACTGGTCGCAACATTAGAAAAAAAAGGCTTTATCTACCAAACGAGTGACGGTGTTTATTTTGACACTTCCAAACTATCCGACTACGGCAAACTCGCCGGGCTCAAAAAACAATCGCTCAAAGCTGGTGCGCGCATCGACATGGGAGAGAAAAAACATATTACAGACTTCGCGCTCTGGAAGTTCTCGTCTCGCGTGTCCCCCTCTGCCCGAGAGGGGGCTCGAGGGGAGAGGGAGAAACGTCAAATGGAATGGAAAAGTCCGTGGGGCGTTGGCTTTCCTGGCTGGCACTTAGAGTGCTCGGCCATGTCCGAAAAATTCCTGGGTCAGCCGTTTGATATTCACTGCGGGGGCATTGACCACATTCCTGTACACCACACCAACGAAATAGCGCAGAGCGAAGCCGCCTACGGCAAACCCTTGGCCAATTACTGGCTCCACGGTGAATTTTTAGTTATTCCCGGTGGCGATAAAATGGCTAAGTCTAGCGAAAATTTTATCACACTCGAGTCGCTCAAGAAACATGACATATCCCCACTCGCGTACCGCTATTTTTGTTTACAGACACATTATAGAAAGCCTCTCACGTTTAGTTGGAAGGCTTTAGAGGCCGCGCAAAACGGCCTAAATCATCTTTACGCCGCGTCGGCATCACTCGCCGGTTCAATTGTCATTCCGAGCGAGGCTCGCGCCGACGAGGTCGAAGATACTCCGAGGAGTGAATCTCTGTCTCAATCAATCACCAATCAATTCCTCACCCACCTCAACTCCGACCTCGATCTCCCCGCCGCCCTTGCCCTCTTCTGGCAATCACTCAAAAATCACTCAATCACACAAAAACAATTATTCCAATTCGATGAAGTGCTTGGCTTAGACATCAAATCCCACTTAAAAAAACCAATCGAAAAAATTTCTGCTGCTGCTCAAAAATTCGTTTCCGAACGCAACACCGCCCGCGCCGCCAAAGACTGGCCCAAGAGCGACGAACTCCGTAAAAAATTAGAGGAGATGGGATATGAAATTAAAGACACCAAAGACGGAACCGAAATAACAAACAAATAATATGCCAGATTTTTATAAAGCGTATATGCCTGGGCCGAACGACCCTCGTTTTCCTCCAGAAATTGAAACAAATATGCATGTGACTGAAGTGCCAATTTCACTTGAAGATAGCGCTTTCGCGAACAGTGAACGCGGTTTGTTCCATAGGTATGTTACCGACCTTGATTTAACACCTGATGATTTTAAAAAAGCCATCCTCGATGTTGGAGCTGACGGAGCAAAATTTGCCAACTTCGCAAAAGAAAATGGAATTAGTGACAATATTTTTTCGGTTGATATTGGGCACAACTTGGCAGGCAAACAAAAGGCAGTTAGGGCTGACGCTAATGCTCTTCCATTTAAAGACAGCTCTTTCGATTTAGTGATTTCACACTATTCGGTACCCGGACACGAGGATACAGCTATAATTCGCGAGATGATACGAGTCGCAAAGAAAGAAGTTCGATTTGGGCTCAAGAATATGGGTACGAATAATCAGGTAATAAAACGGGAATACGATTCACTAAAAGCTACTCTAGAAAATCTGGCGCGCGAAGAAAATCTGACAGTTGAAGAAGTGCCTAAAGAGTTAAGACGTAGAAAAGACTCTACAGCAAAGGGATTTTTTAGCTATTTTCGAATTATTAAACCATCACATCAATAGAGGTTTAAAATTTGTCATTTTCCAACTATGCCAGCTTACAAGACCAAGGCAAAAAAACTGCCCGGCACTCACTGGTGGCAAGTATCAAGAAAGGCTTTTGGCCTGTATAAACAAATAACCTCTAAAACAAAACGCCGCCCCTACATCAGGTCGGCATACTTTAACAAACAAAAAATCTTTCTAGGACTATTTTGGAGTCATCTGCACGAAAAAGATAATATTCGTGATAAGGTCAGACGTTTAAAATTCTTTTGGAATAGAGCCTTAAAAGCAAAAAAGGACTTCCGACCAAGTTGGGGTGTATAAACCCCGGCCAAAAGCCTTTTTCTATATACCAGATTATCATACCTATAAAATTTGTCAAGCGGAGCCTGTGGATTGGCGATAGCCTGGATAGGCAAAAAACTGCAAACAATTAATTATTCCTATGCTCACCACCGAAAAATTTGCCGGCGATAAAAAGGTAGGCCTATCGCTCTTGGGAAAATGGGAGAAAAAATTTGTTGATGCCTACGTTGGAAAAATCCCCAAAAGCATTGAAACCTATCATCTCACACTCTCCACAATCGTCTGGTGCGCTTTTATTGTACTCTTTGGCTACCTCGCCAAATACGATGTCCGTTGGTTTTGGGGAACCAGCATAATGATTGTACTCCAATACCTCACCGACCTATTTGACGGCGCCGTGGGGCGGTACCGCAACACCGGCCTCATTCACTGGGGTTACTACATGGACCACTTTTTGGACTACATATTTTTATGCGCCGTCCTCATTGGTTACTCCTTCACTTTCCTGGATCGTTTTAATACCATCTTCTTTATTTTAGCCAGCTACGGGGCTTTCATGGTCAATTCCTACCTCTCATTTTCCGCCACGAACGAATTCCGCATCGCCTACTTTAAAATCGGCCCTACCGAAATTCGCCTGTCATTCATTATCACCAACATCTTAATTATATTTTCAAAAGACAAAGTACCGCTCACGAGCCTCCTCCCTATTATCTTTTGGTTGTCGATGGCTGGGCTAACCGTAGTTGTGTATACTACCCAAAAAATGATGTGGAAAAAAGATATGGAAAACAAAAAATCCCTTACTTAAAGAGATTTTTCGTATCTTTTAGCAACAAAATTTATTACTAAAAGACGATGAAGGACGATGCGAACTCTCTCCCTTCTTTCCTGCTCCTCGCATCGTCCTTTCCTTTCTCCTTTTTGCTACCCCGTCGTGGGCTCCCAGCCATTCAGCTTTTTGCCGAGCGTCACTCCCCGGAGCAACAGCTTGTTCTTGATCTCGACCAGCCAACGCGCCACGTCGGTCTTGCGCTTGCCGTGGAGCTTGCCGCGCGCGATGATCTCACGCTCCGTCCACGCAACCAGCCGGCCGATGATGTCGGCCTCGAGGTTCACCCGGGCGAACTCCGCCGCCCCTCGTGAGAGCTTCAGCCCGCTGATGGGCTTGTTGAGCAGGTCGGGGTTGATGAAGGTGGCGCGATTGACCAGGGGCGACAAGGCCGAAGCCGGCGGTGCCGGCGGGGCGCTCTCGACACCCACCTTGATGCCAGGCACCAGGGTGGTGAGCACGTTGAAGAGCGCTTGAGTTATGGCTTCCCTGCCACTGTCGCTGATGACCCACAAACGGACATCGGTCTTCTCATCGACGAAGTGGTACACACCGCCGCTGCTTTCCGTGTCTTCCGGCATGGCGCCTCCTTGTGTGAGTACTGCGTTAAACTGCTGTTTTACTGATTGTTGGTCTTAAACTTATTTTAATTTAAGCTCAACAATTAGCCCGCGAGTCCCGACTTCCTGTGGTAGGAATGTCGAGACTCGCGTCTGTGTGCCGGCGCCATCTGGCCTTACGGGGCCAGTGGGCGCACGGGTGTCGCGCCTTTCTACGGGCGCACCATGTAATTGCCGTTCCCGGTCATCGCCTCCACCTGCAACTTGTAGCGGTCGTTGAATCGCAACTTGAAGCCCGGCATGTCGCTGACATCCACCGTGGTCGTGGCCTCGACGCCCTTGGTGTAGATGTACAGGCGGCTGGTCAGTGCCGCGGTCATCTCGAAGCGCCTGAAATTCCGTGAGGCGTTGTCGTCGGGGTGGACGGCCTTGAGAAGCTCCTGGGCATCGGGCAACTCGCCATTCGCAACCAGCCCGAGCCGTCCTTCCTTGGCCCAGAGCAAGCTGATGTCGAGTTTGGGGCCACTCTATCGCTCCGTCCACTCGGACGGTGACAAAGGGCTTGGTATCAGTCTTTTAGACTAACACTAAGCCTCTTACCAACTTTATCATAAATCTCCTCTAAACTAAGCCAAAATTATAACATTTGATCATACCACAAAAGAAAGACGCCGTCAAGTCGTTTTTGCCTTTGTCCCACTCTACAAAATATGCTATACTAAATCTAATGAACGACCCTAAACTAGAACCACAATTTAAGCCCACCCCCGAACAGCCGAGTGCCCCACGCACGGAGATTTTGGTTACTCCCAAACGAGAAACGGCCGAATCTAAGGATGAAGCCACCCCGCTCGAGATTGAAAAAGAAAAATCAACGGTACGAGAAATTAGCGAAATGATTGGCGGCCTCCTCCCGGGCAAACGCCGCCCCCGCCCAACCGCTATTCCCCAAGTACGCGATGGGGTGACCGTAAAAATAGAAAAAATTATGGAAGACGGAGTAGGCGACGCTTTTAGCCGTCTTTCGCCCGTAGCGCGCGAAGAATTCAAACTCAAGGGCGAAGAAACCGCCCGCGCCATTCGTCTGCTTCTCCAAAATACACATATTAAAGTCAAAAAAATATTTGAACTAATTTTAAACTGGCTCCGCATGCTCCCGGGCATTAACCGATTCTTTTTAGAACAAGAAGCAAAAATAAAAACGGACCGCATCATCGCGATCCATGATAAAGAAATTGGGAAATTGGGAAATTAAGAAATTGTTGCCCGATCCAGTATAGTATGGATGAAAATTATCTTACACTCGATAATTTAGTCGTATATCAGCAGACTCGCGAATATAGCCGTCAGGCGTGGCAAATATACGAGCGGCTTAGATGGCAACAAAAAAAGATTATAGGCGATCAAATGATAACGAGTGTTGACTCAGTTGGCGCCAATACTGCCGAAGGGTACGGACGATTTCATTATCTCGACAAAATAAAATTTTACTACAACGCTCGCGGATCGCTCTTAGAATCGAAACACTGGATCGAGCTCTTTTATGAAAGAAAGATTGTAAATCAGGCAGAACTCAACAAAATGATAAAGTTACAGAGCGAAATTTTACTGAAACTTAATTTGCTTATACAATCCCAATACAAACGAAAGACCCAATCGTAAATTTCCTAATTTCTATATTTCCATATTTCTTAATTTCTTGCTGACAAATAAGGCATATTGTGTTCAACGAAATTCTTAATTTCTTTTCCGATTTCGTAAATTACCTGTTATCCAACCAGACTGCTTTTTTTATTACCATCGGAACGGTAGGGTTCGGTGGGATGCTTACACTTATTTTTATTGTTCGCGGCATTATTCACGATAAAGGCAAGGCGCATAAAGCTTTTCACAAATCAATTCTCCTTATTAAAGTCCCCAAAGAAAAAAAGGGAGAAAGCCAGGGGCAACAAAACAGCGGCGAAGAGAACATCAACCAGGTGCGCGAACACATTGGCGTTGCCGAAACCTTGTTTAGCGCGGCCGCCGGTCTTAAGCCCAACAAAGGTTTCACAAGTTGGCTTTGGGGGAGAAACGACCACATGGCTTTTGAAATTGTAACGAAAGACAATAAAATTTCCTTTTACGTGGCCGTGCCCGATAAATTAAAACAATTTTTAGAACAACAAATTCACGCCCAGTACCCGCACGCCGAAATTACCGAGGAGCCGGACTACAATATTTTTCAACCCAACTCGCACATTGTGGCGGCAGAATTATGGTTTAAATTCCGCTCGGCCTTTCCTTTTAAAACCTACAAAAAAATGGAAAGCGACCCCCTCACCGGTCTTTTAAATCCATTAAGTAAAATTTTAGGCGATGAAGGCGCGATGATTCAATACGTGGTACGCCCGGCCACACCCAAGTGGCGCCGTGAGGGAGTACGAATGATTAGAGACATTAAAGAGGGGCAAAAATTTGAATACGTGGCGCAACGCGGTTGGCTTGGCCGTGGATTATTTCGCTGGAAAAAACAAATCTTCCCCAACAAAAAAGACCCCGCCAAACAAAATAGCGGCGCTGAGCAATACCACTTAACGCAAATGGAAGAGGAGATGGTTAAATCGATGGAAGAAAAATTAAGTCGCGGTGGTCTTGAGATTACGGTTCGCTTGGTGAGCGCGGCTCCAGCTAAAGAAAAAGCGCAAATGAATTTAGAAAATATTCTGAACGCTTTTTCTCAATACAATATTTACCGCTACGGCAATTCGTTCGGCGCTATTTTGCCGAAAAAACCCGACCGCCTCATCCGCGAATCAATCTATCGATCATTCGATACGCGTTATTATATGGTTGCCAACGCCGAAGAAATGGCCGGCTTCTGGCATTTACCAACTCCGAGCACCGAAACACCCCACCTCAACTGGCTTACTGCCCGTAAAGCCCCGCCGCCGGTAAATATGCCCAAAGACGGCATTATGCTCGGCCGGTCAGTATACCGCGGCGAAGAGACTATTGTCCGCATGACCAGAAGCGACCGCCGCCGCCACCTCTATACCATTGGTAAATCAGGCTCGGGTAAATCAGTCTTCATCCAAAATTTAGCCGTCCAAGACATTCAAAACGGTGAAGGGGTTTGTGTGGTTGACCCGCACGGAGATTTTGTGGAATACGTGCTTCAACATATTCCCAAAAACCGCATTGACGACGTAATTTGTTTTAGCCCCGCCGATGTTGATCGCCCCATCGGTTTAAACATGTTGGAAGCTAAAACCGAAGAACAAAAAGATTTCGTGACACAAGAAATGATTTCCATTTTCTACAAACTGGTAACCGACCCCTCCATGATCGGCCCCATGTTTGAGCACAACATGAGAAATGTAATGTTAACCCTAATGTCTGATATGGTTAACCCTGGTACCATCGCCGAAATTCCCCGCATGTTTACCGACGACGCCTTTGTGGCCAAATGGAAAAAGAAATTAAAAGACCCGGTCGTCTTGGCTTTTTGGGACAAAGAAATGGCCAAAACTTCCGACTTCCATAAATCAGAAATGTTGGGCTACCTCATTTCCAAAGTCGGCCGTTTTACCGAAAACGCCATGGTACGGAACATCATCGGCCAGAGTCATTCCGGTTTTAGTTTCCGCGAAGTCATGGACAAGAAAAAAATTCTCCTCGTTAATTTATCCAAAGGCTTGGTGGGAGAAATTAACGCCAATCTCCTCGGCATGATTGTGGTCTCAAAATTACAAATGGCCGCCCTGGAACGCGCCAGCCTCCCCGAAGAACAGCGTAGTGATTTTTATCTCTACATTGATGAATTCCAAAACTTCATTACCGATTCCATCGCCACCATTCTTTCCGAAGCCCGTAAATACCGCTTGGAACTTATTATTGCCCACCAGTATATGAAACAACTGGAAGACAACAAAGGCAAAACCACGGTGCGCGATGCCGTGCTTGGTAACGCCGGTACCATCGTCGCTTTCCGCATGGGCGTGGAAGACGCGGAAGTGCTCGCCAAAGAATTCGCGCCGGTCTTTGGCGCCTACGATTTGGTAAATATCGAGCAATACACCGCCTATACCAAACTCCTTATTGACAACACCGCCTGTAAGCCGTTTAATATGATGACCTACCCCCCACTCCCCGGCAACAAAGAACTAGCCGCCGCCATCAAAGAACTCTCTCGCCTTAAATACGGCCGCCCGAGGGAAATTGTAAATGCGGAGATAATGGAAAGAGCCCAGTTGGGGGTGGCAGCGAAATCGAGCGAGACAGAATTAAGTGAAGCGTCGCTGTAAATAAACCTACAATTCTTCGCTGCGCTCAGGATGACACTTTTATGACAACCTTATATCGAAAATATAGGCCCCAACAATTTTCCGACCTCACCGGCCAGGAACATATTGTGCAAACCGTGATGAACGAAATTACGCTTAATAAAATCGCGCACGCTTATTTATTTTCCGGACCGCGCGGTGTTGGCAAAACCACGCTCGCTCGCCTCTTGGCTAAGGCCGTCAACTGCCCAAACCGCAAAGCGGGAACGAGTGAACCGTGCGGAACTTGTTCCTCGTGCCAGGAAATTGCCACGGGACGAAACATTGACGTAATTGAAATTGACGCCGCCTCCCACACCGGCGTGGACAGCGTGCGGGAAAATATTATTGAGAACGCGCAGTTTAAGCCAACCAAATCCCCCTACAAAGTTTTTATTGTGGACGAAGTCCACATGCTTTCTAACAGCGCTTTTAACGCGCTTTTAAAAACACTCGAGGAGCCACCGGCCCACGTTATTTTTGTCTTAGCGACAACCGAACTCCACAAACTCCCGGCCACGGTAGTTTCCCGTTGCCAACGGTTTACTTTTAAAAAAATCCCTAGCGACTTAATGATGACGCGCCTTAAAAAAATCTGTAGTGATGAAGACGTCAAAGTGGATAAAGAAGTGTTGCAACGCATTATTATTAAAAGCGAAGGCGGCATGCGCGATGCGGAAAGTTTGCTCGGACAAATTCTGTCGCTCAATCTTAAAAAGATTACCGCCGCCGACGCGGAACTGATGCTTCCGGTATCCAACATTGGTTCGGCGGTTGCGCTTTTGGAAAAATTGTTCGCTGGCGAAACTGGGGAAGCTCTTAGACTTTTAGAAACTACTGTCGCCGACGGTATAAACCTGGATCAATTCGCGTTAGACTTGTTGGACGCGCTCCACGCGCTTCTCCTAGTTGTCAGCGGCGCACCAGATTCACTGGGCGATTTCTCCGAAGACACACTCAAAAAATTAAAATCTCTCGGAACTAAAATCGAACCAGCTACTCTCCTCGCCCTCACCGATTCGCTTCTCAAACGCCGCCAGGATATGAAAACCTCACCCGTACCACAATTACCCCTGGAACTTTTGGTAGTGGAATTTGTTAATGTTAAGACAACCTCTCCCACCGCCCTCTCCTCTGCTGAGGCGAGGGATATCGTCGCCACCTCCCCTTCGCAAAGGGGAGGGCAGGGAGAGGTCTCGCCTATCGCTCCAATCACCAACACCAAACCCCACACCCTTAAAGACTCCATCACCGCCGCCATCTCGATCATCACCCATCGCCATACTATTACGACCACACTCGAAACGATTACCGAACGTTGGGCTGAGCTGATTGCCAAAATTGGGCAGCAAAATCATTCCCTCACCTTTATTTTAAGCGCGGTTAAACCAACCGCTGTTTCTCACAGCGGGCTTACACTTTCCGTCCCCTATTCCCTCCATCGCGATAAACTGATGGAAGTAAAAAATCGTATGATGATTGAATCGTGCCTCAATGAATTATTTGGAGAAAAAATTCCGCTGGTGTGCGAAGTCGCCGCCATCGATAACACTTCCTCCGCCGACACCGAAATTAATAGCCTCGCCATGCAATTTGGGGGTGAGGTGGTCAATTAGAAACCCCAAGCTAAAACATTGACTTTTTACTCCCCGCTGTGTTAAAATTGCGGGGTTATTTAGAAATTCCGAGGTCGGCTAACGGTAGGCCAGCAGAATCTTCCGCCAAAGGCGGACCCGCCTCTGGCGGGGAATCATCATTATTCCGAGATCGTCTAATGGTAGGACCCAAGACTCTGAATCTTGGTATCTAGGTTCGAATCCTAGTCTCGGAACAAATAAAAAACCACCTGCTCGACATTTTCCACACTGGTGAAAAACAACGAGCATTGAGGTGGTTTTTTTCGCTTAGCCTTGCCGCCACGATCCCCCGAACTGCCGGGACGTGGCGGGTGATGACTGCTCGCTAGAAGTCGACCACTTTGATGTGATCGGCAGTTCCGTGCTTCCAGCCCGGGTTGAACTCCGGCCGGTGGAACGTCCGGCGGTAGCGTCGATCGAGGCGACCATTATCGCCCCCTTGTCGCACCTGGGTCGCAGTCATGACGACGAGCGTAGCGGCGTGTCCGAATCCCCGCTTGATCGCCAGCCGCCAGGCCTCATCGACGGTTGGTGCCCGTCCCAGCTTCGCAACAGCGTTCGCGACCTGGTTCGCCTTCATCCCGTCCATGCCGGCGACGATCTTCATCACGACTTCTCCACCTTTGCGAACCGTGACCAAACCTTGCGTGGCCATTTCCACCTCCTGTCGTACATTCGACGACCAGGGAGTATAACAAATAGTTCTATTTTGTCAATAGCTTGTAAGATCATAAAAGCTAAAATTAGCCAAATATTTGACAAAACAACTAATCTAAGCCATAATATCGACTCTTAAGTTGAGCCCTCAGCCACTCATCGGGCTCACCTACCCCTACCCCGCCCAAGCGTGGAATAATGCTTACGACGGTGAGAGTGATTCTTCGCTTCACTCAGAATGACAATTTTATGATATCCGGTTTCTGGAAAAACTTACCCAAACCAATTTTTGGCCTCGCTCCCATGGCCAATGTTACTGACGCCGCCTTTCGGCGCATCATCGCGAAATATGGTAAGCCGGACGTAATGTGGACCGAATTTGTTTCCTGCGACGGTTTGCAATCTCCGGGACAAAAAGAACTCCTGGTAGATTTTATGTACAGCGAACCGGAGCGCCCCATTGTAGCGCAAATTTTTGGCAGTAAACCAGATAATTTTTACAAAACCGCGCTTCTCATTCAAGAACTTGGCTTTGATGGCATTGATATTAACATGGGCTGCCCCGATAGGAACGTGGAAAAACAATGCGCTGGCGCAGCCATGATGAAAAACCCCAAGCTGGCGCAGGAGTGCGTGGCCGCGACCAAACGGGGCGCTGGCAAACTCCCCATTTCTATAAAAACCCGGCTGGGATTTAACAAAAACGAACTCGATACCTGGCTCCCCACCCTACTTGAGACTGACGTGTCCGCTATTACCATTCACGCCCGCACCAGAAAAGAAATGTCCCAAGTTCCGGCCCGCTGGGAAGAAATTGCTCGCGCCGTTGCGATTCGTGATAAATTTGATAATTCTTCAAACAAAACTCTCATCATCGGCAACGGAGACGTTATCGACATTGCCGACGCTAAACAAAAAATTGTCGCTACTGGTTGTGACGGCGTTATGATTGGCCGCGGAATTTTTGGCAATCCGTGGTTGTTCCGTAATTGTCATTCTGAGGCGCAAACAATTCCCCGCTTGGGCGGGGTAGGGGTGGGTGAGACTTTGCGTGGCCAACACTCACCGGCCTCACCCACCCCTGGCCGCGAGGCCTTCCCCGCCCAAGCGGGGAATTGGCCATCGCCAGCCACGGAAGTGGACATTGCCGAAAAACTCCGCGTGATGGTAGAGCACACCAAACTCTTCGAAAAACTCCTCGGCGACAAAAAAAACTTCCACATTATGAAGAAGCACTACAAAGCGTATGTGAATGGATTCGCTGGAGCGAAGGAACTACGGATAAAATTGATGACGGAAGCGGAGGACGCTAGCGCGGTTGAAAAAATAGTTGAAAAATTTATCCAAATAACAAATTCTCCGGCGGCACCCCTTCCTCTTGCGTAGCATCGCTCTCGATGGGGAGCGCCATCGGCGCTGGTTCGTGATGTGCTGACGCCATCCCCTTGCGCCGCAGAGGCGTTTCACTCCACTCCACCGGCAAACCGGTCGGCGGCTCGGCTCGTTTATAACCAGCTTTCTGCAACAGCGGCGTCTTTACAAACGGCAGTGGAAAATGCCAAATAGTGGCCAATTCTTCAATATTCAAAATATAGCCATTGGACTTTTTCCACCTCATTTTGCGTTTTTTAAATGTTTTTACAAACGTGTTCTGCATGCGATAACTCTTAGTATGGTGTCGATCATAAGAAGCGTGCGTATTCATATACGGCACGATTGAGTTTCGGTTCTGCATATGGAACTGACTTAACGACCCAACAAAACCATCAATACAGCGGTTGGGATGAAACACTTCTTTACGCGCCGCGTACAATACCCGCATCTTAGTTTTAAAACCAATTTTAGAAATTTTGTCTTCAATCGCTTCCACGGTCTTCTTTGCGCCGGGGGTGAGCTTATCAGCGGTTGTTCCACGATCTTCCTCGTGCCCTTCACTGGGTTCAAAATTCCAATGCCACACATTGCCGAGCTCAGTCATTATCGCCATAGGGATACTAGCGAATTTAGCCGCGATGGACTCACTGTGATGCGTCTCATTACCCATCAATTTTTTTACCAAATCTATTCCTTTTTCTTTCCAACCGCCATTGGTTGGCTCAATTATAAGTTGCATCCACAAATTTTCTCCGTGACCGAGACGCGTAAAATTTTCCAAAATCGCCGCCATCGGATCACTAAACACGGCGTCTTTGCTTAAATTATATTCAAAATTTTCATAGGTGCGAATGGGGTAGGCGTCATCATCGGCTAATTTAAACTCCACGCCAATCATATCGTACTCGGCATTGGGGTAACGACTGGGAATAGCATCAATATAATCCTCCACTTCCGTAATTTCCGCTTCGGTATATTGGGCGTAAATCGCCGCCTCAATCAAATCCCGATACTCCACTTCCGTGCGCACTAAAAATTGAATATACCCTTCAATGCTTACAATTTCAAAACTAAACCATTTTTGTTTTTTCCCCAGCCAAAATTTATCAAACAACGAGATATGCGGCACAGCGCCGCTCAAATGGGCGAAAATTTGCTCTACGGCTTTAGGAGTTTGAATAAAAAGCGGCGGAATATCCACGGCCAACACCACCCACTCCCAATGTGGAATATATTTAGTGTCTTCGCGATACTTCACCCACAATTCGGCCAATGCCTTAACAAAAAATAAAATAAGAACAACCCAGCCAATCACGGCAAACAAAACCACGGCCATCTCGGGGACGCCTAAACTCATAAACCAACCCCAAAACGAAAAATCAATTGTGAGTCCCGGAAATATTTCCATATCGCAGTTGAAAGTTTAAAGTTATAAAGTTCAAAGGACGCGTAACAACTGTTACTTTACAAACTTTCTACTTTATAACTTTATAAGCTCACTAATGGTGCTTGCCTCCGCCGTGTCCGCCGGCATCCACAAATTTATACACGCCGCCGTAAATAATGAGGCAGCCAAACGCCACCCACCACCACCCATGCCCGCCCGATATATAGCCGCTCCAAAAGGCCATGAGGGTGATAAGCGTGAATACAAAGGCAATAATATGTCGTAATACGGTATCGTTCATATGGATAATTTAGAGTTTATTTAAAAATTGTCAGCCAAAGACTGATCCGCCTGTGGCGGATAAGATTACCAATAGTATAGCATATTTGCAAGAATTACGGAATAAAACAAAAAACAGCCTTAATAAAAGCTGCTTTAGTTCCTCCCCGATGCTACGTGTCGGGGATATCACGGCACGGCTACGTGCGTTGTGAGTTTTGCGGTGGCCAGTGCCGCGCTAGCGTCCGCTCATCTTGCGAGAGCGTACGGCCCCATTGCGGGGCGGTTGGTTGGCCGATGACTACTCTGCCTGTCGACGGAGACCGGAGTGCTCGCGGGACAGGACGCGGTCGTGCTGCCGGTATTCACCGGAACGCAGGTCGTAACACGCCTCGTCCTGGAAAATACAGTTCTGAGCCTTGCTGAAAGCGAGGACGACCGCGCGGACACCCTCACCCTTGGCCAGCTCGATGGTGATCTCCACTCGCTCGGAGAGCCCGATCGCTGCCATGAGGTCGTTGAAGTCATCGTAACCGAGGTTCACCTTGATGCCCGCACAGCACATCAAAGCGATCTTCTGAGCGAACTCCATGACCGCGGAGACACCCAGAAACTGATTGACCTCGTCTTCGGCGCTCCGGTTCAAGGTCTCCTTGAGCCAGGGATTGAAAAACGTCGTGCACTTCTTGACTCGGGTTCGCTTGGGCTTTTTCATGCGATTTCTCCTTGTGGATTGGCTCGCTTGGGCCGTTAAGGGTGCATGCAATCGGCAGCGCCTTCCCTCTCTACCAAGCCAAGGCTTAGCGTAATAGAGAGAAAAACCGCATCTCAAAACAAATGACTATATCACAAAAAACCAACCCTGTCAAGGGGTTGGTTGTAATCACAAATATTACAATCTTCTAATATTCTAATCTTCAATCTACGCCACTCGCCTCTGCCACTTCTCCACCATTGCCAAAAGCGGGCTCGCAATAAAAATAGACGAATACGCCCCGCTCGCCATACCAATAAAGAGCGCCAAAGCAAAATAATGAATCGTGGGGCCGCCGAGAAAATACAAGGCACCGAGCGGAATCAGAACGGTAAGCGTGGTGTTAATCGAACGCATTAAAGTTTCATTGAGTCCATTATTCACCATCGTACTAAAATCATCAGACTTGCGCAATTGCAAATTCTCACGCACGCGATCAAACACCACAATCGTATCATTTACTGAAAATCCTAAAACTGTAAGCAGAGCCACCACAAACGCGATATCTACCTCCACGCCTTTAAAATGCCCTAAAACAGCAAATACACCTAGCACTAAAATAATATCGTGAATCATAGCCAAAACCGCCACCGTACCATACTTCCAACTCGCTACCGGCCGAGAAACCTTGCGAAACGCGTAAGCCATATAAAGAACAATGCCGAGACTCACCGCGATAATTGCCCAAATCGCGCGCTGGCGCAATTGTGAACTAACAGCCGAACCAATCGTCTCAAACCGCTCTTCGCGAATTTCAGCGCCATTTTTGCCAAACTGACCGCGAATATTTTTGAGTATGGCTTGGTGCTGTTCCTCGCTTAAAAAATTGGTACGGACAATCATTTTTTGGTCGCCGGATTTTTGGACAACAGTATCGTTAAAACCAGCTTCCGTAAACAAAGGCTTAATGGCTTCACTGCTGGGTCGGTTAGCGCTAAACGACAGCTCCAAAAGAGAGCCGCCGGTAAAATCAATTCCCGGCTCAAGACGCCACACCACCAACGCCGCCAAGGATACCGCTACGGTCACGACACCTATGGCAAGCCAAATTTTTGAATATTTAATAAAAGGAATAATCATATTTTTTTGTTTCCCAAAAATAACCAATTCGCTTTATCGGTAAAAAATCCAAACACAAAACGCATTACCACGCGAGTAATAACAATGTTGGTAAACAAACTCACAATGGTACCAATCGCTAAAACGGTAGCAAAACCCTGAATAAACCCGCTCCCAAACCAAATAAGAAGCGCGCAACTAATCAACCCGGTAGCATGGCCATCGCGAATCGATGGCCAAGCCCGCAGAAACGATTCCTCGCTCGCGCTTTTCAACAGCTTGCCTAAACGCAACTCTTCTTTCAGGCGCTCAAATACCAGCACATTCGCATCCACCGCCATGCCAATGGAGAGAATAAACCCAGCAATGCCGGCTAAAGTTAAGGTTACGCCGATTAATTTAAAAATTGCTAGGTTAAGCGCCGCGTACACGGCCAATGAAAATACCGAGAGCAAACCAGGCAACCGATAGTAGAGGACCATAAAAATCATGACGATAATAAGACCAACCACACCCGCTTTAAAACTTTTGGCAAGTGAATCTGCCCCCAAGGTCGCGTCTACCTTTTCTTGACTAATAAGTTCTACCGGCACAGGAAGCGCCCCGGAATTTAGTCGCTGGGCCAAAAGCTTGGCTTCGGCAAAACCAAACGTGCCGCTAATAACGGCACTACCGCTAGTTATGGGTTCATTAACCACCGGCACACTAATTGGATCATTGTCCAAAAATATCGCTACTTTCTTGCCAGCGTTTCTGGTAGTAATTTCACCAAATAATTTAGTTCCTTCATCGTCAAACTGCAAACTAACTTGTATCTGGCCAGTGCGCGAATCCTGGGTGACCTCGGCCCGCTTTAATTGCTTGCCCGACAGGCCGGTAACTTTCCATTGTTCGGACGGCGGCACGAAATCGGATGTCTGTTTGTATTTTAATAAAATCCTAGCAATCTTATAGGTCAAGGGGGTTGTTTCGCCCTTTTTATAAATAAGATGATAACCAAAAGACGTTTCAACCGGATCGGAAATAGTACCGACGGCCATAGAAAATGCTGCTGTTGCGAATTCTGGCACCATCATTTCTTTCTTAAAACTACCCAAATCGCCGCCTCTGTCCCCCGCTCCCGGTTCGGTAGAATTGGCTTTTACAAGCTCAACAAAATTTTGCGGCGTCGCTTGCTTTTTTAATTCCTGAACTTTCACGAACACCTCTTGTTTGGTTAAAGTGCTGGCGCAACCCTGAACGCCCTTGTAACAAACCAAAATATGAGCCGCTTGGACTTCTTTCTTCCCCGGTTGTTGCGCAAAACGTTTTACCACATTAACGCTACCGGAAGTTTTAATCACCGGATTAGAAACATCGCCATCTTTATGCGCCTTGGCCCAAGCATACATTTCTGGATATTGTTCTGGAGTAATAAATCCCAAATCGCCGCCATTGTTTTTAGTTTTGTCATCTTCCGAGTATTTGGCGACGACCTCCGCGAATGGTACACCGCTCTTAATTTCGGCCAAGGCTTTGGTGGAAGAGACGTTGACGCGAGCATTAAAAAGGGCTAATTGTTTTTTCTCATCCGCGGTTAAATCACGGGGCGGCACATTATTCTCTTCTTTAAACTCCAAAACCGGCGTCTCGCCAATCATTTTAATCGCCTGATTCACGTTCGTAACACCTGGAAGCTCTACGATAATACGGTACGCTTGCGCCACTTTCGTGGTTTGTACCAGCGGCTCGGCCACTCCCAACCCTCCCCGCACACGGCGTTCAATAACATCACGCACACCCTCCACCGCGCTTGCGCGGTCACCCGGCGCAATAGTATCAGTCTTAGCTTCGTAAATAAGATGCGCCCCACCCTGCAAATCCAGCCCCAAATTAAAGCCTTTGGCTGGCAGTGTTGGAATCCCCAGGTTGGTTACGCCGTTCACCGCATTAATACCGCGATTGGCATAGGTTGGCGCGACCACCAGCAAACACAATAAAAAAAGCACAACGGAACCAGCCGTGCGCCAGGCAATTTGGGGGCGGGTATAAGTTTTAGTAGTTGGACGTCTGGATTTAACTGCCATAAATATAAAGCAATAAAAACTCCCAAAATTGTACCTTAAGCCATTTTTTTTGGCAAGGGGATAACCCCACTTATATTATATCTCTCGATCCATCCACACATAGCTACCACCTTCCGCAAACCCCTGTTTCTTCATAAAAGCAAGCGTCCTCCTACGATTCTTGGTCGTAACCCACGCGTAAATATGAGTGATCCCTTTTTTCTTTAAAACAGCCCTGGCAGTTGCATAAAGCGCTTGCCCCATTCCTTTACCCCGCGCGCCTTTAGCTACCACTAAATAAACCAGACACGCTTCATTATAAATTGCCGTGCGTTCAATGTCGCGAGTATTAATATAAATAAATCCCTGAAGCGTCTTTCCCTCCCGAGCGCACAAAAATACGCCGTGACGGTTTTTAATTGCCGCCTTAAATTCCGTTGGATGCATAAACGGCTGAATCGCGCTCACACGGAGTTCTGGTGTTTTTTCACCCAAGGCGTATAACTTATTAAAATCTTTAAGACTAGCGCGGCGAATACTCATAGACTCAAGCAGCTCCTCCAATTACATACTTTCCCAATTGGGCTTTATTTATAGCTTCCACCACCCTTACTCTATCAGCGCTATCAGGATGTGCAAAGGAATTACAAAAAAAGACTTTCAAATCCCCTCTCGTTTTTCGATAGACGAAGCGGATCCCTTGCGAACCTTGTTCTACAAGAGGTATACCTAAAGCGGCGGCTTCGGTTAACAAAAATTTTTTTTCGATATTCTGTTCGACTATGCTAAATCCAAGACCTCGCAAAACTTCCCCAATTTTTCTTAAAATCTGTAAGTGAAATTCAGCTGCAACTTCTTGTTCTTCCTCTCCTAAACGTCTAGTTGAAGGATACGTCATGACCGTGTCATGATTTCCGCCTTTTTCTGATAAAGTCATACTCATTAAAATAAAGTTACTTCCCATGACACTTCTTAAACTTTTTTTCACCCCCGCCCGCCTCTCGGTCCATCGCGCAGACCATTCGGCGCTGCGGCACCCGCACTGCACGGCGGACTCCGCTTATAAGGAAATAATTACAAAATTTATCCTCCATGGCATTGCTTGAATTTCTTTGGACGGCCGTCCGGGTGTTTCGCTCCGCAATAACACGGGTCATTACGACCGATATCTTCCCCGGTTGGAGTTTTTGGTTTCGCGCTAGAATAGACAATTTTCGCGCCGCTTCCCTCGCCAGAATTTGACGCGCCTGGGCCAAACGCGCCGCCAATATCCGAATCACTCGCGCCCTGCAAAATTAAGTTACGCTGCTGCATCACGCTCGGAGCGAGGTCAATGCCTAAACTCACCTTATATATAGTGTAGACCACTTCCTTTTGTATCAAACTCAAAAGCTCATTAAACATTCGATACGTTTCTTTTTTATATTCAACCAAAGGATCACGCTGACCATACCCGCGGAGGCCAATACCCGTCCGCAAATAATCAATGGCCACCAAATGTTCCACCCATAAATTGTCAATCGAACGAAGCAAAATCTGCTTTTCTATCTCTAGCATCATCTCTGGATGTGGCACTTTTTTAACTAACAAATCATCGTATTTGGTATTGGCTAACTGGGAAAGATACTCGATAATTTTGGTACGCTCTTCCACGTCTTGAAGTTTTTGTTGGTCAGGGCGGCTAAACAAGAGTAGGGTATTTTTTTCCGCCTCCGCCAACGGAAAAATAGTAGCTGCCGTTTCAGCAATTTCCTTCATGTCCCAGTCACGCGCGTCCTCGGCGTTGGTGTGGAACGACACCACCTGTTCAATTTCTTGATCAATCATTTCAAAAATCATGGAACGAAGCGTCGATAGATTTTTTTGAGCAAACGCTTCCAAAACAGCGCGCCGTTTTCCATAAATAACCTGGCGATGCCGGTTAATTACATCGTCATATTCCAACAAGTGCTTACGGGTATCAAAATGAAAACCTTCCACCTTCTTTTGCGCAGACTCAATAATCCGCGTAATCGTACGTTGTTCAATCGGCATGTCATCTGGTACTTTCAGCGTATTCATAACATTCTTAATTCGCTCGCCGGCAAAAATCCGCATCAAATCATCTTCGGTGGAAAGATAAAACTGCGTCTCGCCCGGGTCGCCCTGGCGCGCCGCGCGACCGCGCAACTGGTTATCAATACGCCGCGATTCATGCCGTTCCGTCCCGAGCACAAAGAGCCCCCCAGCCTCCTTAGCCTTCCGAGCCTCCCCAGCCTCAACTGGATTGCCGCCTAAAATAATATCAACACCGCGCCCGGCCATATTGGTCGCGAGCGTCACGGCCCCGGGTCGGCCGGCTTGGGCGATAATTTCGCCTTCTCGTTCGTGATTTTTAGCATTTAAAATTTCGTGTTTAATTCCCTCTTGCTCTAAATACAAACTCAATCGCTCATTTTTTTCTACCGAAATGGTACCAATAAGTACCGGCTGGCCTTTGGCTTGAAACTCCCGCACTTCTTTGGCAATCGCTTTATTCTTTGCGTCTTCAGTTTTATAAATTCGATCCGGCCGGTCAAAACGCTTGTTCGCACGGTGCGTCGGAATCACAACCACCTCAAGTTTGTAAATCTTGCCAAACTCTTCCGCCTCGGTTACCGCTGTACCGGTCATGCCCGATAATTTACTGTACATACGGAAATAATTCTGAAACGTAATTGTGGCCATGGTCTGGCTTTCACGCTGAATGGGCACATTTTCTTTGGCTTCAATCGCTTGATGCAAACCTTCGGAATAACGGCGACCAGGCATTTTACGACCCGTAAACTCATCCACAATAATTACTTCCCCGTTTTCAATAACGTAATCGCGATCCCGCTTAAATAACGCCTTCGCGCGCAAGGCCTGCTCCACGTGATGCACGGTCGCCATACCTCCTTCGGCATAAATATTTCCCACTCCCAGCCACCCTTCCATTTTTTTAATACCCCCAGCGGTGAGCGTGGACGCGCGCATTTTTTCGTCAATATTAAAATCCTCGTTCTCCAGCAATCGCTCCACCAACTCGGCATATTTGTAGTACATCTCCGTCGCCTTCTCGGCCGGCGCCGAAATAATGAGCGGAGTTCTAGATTCATCAATTAAAATCGAATCTACTTCGTCCACAATCGCGTAATTCAAGCCACGCTGGCTCATTTCTGCCAAATCCCCCACCATGTTATCGCGCAAATAATCAAATCCGAATTCATTATTGGTTCCGTAAACGATGTCGCATTTATACGCATCCTGCCGGCTACATTTTTCTAAATGGTCGTACTCAACCTTATACATCCCAGCTTTTTCTTCGTCATTTTCACTTTCCGCTTTGTCATCCCGAATCCCCTTCGCAGGGGTGAGGGATCTCTGTCCGTCGGTTGGTTGAGACAGAGATTCCTCGTCGCCGCGAGGCTCGCTCGGAATGACAAACTGTTGCGCTTGATATTTATACGACACCAACAAATTTTGAATTATTCCTACACTCAACCCAAGATAGTCGTATATCTGCCCCATCCACACCGCATCACGTTTGGCCAAATAATCATTCACGGTAACCACATGCACCCCTTGGCCGCTCAATGCGTTTAAATACGCGGGTAGAGTCGCCACCAGCGTCTTGCCCTCACCAGTTCTCATTTCAGAAATAGTACCGCGGTGGAGGGCGACCCCGCCAATCAGCTGCACGTCAAAATGGCGCATCCCGGTAACGCGCCGCGCCACTTCGCGAACTGTTGCGAAAGCTTCGGGAAGAATATCATCCAGCGTCTCACCCTTGGCTAAACGTTCCTTGAGTTCCGGAGTTTTAGCTTTTAATTCAACCTCGCTCAATTCCAAAAGTCCTGGCTCAAAGCCATTTATCTTTTCAATAATTGGTTGGATTTCGGAAATCACCTTAACATTCGGATCGCCGAAGAGTTTAGTAAGAAATGACATGATTTAGCGAAATCATGCCGCGTAACGTCCTTTGAAACGCGGCGAAATAACTTAAAATATCCCCATCCTTAATAGGGATTTGTATAAACTATACCACCTTTAAACAATTTTGTCTATATGTTATAATGGAGCGGATTAACTATTATTTCTATGAAAAAATTACTTCCCTATGGCGGAGCGCTCCTGGCTCTGGCCGCCACGGCAGGGCTATCTGGTTTCACCCCCGCTTTATTTCATATTTTTGAAAAAAACAGCGAGCATGAGCTCCTTAGCATCTTCTTCCAAATTGGCCTATTGTTTGTATTAAGCTTTATTGTTTTCTATATCTCCCATATTACGGCGCTACCTTCATTTGTTATCGCTATTTTCTTCGGCATCGCCGCCCAAAAAGCATTATTACCTATCGTCACTCGCCACGAACTCCTGGGCGCGATTGTGGGATTGAGCGCCACGCTCATCCTCTTTAGCGGCGGTCTGGAAACTCCCTTTGCCAACTTTAAAAAACTCTTGGGCCGCATTATCTCGCTATCGTTTATAGGCCTGTTTATTACGGCCGCCACTTTCTCACTGGCAGTACTCTCAATTGGTCGTTTTTTAGGGGCGGAGGTGCCGCTGGTTATAGCGGTGCTCCTCGGGGCCGTACTGTCTTCCACCGACCCAGCGGCCATTATTCCCATACTCAAACGTTTACGTTTTTTTAATCGTTCCACCAAAGACCTCATTATTTCTGAAAGCGCGGTCACTGATGTTACAGGCACGCTCCTCACTATCGCCTTCCTGGCGCTCATCGCGGCCGGTACCGCTCTGCCATCGGTGGGCGCATGGTACGCTAGCATCTTTTCCGCTCACAGCGGGGTAATTGTACTGCGACAAATTGTATTTGGCATCGCTTTTGGCGTGGTTGGCTATGGATTTTTAGAACTGCTCCAGCGCCTCAAGAGGCGTCATGAGCGCGAATTTGAGGCTGACTCAGCCTTCTTTTTGTTTGTTCCGGTAATTATCTTTGCCATTGCCGTGTCATTTGGCGGCAGCGGATACTTGGCCGCCTTTATTGCCGGGCTTATTTTTAATCTCACCGAACATCTGTACCAAACCGAGCGGTTTTTTAACCACGTTATTGATGGATTTTTAAAGCCCATGATTTTTATTCTGCTTGGCGCGCTGGTCAACGTCAATGAGTTGGTAAACTACGCGGCCGTTGGAATAGTGTCTGCCCTGGTGTTTATGGTTATCATCCGCCCCCTGGCCGTTTTTATTTCGCTCGGTCCATCATGTTGGTTGGGGCGGGAACGCTTATCCATCAGGGATTTGCTCTTTATAGCCTGCGTGCGGGAAACAGGCGCTATACCGGCGGTTCTGCTTATTACCATCGCCAGCCTTGGCCTCCCCTACACGCAAGCCCTGGTGGCCATTGGCATGTGGGTAATTTTACTTACACTTATTATTGAACCAATTATGACCCCGGCAGTAGCTCGGCTTTTAAAAGTAGCGGAGCTTATTGAAGATGAACATAAAGCTGAAGTCGGACCTAGCCCGGTGGCGCTTCTCGGTACGCGCGGGCGATCCTTTATCAATCGGCTGCCGCGTGTGGCGGAATGGGCAAATAAACACTCTATTAAACGAGTAATAGTCCTCTTATGCTTGGAGAACAAATTTACTGCAAAGCTCGAACAAGAAATTATCGCTGAAGCAGAACAAGAGTTTGCTCGTCTCAACACTACCCTTCCTCACAAATTGGAATTCTCGGTTTTAAGCCGTCGCGGTTTTTTACAGACAAATATCAAAACGCTGGCGGAAAAAGATACGAGTGTAACGGCTATATTTGTAGGCCATAAAATGCTTGATTTTAGGCTAAAAGAAATTAAAAAACTGCACGCTCCTCTCTATTTCATGGAATAACCTATGCCACCAGAACGAAAAAACCTTATACGCGATGGACTCATTATACTTATGAGTATTGGGGTTGCCGTTCTCCTGGTTACCGGCGGGTGGTTAGAAAACATATTCCATTCCATTAAAGGTTTTGAGTACATGGGCAGTTTGGTAGCCGGAATCTTTTTTACTTCTGTCTTTACCAGCATTCCCGCCGCGGCCGTTCTTGGTGAAATTGCTCAAGAAATTCAGTCATCGTGACTGCGGTATTTGGCGGGCTGGGGGCTGTGTGCGGAGACATGATTGTTTTTCGCTTTGTAAAAAATCACGTAAGCAACGACTTTGAATATATAGTTAAATCGCTTAAAAAACAAAAACGGCTACTTTTTTTCAGAAGCCGCTTTTGGAAACTCAAGGCAATACGTTTTGTTATCCCTCTCCTCGGCGCGCTTATTATTGCGTCGCCTTTGCCGGACGAACTGGGTTTAATGCTGCTTGGGCTGTCCAAGGTAAGGATGCGCGTTTTTATCCCGCTTAGTTTTTTTCTCAATACGGCGGGTATTTTTATTATCGGAATCGTTGCTAAAAATCTGTAACAAACGCGCTGAATTAAAACCACTCGTAAAATGTGAGTGGTTTTAATTTTAAAATTATTCCAAAATAATCCGTACCCCGCCAAACTCGCGGTACTCAAATTCATGCGAATCATGAATGGAACCGATGAATACATAATTTAAAGGTATGTTGTTGTGCCGGGCAAATTCGTGAATAGTTTGCGGGGAAAAAGAATCTTTAACATATTTAAACTTTACCCGAAAATGGGGGAAGACGCCGGCCAACTTTAACACGGGAATAACGTGCTTAATTTCTTCGTGCTCGCCTTTATCCCCCTTACCGCAATGTACAAAGGTAATGTTGCGTCCGCCTTCGTTATGGTGCACGTACTCCAGCGCTCGAAAAATATTTTTACTGTGGTGGAGAAACACATAGTACATAATATTCTCGGCCGAATCCTCCAGGCGCGCGAAATAGCGTCGCAGAACGCCAATGGGAATAACCGTAAAAGCCCGTCGCATATTTTTATAAAAATCTTTTTTGAAAATCATGGTTAAAACTACCAAAAAAGTCGGCACAAAATACACCAAGAAATAAAGGACATTTTGCGTATCAGCTTCAATTCTGCCAATCAGCCCCACCATAGTGGTGAGAGCCGCTAACATTACCACCACCACTGATGCTTGATACGACCGTTTAAGTTCCGGCCGGGTAAGACGCAAAACGAGGTTGCCGATGGCAAAAAGCGTCATGACGCTCAAAAAACTAATAGTATAAACGCCGGCCAAAGACAATAAATTACCTCGAGTCAATAGTAAAATCGACGAACACAACAGGAAGAACATCAGTACAATTCGCGGATAAGAACCGCGATCATTCTTTTTTGCTAGAAAGGATGGTAAAACATTATCCATGGCCATACGATTGATAAGACCAGATACCCCAATGTAGCCAGTAAGAACCGCTCCGCACAAAACCAAAAAAGCATCAATACCAATCAGACCAAGCATCACGAGCCCGCCATACTGATACCCCACCGCTCCCAAGACAAAATCTTTTTCCACCACAATTTGCGCTAAAGGCAAAATGAGTAGTGTTACCATGGCAATAAGAGGATTAAAAACCATCACGCCAGCCGTCATATTACGAAGTGTTTTGCGAAATACGCCCGGGGCCTGCTCTTCCACAAAATCAGCCGAACTCTCAAAACCGGAAATACCGAGGAGCGATACGGAAAAACCAAAAAATAACACCTGCCATAGCCCGCCGTGCGTGGCTACGAGTTGTTCGGTTGCCACCCAATTGCTGGCGGCAATCGCTCCCCCGCCGAAAAAAATAACGTACCAAACGCCAGCCAAAACAAACAAAGTCAAAGTTATGATATGAAAACTAAAAATACCGGCCGCCACTTTGGCCGAGTCGCGCACCCCCGCGATTACCAGAAGAGCAAACGCTAGCATTACGCCAATCGTGAGAGGTATTATTAAACTACTAAACGTGATTGAGGCAAACCCCAAATTAAAACGCCCAAACAATTTGCTTAAAAAATACAATAAATACTCCACTCCGGTCTTGGCAGAAATAACCACGGTAGCCAGGTATGACAGCGCGGTCATGGTGCCGGCCACCGAAGCGGCAATTTTACTGGTAGAATTAAGGAGCGCGTTATACGCCCCCCCATTCACGGGCAAAGCTTCTACGACTTCTTGGTAAACCGACCGATAAAGTAAAAGCACAACGCCGACCAAGAGCAGCACCAATGGCGCGTACATCCCAGCAAATAAAGCGGCAATTCCGGAAACATACAACGCCGAACTTAAAATATCATTACCGCAAATGGCCGTGGCGAAAAATTGATTTAGTTTATGAATTTGTTTTTTCATACAAAAAGATACTCAGTAGTATATCACAAAAATGACTTCAAAACAAAACAAAAAACGCCCCTGTCGGGCGGATTTGGCTGTCATCCTGAAAAAACGAGGTTTTTTAATTCGTCAAACCAAATTTATCATGCACCTTTTTTACCAAATCAGCTAACATCCAATCTGATTTCACTAAATAGTCTCCCACATCGTGCGTTAACGCTTCAGCCACTTTTTCTGAGTCGCTTAAATTAGTGAGGATAATAACCGGAACAGACACGCCCCATTCATCACGACGCAAATCACGGAGTATTTCCATACCACTCAAACCAGGTAGCAACAAATCTAAAAGAATCAAATCGGGATGGTGGCTTTTGGCCATCGCCAAACCCTCAACACCATCTTTTGCTTGGAGTATAACAAACCCTTCTTTCTCAAATTTTTGCGTTAAAGCCCGGAGCAAAGGTAATTCATCCTCCACGATCAAAATAGTTTTAGGCATACAAATTATGAGACTTGTTAAATTAAACCAACTGTACCACAGATGCCTTATTTCGTCAACGCTAGCTATCCAATTTTAGCTGTGGGCATGGGTGGCGTCGACGCGTCCACGGCAATAAGCTGACGGTCGCCGCCGTGAGGAGTGCTACCAATAAGTGGGATGCTGACGTAGAAAGTGGTGCCTTTATTTTCTTCCGATTGAAACCAAATTTTGGCATTGGATGCTTCCACAATCATTTTAGAAATGTATAAACCAATGCCCGATCCTTCTGTAACGGCGTGAATAGCATTTTCGGTGCGGAAAAACTTTTCAAAAATGCGCGGCTGGACATCTTTAGCTATGCCGATACCATCATCTTTCACGCTAATCACATAGTCTTTAGACTGACCCTTAAAAAGAGTTACTACTACCGCACACTTGCCTTCAGTCGAATAACGAAGAGCGTTGGTAAGAAGATTGTGAACAACCTGACGCATAAGTACCCCATCGAGCGGAATAAGCGGAACTTTTTCTGGCGGCTGATTGAATATAATAGTACAATTACGAGCGCGCGCCAATGGTTCAATTTCCTTAATAATATCATTTATAAAAGGTATTAATTCAAGGGGTTTTGGCTCAATTTTAAGCCGGCCTGATTCCAAACGCGACACGTTAAGAAATTCATTAACAATCTGGATCATGCGATGACTGCCTTTATACACTTCTTGCAAAAATGATTTTTGTTCATCGGTAATTGGTCCGGTGTCACCCGAAAGCAACATTTCAATATACCAATTGATGGCGGTCAACGGGGTCCTCAGCTGGTGCGAAGCCAGTGATACGAACTCAGTTTTAGCTTCATCGATTTCTTTCTCACGCGTAATATCCCGAAATGTTACCACCGCGCCGATAATTTTTTGCTTCAATAGCACTGGGGCGGCGGTAACCGCCGCTGGAAAACGGGTTTTGGTATCAGACCGCACAAAATAATAGGTGGTGGTCGTGGCCGAAGTAGAAATAACTTTTTGACCGGAGGACGTGGCCAGATGTATTGGACGTCTCTCTGGAGAAAGTGGCGCCCCGTTTGATTCCACCATCGGAATAGCATCGACGACATATTTTCCCACTACTTCCGCGAGCGGTAAACCAAGCAATTCTTCGGCCGCCCGGTTCATAAGCATGATTTTGCCCACATTATCAGTCACAATCAAACCATCGCCAATACTTGCCAAAAAAACTTTATCAAGTGCTTGTTCTTCGGCCAAGCGGCGACTCTGGCGCGCCACCCCAAAATTGAAACCAATAAGCGCCCCGGCAACGGCGACGCTTATTATTAAAAATAAAAAATAAAATAACCCCATAAATCTTTCTAGCGGGTCACACTAATTACAGCGCCTTGTTCAGCGTTGGGAGCACTTACTGTGACGCGATTATTGGCTGTTTTTACAATTCTATAACACACCCCATTCGCGTTACATCCACCCCCTGGATCGGTCGGCATAGCCGTCAAATATTTTTCACTAGCTGTCAAAACGCTCAAGTCGATTAGCCCGGCGCAATTGCCGCCGGTTTTACAAATTTCGGTTACAACATTAGTAATGCCCGGTGGAAGAGCGCCGTTAGAGTCAATCGCGTATTGATACACCGCATCAATAATTGTCTTAACATCCACCCGCCGCGTAGCGTTCCGCGTATCGCCCAATTGCTTGGTGGGATTAATGGCAATAATAATGATACTGGCTAAAATAGAAATAGCCGCCACCACGAGCAAAATTTCAATTAAGGTAAACCCATGTTTATGTTCGTTGCTCAT
Organism: Candidatus Magasanikiibacteriota bacterium; assembly: GCA_009694865.1. GTDB lineage: Bacteria > Patescibacteriota > Patescibacteriia > Magasanikbacterales > GWA2-37-8 > SICD01. Next base: position 30,688 of record SICD01000004.1, read on the forward strand.
CATACAAAAACACTAGCGAGTTACGCTGATTACAGCTCCTTGTTCTGCTCCTGGGGCGCAAACTGTGATGCGTCCGTTGACTGATTTAGAAATTCTATAACACACCCCATTGGCATTACAGGCGGGAACGGTTTGATTGGGATCTTTGGGGAAGGCTGTCAAATATTTCTCAGCTAAAATTAAAGCGGAAATATCAACCACACCAGCCGCGCAGGGGGCGGTTTTACAAATTTCACTAGCGGCGAGCGCGCCCGAACAAACCCCAACCGGAATTGGACTTGCGACCGTATCTGGCAATTTGCCGCTGTTATCAATTACATACTGATACACCGCGTCCAAAATCGTACCCACATCTACCCGGCGCTGGGCATTGCGAGTATCGGCCAATTGTTTACCGGGGTTAATAGCCACGATTACTATACCGGCTAAAATTGCAATGGCCGCGACGACCAAAAGAATTTCGAGTAAAGTAAAACCGCCTGGCGTCTTGATGTGCTGATTATTTCTTCGCATATGATTTAACGAAATCATGCCTGATTCAACAGAATCATGTCGCGTAGTGTCCTTTGAAACGCGACCTGTCCTTTGAAGCGCGGCTTAAATAATAAATAAATTATTCTATAGTATACCACACATCCTAGCAAAAGCTAAACAGCATCGACCATGGCCCTGTTGATAACTAAAAATCCGGTACTTCCTGCCAGCTAATTATATGAATCTGGGGATTAATCGCGTCTAAGATAATTTTTTCTTTGCGCGTAATCGTGCCAACTGTACCTAAGATAGTAATCTGGCGGTTCTCACCAGCAAACTTTATAACGGTATACGTACAAGTACCATCTCCCAAAATAATATTCGCTTGCCCGAAAAAATCGGTATTTCCGCGAACCTGTTCCAAGGCCTCTTCGGCGCAGGCATCGGACAACCATCGAGCCTGTGTCGATTGCTCCATTGCTAAACTTGTTTTACTGTTCCCCACTCCAAACCACAGCAGGGCCGCCCCAATACTAAAACCCACCGCCCCAATTAAGAGAACACTTAGCAAAGTTATAAAACCGCGATTATTGATCATACAGAATTATCGAAGGCTCGCCGAACCAATAAAATCTTTCTTGTAATTAAATTCATTGCGCCCAATAGGGTTAATATGAGTGATGGTAAAAGACAACTGTACCGTGCCGGATGTTTGCGGACGTGATAAATTCTTAAAATTAACTCCGCTCACTATTACTCGATTATTGGTCAATGCTACACTGGGAGCGTTACCCTCTTGCAATATTAAAGCGCCATTCTGCAGATTCACCACCGTCGGGCTCTTGGCGCCATCGAGGACAACAAAGTTAAGTGTTGAGCCGTTCCCTGGCGCCGCTGGAATGTTAATTTGAGTAGCATTGCGCATAAGTTGTGAAACGATCGCCAAAACCTGTTGCCCCTGACCATCAACCTCGGCGATCACTTGACTGCGTACGCGCGTGCGGAGTAAAAAAGATAAAAAAACCGCCACCGTAGTCAACATTATCGCGGCGCATGAAATATATAGCAGAAGTTCAATTAAGGTAAAACCCTTTCTGCCTAAGCTTGGTTCATTTATTTTGACATTTAACATTTGGATTTTGATATTACATTACGGACCTGGCGGAGGTGGCGGCACTACCACTCGACGCCAATTTGTGAGATAGGTGGTAAGATTAATTTGCCCGCTCCGACGGATGTTTTCTTGCCACGCAACCGTGGCAACTACTTTTTTTCGGTTCAAATCAAGACTCGTTATGGTAAGCTGGCGAGCATAAACACCAACAGTGTCGGAAACGCCGGAAAAAACCCACTGATTGTTGCTAACAGCCAAACCGTGGACGCCATCAACTAGGAGGGCATAATCCGCGTCACGCATATTGCGAACAGCGACCATCGATTCATCGGCCAAAGCAACAGCCGCGCCGCGCTGACCAGCAATAACCACCGCTTCTTCTCCATATAACAATGTACCCGCCAATCCGGTGGTAATAAGCGCAAAAAGAGCCGAGGCTAAAATAACCTCAACAATAGTAAAACCGCTCGCTTGGTTTTTAGTAAGCCAGCGTGCCTTTGTTCGTAAGGGTAATTGTGTGAACATCATTATTAGAGGCGGTAAGAGTAAGCGCGCCGACGGGGGTCGGTTCGCCCAGGACTTTAGAGAAAACTATTTCCGACCAACCAGCGAAAATGATACCGGTAGAAAAAGTAAATACTTCATCGGCCGCCGTAATTCGACCGGCATAATTAGACCCTTGAAACAACGTCACAGTGCCGGGCGCCACCGCTACTCCCCAACTAGTATCGCCATCGTTGGCTTGAGCCAGAACTTGCGCGCGCCGCAAACTTTGCACAATGGAAGCTGTTGCGAGATCTAAATCATTCTTAACATACACCACCTGATAGAGCGGTAAAAAAATCCCCGCTAAAATTGCGATCAACGAAATCGCCAAAAACATTTCGATAAGCGTAAAACCGGGTGATTGTTTGGATTTGGAAATTGATTGCGAGTACGACATACGACAAACAAATCAATTACTCCCCCACCACATTCACGTACTTCGCTGACACCCACCCCAGCGCGGCATCGGGCAACACAATTTGGTACCAATCACCCTCGCGGGCTTGAAAAGAATAGGCGGATCCGACCTGGGCTTTACCAATCACCTCGCCTTTAGTCGACGGCTCACGACGAATTTTGAGATAGCCAATTTCGGTGGGCAAAATAATAAGTTTGTTGGACTGCGAAGAAACGGGGGTCGAAGTGGCGACAACAACAGTTGCTGGAAAAAGCGTGGTTGCCGCGGGCGCAGAAACAACTGGTATAATTGATGTTTCTTCCGTTGCCGGCTGCGGAGCAGACACATCACTCGACTGACTCAAGCCGCCAATTAAACTATAAATTGGCAAAATGACCGAAAGCGCTACCGCGACCACTCCGAGCCACACCGTTACTAGCAGAATCGGCTCCAAAATCACCGTAAGATTTTTGGTAGTCAACTCCGTTTTAGCCTCGTAGACAGCGCCAATATTTAATAAAGTTCCAGGAAGTTTGCCGGATTGTTCTCCAGCGCCAATGAGCTGTTGCATTGCCACGGGAAACAATTTATGAGCGCCACGGTACAAACTAAAACTTTTACGAAATGAATTGCCTTCTTCCACGCGATCGTGGAGGTGCGTGTACAATCTTCGAAAACTACGAAAAACTGTCGCATCACGAATCGCGATCAGAGCGGCCGTAACGGGCAAGCCGGCTTCAAGCAAAGTTCCTAAAATATAGCCAAACCGACCAAGCTCCACTTCCTGAAGCAAACGGTTCACCCCGGGAGTATGAAATAAAATTGCTTGACCGATAAACTTAGTAGCGGGGAAAATAAATAAAAAATACAACCCCAGTGCGATCACGAGCATCACGAACGGAATCACGATTGACCCCCATTTTCCCAAAAAAATTCCCACCGCCATCAGCACCCGCGTAATAAATGGAAGCGGTATGTTAAGACCGGTAAAAATACTCGTGAGTCGCGGCAAAATAAACCAAGCGATACCTAAACCCACCACCAGCGCCAAACCAAGCACAAACAAGGGGTACATCATGGCCGAGCGCATTTTGGAACGAAAACTTTTTTCTTTGCGCTGTTGTTCCACAATCACGTTAAGATTATGAGACAAAGTACCAGCTTCCTCGCCAATTTTTATAAGCGCGGTAATATGGAGTGGCAACAATCCGCTTTTCTCAAACGCCCGCCAAATTTGCGAACCCGCCTCAATTTCACCTTGCACTTCAAACACAACTTGCTGTAAAGGCTTGGATTGAATGCTCGTTTTTATTGCCTCCAGTGCCGTTAACACATCCATGCCAGCCGACACGAGCATGGCAAAATTTTCCACAAAATTATCTTTTTCTTTGCCCGAACCAATCAACGAAAGACGACGAAAAAACCGAGATTGTGAGACAGACACGGCAGGTCGCGACAATTTGGTTTCGCTATTTTGAACTTTGGATTTCATACAAAAAGTTGTCATCCTGAGCGGAGCGAAGGATCTTCTTTGCTCCCGTTCGCTTGAGTAATAGGAAGATTCTTCGTTTCACTCAGAATGACAATTGTGTAATTCTTATGACGTGTGCCTTATTTCGGGCGGAGCGGCCACGCGCGCTAACTCTTCAATCGTGGTCAAACCATTTTTTATCTTCTCCACCCCATCCTCAAACATTGAGCGCGCCCCTTGCTTTTGCGCTAAATCCCAAATTTGTTTAGTGGACGGATGTTGCAAAAGCAAATCTTTCATCTCGGGCGTCATGGGAATAAATTCAAACACCGCCGTGCGACCCTTAAAACCGGTTTGGCCGCAATTGGCGCACCCTTTGCCGGCGTACAAAGTGAGTGACTTTTTAGAAAAATAGTGGGACATGCCAGGAACTTTTTTTTCAATATCAGAGGGCGATAATGTGACAGCGTGACGGCAGTTCTCACAAATTTTACGCACCAGTCGCTGGGCGATGACAACTTCGAGAGTTGACGCCAAGAGAAACGGCTCAATACCCATATCGAGCAAGCGGGGCAAAGCGGTGGCGGCATCATTAGCGTGAAAAGTAGACAAGAGCAAATGTCCGGTCAAGGCCGCATTAACGGCAATTTCAGCCGTTTCACCATCACGAATTTCACCAACGAGGATAATATCTGGGTCTTGCCGCGCGATTGACCGCAACCCCTTGGCAAAGGTAAGATTCGTCTGGGTGTTAATTTGAATTTGATTAATCCCGGGTAGATGATACTCCACCGGATCTTCAATGGTGGTAATATTTACCTCGGGACGATTAAGAGTTTTGAGGAGCGCGTAGAGGGTGGTTGTTTTCCCCGAACCGGTCGGGCCGGTCACCAAAATCATCCCAAAAGGCTTTTTAGCCGCTTTAAAAAATAATTCCTGATCCATTGCCGAAAGACCCACATCCCCTAGAGCAAACCCTTGAATATACTGCGATAAAACGCGCAACACAATTTTTTCGCCACTCAAAGTCGGAAGAATTGACACGCGAAAATCCAACACTTGCTTGTTCTTATCCGTATATCTAATGGCGCCGTCCTGAGCGGAAAAATGGTCATCAATTCTAAGGTGCGCTTGCACTTTTACCCGGTTAAGCACATTATCATAATGTTCGGTGGGAATCCGGCCCGCCTCGTGAAGGACACCGTCGACGCGGAACCGCACTTCCACATCTTTATCCTGCGGTTCAAAATGAATATCCGAACAGCGAAACGCCACCGCGTCTTCAATAATCGCGTCAATCAATTCCGGCGCCACTCGTTTGCTTACCTTGATGATGTCGGTAAAACGCGTGGATAATTTTTTTCGATAATGAATTAAAGTGGCTTCAATATCTTCCGGCAAGGCATAAGCCACGCTCACTTTGCTAGATCCAAAAATCTTTTTGAGCGCGCCACCCAACCCTTCCGCCACGGGATTATCGGTCGCCACGGTGATCCCCTTTTTTGTTTCATTAAAAAAAACCACGCGGAATTGAACGGCAATTTCTTCCGGAATTTTGGCAGTTTGCTCGGCTGAAGGCTGGGCGCTATTTAAATCGGCATAGGTGGCCTTAAAAGATTCCGCCATCGCCTGCCCCACCAAATCTTTGGTAACCAGCCCCTGTGCCAAGAAAAAATCTACAACACCAACATGATTTTTCTCTTTGGCCGCTTCGGCCGCTTTCACGTCATCCTCGGTAACATAATTGCCTTTAAGAAGAAGGTCTTTGATTATATCGTCAGATATACTTAACATAAAAATTATTGGTTAATTGAAACTCGTCATCACGAGCGAGCTCAAGGCGAGCGTCGTGATCCCCTAGCTTACGAACTTCCTAAGCTAGGGGATTGCTACGTCGCTTCGCTCCTCGCAATGACGCCTATTTAATTGCTTCTTGCACGTGTTGCACAAGCTCGCTTAAAGACGTATTTGATTTTACGAAATATCCCTTCGCTCCCAAATCGCGGGCCTTTTTTTCATCTTCTTCCTGCCCCAAATTGGAGGTAACAATTACGTTTGCTTTCTTGCCTTTTTTCTTCAAAGTCTCCAAAATTTCAAACCCATTCATCTTGGGCAAGATTAAATCTAGCAGAATCAAATCGAAATCTTCGTCAGTTGCAATTTTTAACGCCTCCTCGCCATCATAGGCCACCTTTACGTCAAACCCGGAATGATGCAGTTTTAATTCCAACGCACGGGCCACCGGCCGCTCATCCTCCACAATTAAAATTTTTTTTCCTCCCGCCGCTTTTGGCATAAAGTAATCAGAAGCTGAAGATAAATCAAATAAACTGGTGCCGCTTATTCCAGTGGTTTAATTATACCATAAATAGTGAAAGCGACCTATATACTTGACAAAATACAAATTATATAATACTGTTTGATGTTAAATTGTAACTTGAGAATCTGCTTGATCCCGCCGTAGCGATGATGCTACGTTGAATCAATGGGGTCTCAAGACCGCGCAACAACGAGGGAGCGTGCCATGAAAATGGATAAGATGCGGAAGTACGCCCTGGCCAAGCGGGCGCGAATGATCCTCGGAGTGGTCATTGGGTTGGCGATCCTGGTCGGCTCCATCCTGGGCTCCCGCCAGGAGCTGATCATGCGGCGAGGCCAACAGGGCAGCGAGATCACGCTCGAGGTCGCGATCTTCCTCGCCATCGCGATCCTGGCGCTGGGGTCGGTGATCGCCCTCGCCGTCGTGCAGCACATCTGGATACTCCCCGTCGAGGAGGAGCTGCACAAGGTGCACTTGGAGAAGTACAAAGGGCAGCTCGACGCGGCAGTCAAGGCCGCGTGGGAGAAGGTGGCAGTCGTCCGGGCCGAGGTGAAAGAAAAAGAGCGAGAACTCGAAGAAGCCAAGGCAATGGTCGCGGCCCTTCGCCGGCACGATCGGATGGATTCCAAACGGCGACCGAAGGCGTAACGTCGCAACGAGCGCCAACCCACCCTCGGCTTCCGAGGGTGTGGGACCAAGAGAAACAACAAAACCACCTCACCTAATGAGCTTTAAAAAAAATTTAAAATTCATTAGGGTGGTTTTGTAAAAAATAACCCGCCCCACAACTGTGGGGCGGATTTTATTTAAATTTACTACACAATTAACGAAACTTGCTCCGAATTCTAACCTTTTTAAGATGCTACAAAAAACATTTTATTCAAAATATGGCACCTGCCACCACTCCCACGGATCCACAAATCGATGCCTACGTTCAAGCGCGGCAAGAGCTTTCCCATCTTCTTTGGAGAGTTCGAAATCAAACACCGAAATATTTTCCCGCAACCTCGTGGGCGAAATACTTTTGGGTATTACAATCGTATTGCGCTCCACCGCCCAACGAATGAGTATTTGGCCGGGTGTTTTATTGTGCCGTTCAGCCATCGCCACAACAATTTTATCTTGCAATAAAACAGGTTCATCAGATTTGCCTTTGATTGTCCCGGGCGTACCAAGCGGCGAATACGCGGTAACCACAATACCCTGGCGCTGACAAAACTCCACCAACCGCGATTGCTGATTATACGGGTGGAGTTCAATTTGATTCACAGCCGGTTTAATTCTGGCGTAGGTCAATAAGTCAAAAAGCGCAAGGCCAGTAAAATTAGCAACACCAATGGCTTTAACCAGCCCGGCATCCACCAGGTTCTCTAACGCTTCCCACGTTTCTCGCACTGGGATGCGCGGCGAGGTACCAGAAACAACGTGTTCAATAACACGGCTAACCAAATGAGGCGACTCCGCAATTCCCCAATGCATTAAGTACAAATCCAAATAATCGAGTTGTAAATCGTGGAGTGTTTTTTTGCACGCGGTGACGACATCGCCTGAAGCATGCGCGGTGTTCCACAATTTACTTGTAATAAAAACCTCTTCGCGTTTTACTTTTCCACTGGAAAAAACTTTTTTAAACGCAACTCCAATTTCTGGTTCATTTTCATAAATTGCCGCACAATCAATGTGCCGATAACCGGCCTCAAGAATAGCGTGTTCGACCGCGACTCCAACAACCCCCGGTGGTGATTTCCAGGTACCAAGGCCGAGGAGGGGTATGGAGGCGCCGGTGTTTAGGGTGATGGCGTTGTTCATATTTCTTTTTGGCCAACAAGCTCTGCTAAAGCCACAACGCCTTCACGTACGGCCAGCGCTAATAATATACGTCGTTCTGAAAAAGAAAGCGAATCGGAGCTTACTAATCCTATCAGCTTGCGTTTACTTTGAATATATCTCTCTTCGGCGAGAATGGGATTCAACTCTGGATACGGCACCATTAGCTCTAAATCAAAGCCAACCACTTCGAGAGTAACTCTTGGACTTTCTCTAGTTATATATACATGCTCATTCTTATCGTCGCTTTCAAGACCGAGACGATTTTGCGCTCGCGTCAATTCCAGATATGCTATACAATATAAAAATTCGTCCTTAGCTGCCACAAAATCCTCAAATGTTAAATCACTTAATTTGCCATCTGTTTTTAACTTCCGATCTTTTTCTACAAAAAAATATTTAACATACTCATTCTCCCGCAACGCTTCTGATATCGTAGTAAGAGTGGCCGCTTTATCAAGACGAAGCGCTAGCTCTGTTACCTGCGTAAACTCTTCTTTAAATTCTTCGGGATTTCGCACAATAGCCTCGCGGAGCGAGGGGCCGTTGTATTCAAAAGCTGGCTCGTACTTATACAAAACAAATTGATAGCCATCTGGCATGGTAACGCAGCCAATCGGCATTTCGAAACGAACACGCACGCGATCGTTCTCAGCTTGGCCAAAATCTTCTAATTGTTTTGCAATTTGAAATTCCTGTTTGGATGAGTGAAATTTATTTATATCTACCGACAAATTAGCGCGATACTGTTTCGTACGATGCTCCTTTAAAACGTACTTCTGCCCCTTAATTGTCACAATCGAGACGCGAGATGTGTCGACATATTTTCGTTTCTCCCAAAGCGTGGGATCAAGAACCTCTGCGTCAATATTTGGATAGTTTGTATTAACGGCAATTTCAATACCATTTGGCAATGTCGTTATACCCTCTGAGTTCCGTGCCAGTGGATGCGGTTGACCGGCAACCTCCGCCATCAAAGCCAATAATTTTAAATCACGCGCCATTTCGAAAATTAAAAAACCATATCTCCGAGCAAGGCTGTTGGGGTCGGACAAAAACGGCTCAAACGTATCGCGATATCGATCAAGAAGCTTGTTGATGCGCGGACTAATTATGGCGAGACGCGTGAATGCCCAATACGGCATCTCCGCAGTTACTGGTTCTAAGCAAACATGCTCCAGCACGGCCGCGACCTCGGCATTATGCAAAGCTTCCTGCCGAATTACTTCAGAAACATGTGACCATCGCCTATTAATCGATAGCAGATCTTTATTTATGGCCTTCCATTCCCTTGTTTTTTCAGCGTCTTCTTCACCTGCTCGAATTGTTTCTTCTGCCACCGCTAACCGCGCTTCCCTACTTTTAGGAAACAGGCGATCGCGGATTATTCTAGGCTTCAATAATTTTTTCGCTTTAACCTGAAAAGGATCCATGACCTGGGCCATCTCATGCGCAATATCTGGATCTTTTTCCCAACCAGACGGTTTTTCGCTCATACATTTAAATTCTTAGTCGATATTTTCATCCTAACAGAAAACAAAAATTTTAACAATATTGTCTTCTTTGGCAACCAGTCTTTTTTTTAATCACGCGTAACGATTGTCCAATCCTCTCCCCCATTTCCCGCCGCCACTATTTTTTGGTATTTTTTAATAACATCTTTTAAAAATGGAGTATCCAGATGGGTTTGCAATTGCTTGGCATATTGTAAATCTTTCAATATCCATTGAGCAGAAAAGTTTATTGGTTTCGGAATTTTTTTATAGTGGCGCCAGGCCATGGTGGTGGCAGCTCCCCCGGGTTTTTGCACCAAAGTATCGCCAACCAACTGAAGATTGAGGCCAATTGCCCGGGCAATTTTAAGCGCCTCTCCAAAAGCGGCAATGTGGATGGCCGCGAGCATATTCAGTAGTAATTTAAAGCGCATACCAGAACCAGCCTTTCCAAAATACCACACGTGTTCGCTAATTGCCGCAAGGTCGGTTTCAATTTTATGCAATTTGTTTTTGTTGCCGCCAACCAAAAGCGTTAATGTCCCACCCTCCGCCCCACCACGGCTACCCGTGAGCGGCATGTCAAAAAAAGTTAAACCTTTTTGATTGCATTTTTTACTTAACTCATCAATCCAACGCACCGAGAGAGTTCCGGAGGCTACTAAATAACTTTTTTTTGTGGCCCCGTGTAAAATACCATTTTCCCCATACCATACAGCACGTGATGAAGCATCGCTGGCGGTAACTTCAAAAATAATATCACTTTGCGCGGCCGCAACTTGTGGCGTAGGAGCGGCAATCGCCCCGGCTTTAAGCAAGGGTTTAAGTTTGTCGGAATGTCGATTCCACACGACCACATGATAGCCGTGCTTTAAAAAATTCAAAGCCATACCACTGCCCATAATACCGGTTCCGATGACGGCAATGGTTTTTAATTTATTTTTGTTGATTTTATTTTTCATAATCTTAACATGGTTTAAAACAACTACAGCTACGATTGTAAATATTTTATCGCTTCCTGAAGTTGCTTATTAAAATTATCATCCATACTCAAAACCTTGTAACCATATTTCGTCGCCTCTTTTTCGAGCCAACGACTGTACAAGGAAACCATTCTACCAACTTTGAAGAACGTTTCTGGCTTTTTAGTTCCAACGATTAGCCAATCATTCGGAGTCGTGCTTTTGTGGACATCAATGGCAAATTTTTCAGCATTATATTTTACCAAAAAAATAGCTTTAATATTTTTATGGCCATATTTTTTGGTGAGCTTAGAAGCTAAGCTTGGTTCAATATGATAGCCTTCAATGACGTAATCATTGCCGTCGTTAATCTCACAAATTGCTGCCATATCAATGGCACGAAACGTCTGCCTGGCTTGCTGGCGTAATACACTCACAATTTTCTGTGGAGTCAGCTTATTATAAAATGCGTCGTTGGTTTTGAGTTTACGACGCAACAGGGTATAAGGGTGGCTTTTGTTCCACTCCTGTTGCGACATATATTCGCCACTCACTACTTGTAGCGTGTCGGTAGAAATCCAAGGAATACCATATTTTTTTGACATGGTTTTGGCGAAGGTTGTTTTGCCACAACGCGGTGGACCGCCGATGAGGTAGATCATAAAATATTATTTTAAGATTTCTTCCAAAAGTTCAGGAAATCTCTTAATCAAAAAAGAGAAATGCCCACGATCTTCAAAACGTATAACTTTTGCCCCAAGTTCTTTCTCGTATACCTTTACCGCATCCAAAATCCCCGCCCAATCATCATTAGAGACAAAAATTGTTGTGCTATCTTTTATATTTTTTTGAATATCGGGAGTAATTACAAAATCGTATACGTCCTTAGTAGCCGGCGGGTGATCTGCGGCGGCATGTCTGGCAGGCGCAATCAGGATGAGCTTTTTTATAATTTTCTGTTTCTCAATAATGTACCTAACACAACTAGCCGCCCCCGCGCTGAGTCCAACCAAAACCGTCTCTTCATCAACACCAGCTTCATCAATAACTTTTTTCCATTCACTATAGGGCGCTTCCCATACTTTTGGAACTATGGGACAAGTAACGAGGTAACCTTTTTTCTCAAGTTGTTTTTTTGTCCACCCCATCCAATTATTCTCGTTGTTGGGGTTGCATTCGGGAATATCAACAACCGGCACGCCATCAATTGTTTCAGAAAACCTCCCGTATAATAAAATTGCGTTTTTCATATCTTGGGCAATTGTTTCTTTTTAAACGTTTTAAAATTACCTTTAGAGAGCGCCGACCGCCCGGTCTTGTGTTCAATTTGTTGGCGAGCCGTGCCAGCAATTGAGCCTCCCTCGCGGGCAATTTGTTTATTCTCCAAAAAATCTTTTGATTCACGCTTTTCGGAAATTTCTGTGGTCGCGGTTTCGGCGAGCATGTTGAGAACGATTTCCAGATTGGTCATGTTGTCGCGCAGGCTTTCTTTTTTCAGGCCTTTGAGATTTTTATATTGTTTGGTTGTTAAGCCCGCCCACGCTTCTGTAATTTCGTCCGTAAGAATCGCGAACTCAGCACCTTCTTTTACCCCCCGTTTTTCCCACTCATCCGTGAGCGCTTTCCTTACCTCAATACTTTTGAGGCGTTGGTTGATCCACTCCCGACTTTACCCTTTAAGGAGGTAAGTTTTGAGAGCACGGTTAATAGCCAGCTCCGGATTAGCGGTTTCTTCCAAACGCTCATAACCAACCCGCGCAAGCCACAGCTTGAAGGGCTCGGCATTGGGCGAGGGAATAGATTGAATGAAACGGAGCATGGTTTCGGTGTCGGCGACGTCGGTAAGATAATATTTGCCATCCGACGCCTGCATTTTCAGTTGGTGACATTTTGTCACCACCTCACTTCCTTCTTCCCTAAGCCGTTGACTCAGCTTGTTCCAGTACTTTCTGGGGTCGATACTGCCCGACAGCACGCCGACAATATCCACAACCGAAAAATACCACAACTCTTTGTCATCATCCCAGTGACGACGAATTTGCTGGCCATCGAACAGGGCGATGGTGTTAGGTTTGGTTCCTTGGTTCATAAAATTAAGGTGAAAATTGAAACAACAACTTAAATCCCGCGCGAATAATTATTAAAAATCTCATTTCCTTTGTTTTGTATTGTAGTCATTTTGAGAGAGATGAAAGAGATAGCTTTATAGAAAATTTAATCCGTTAATTATTTCTTCAAATTTTAAAATGGGTTTCACGCCCTTCCCATTTTCTCCATAAAACATTATTTCCATAGCCCCAATAACAAAATTTCTAAAAAGAATAACGTCTTTGAGTGTTTTAAGTTCGAGCTTGGTAAGTGTTCGCTGTTTAGTGTACGCCGCAAGATACGTAAAGATGTTTCGAGCATCTTTGGTAATATACCAGATATCCCATAAAGTAGAACCCAGACAAACTATAGATGGCGAAAAACTAGCGTCGTCAAAATCGAACACTGCCGTTACACGATTATTTTGAACGAGAATATTGTCGTGGGTAATATCGGAATGGTTATAGGCTTGAGGGAGGTTGGCGGGCAACATTGCTTCAAACTTTTTTGCACGCTTAACAAAATTCTTAACAGCGGTATTTTTAATCGTGGATATTTTGATATGGGGCGAAAATGCCTTTTCCCGCAGATACTTCCAGAATCGTTTTGGTGTAACTAACTTTTTTGCAAATGCACTACCGAGTTGGTGCATTTTCGCTTGGATTGTGGCGAGGTCTTTGATGGTGCTTTGTGAATAACTTTTTGGATGCTTGCCGCGGGCAAATTCCATGAGAATATAACTCCACACAGCAGCGCTGTTTTTATACCTTGATACCTGACTCCCAAAAATATTTTTAAACACCTTAGGAGTAGAAATTTTTGCCTTACTCAAAAACTCCATGAAAGCTATTTCTTGCTCGATATTTTTGATAATTTTTTTATTCTTCTGATATACCCGCAAAACATAGTTTCCTTGGTTGGTTTTAACCAACAGGGTAGTATTTTCAATACCATGCGGGAATACTTTAAAAGACCGCACTGTGAGGTCATAAGCTTTAAGCAAATCACTTACAATGCGCTTGTTCAGTTTTATTTGTTTATGTGGTTTAAGTTTTGGCATGTATTGATCGTATTCGGTTTTTGAATATTAAAAATGTTATCACGGCTAAACCTTTCGCACCATTCTTACCTCTGGCAACATTTTTCCCGAAGGCAACTTGTACAAATCTTTTTTCGGTGTTGCGCCAATCTTTTTGAAACCTAATTTTTTATAAAACACAATTGCCGTAGCGTTGTATTTTACCACATCAACAACTATATCCTTTTTGCCCAACCACTCAAACGCCACGCCTGCTAATTTTTGTCCAATACCTTTCCCTTGGTATCTTGGCAAAACATATATCGCCCCCAGTATATTGCATAGCTTGGCCTTTCTAGCGACACAGAAACCAACAACTTTGTTTGCTTTATTTTTTGCTACCCAAACTTTAATTATCTTTTTTTTCTGCAAGGTTCCTTCCCAACGCTTATGTCGCTCGGCGCTAACAAAATTTATAACTTTAATATCGCGAACGGT
>SICD01000005.1 GCA_009694865.1 Candidatus Magasanikiibacteriota bacterium
CGGCTGGCGCCTCTACGAGTGGATGCGATTCACAGACGCGTGCATCGCCCTCAACAGCGAGGTGAGCGAATACCACCGCAAAGCCAGCGTGGCCGCGGCTGGGCCAGCGGTGTTCCGAGCCGACTCGTGCCTCCCAAATCAGTACCTCCGTGGCCGGCTTCACCAGATGCACATGGACGTGGACGAGTACAGCGACTACCCCCACAACAGCGCTGCCTCCTTCATCAGCAGGCTGATCTACGAGCTGTACAAGCTCGATCCGGACGGCACAGGCACCTGCAAGGACGTGCTCAAGGAACTGAACACCATTGAAGAAGATCTCCGACGTGTCGAGCGATTCTCGTGCGATGACGACAGCGGACCGAAGTCGGTCGCGCGGGTAGCAACCCAGCGAAACGCCTTCCAGGGATTCAAGCCAACGCTGGATGCCAAGATCGAGAAGCTGTTCACGTACAACCAGAAGTGGACAGGGGGGTGAAGCGCCCAGCCGCTACGAACGGCTGAGCAACGGACTCAAGGGCGCCTCATCAGCGCCCGACCCCTTTTTATCTGTACTCGATTAGAGATAAGAAAGAGTCTAAAAACTAAAAAACGTCCGGCATCTGCCGGACGTTTTTAATTTATTCTACTAACGAGGAGATTGCCACGTCGTCGTGCGAACTCCTCCTCGCAATGACGCCTATTCGCCCTTCTTCTCTTCTTCGATCTTCACCTCTTCTGTAATTACTGCCTCGGGCGCCACATCCTTCACCAATTCCTTCGCTTCCGTCTTCGCCATTTTCTCTTTCACTTCAGCCTTGCGGGCGCTTTTGCCCTTAATTCCAGCCAATTTAAGACCCAGGCGGTGTTCGGTTGGCTCCAAAGACACAATCTCAAATTCACATTCCTGATTAAGTTTAAACTTGTCGGCCAAATTGCTGACGGGTTCATCTGATACTTCCGAAATGTGCGCCAAACCATGGATGTCTTTGTCGAGACCAATCATGAGACCAAATGATTCAATCTTCAAAATTTTACCAGTCACCTTCTCCCCTACCTTGTATTTATCTTTCACGCTCTTCCACGGATCATCAATCGTGCGTTTAATGGAAAGATAAATTTTAGAATGATCAAGCTGAATAACTTGCGCCTTTACTTTTTGACCAACTTTCAAAACATCTTTCGGATGATCGATGCGTTGCCAAGCAATTTCCGAAATATGCACCAAACCTTCCAACCCTTCGCCAAAACGAATAAACGCGCCAAACGAGGTGAGGGCGGATACCTCACCATCCACCACATCACCAATTTTATACGCGTCGAGCACGGCTTTTTGCGAATCTTCCCACACCGCACGCTCGGAGACAATTAATTTTTCTTCCATTTCATTCACATCAATTACCTTCACTTCCATTTCCTTACCCATCATTTCGCGCAATTTTTCAAAAATACGATTCTTGTCCCCGCCCGCGACGCGCGGATAATTATCGGGGCTAAGTTGAGAAACCGGCATAAACGCTGACAGCGCCTCCACCTGAATCATAAGACCGCCTTTGTTGGCACCGGTAACTTTGGCTTTAAGAGTCAAACCATCTTTAAGCCATTTCTTCATGTTGTCCCACGCGCGCTTAAACCCGGCAATACGAAACGACAATTCCATTTCACCATTCTCATTTTCCAACTCTACCAACGTGGCTTCTACTTCATTGCCAATTTTAAGATTACTATATTCGCTTGATTCCGCGAACATTTCTTCTCCGCGCACCACACCCGTGGTCATGCCTTCAATATCAATGTGAACTTCCCCTTTATCGACGGATATCACTTTACCCTTAATCACATCCCCGGGCTTGGGCACTTCCATGGCCTGGATCTGGAATAATGTTTTAAAACTACCGGCTTTGTCTGTCATAAACAAAAAAATTTTGCTTAGCCCGCTTAGTCTTTAAGGACAACGGGGGCCTTTCTCTAAGGCGGAAAGGCTTGTTAGGTTAGTTGTAAGGTTAAGTATATCAGAAATGAATGATGGTGTCAAACGCTAGTCCTTGAACTCCAATCCAAACCGCAACGTAACTATTCAATTCTTTCCAACAAACAGCGCCAATCACCCACAATGTCATTGCGAGGAAGAAGCCTCGCGGCGACTGACGAAGCAATCTTCACCACCGTTACCAACGCCATTGGTGAGGATTGCTTCGTCGTTCGTTCCTCACTCCTCGCAATGACAGCGGGAAAGAACTGAATAGTTACACCGCAACCCCTTGCCCCCCAGAGCAAATTATGGTAAAATAAACCCAGTTTTTCCAACCATAAACGGGTGTTACCAACACCCCCCGTGTACCCCCCCTGCGAGGGGGGAATCGCTGATTTTAATACTTTCGTACCTTTCGTAATTTAGCACATCTTAACGGAATTAATTCCACCACCATATGCATTTAAGTTGGCTCGGTCAAACAGCCGTTAAACTCCAAACCAAATACCAAGACGAGGACGTTACTGTCATTATCGATGGCTATAAACCGACTGCGGGCGAATTCCCCCGCAGCTTTTCGCCCACGATTGCTTTATTCTCCAATGGCGAAACCGATGCGGCCACCCTCTCGCAAAATCCGTTCGTACTCTCCACGCTCGGAGAAATAGAATTAAAAGAAGTTATGGTAACTACCTGGCCGGCGGAGAACACCATTATTTTTAAAATAAACGCCGAAGGCCTGGCGATTGTTCACCTCGGCCGCCTTACCAAAAAACCCACAACGGAAGATTTGGAAAAACTGGGACACGTGGATATTGTACTCCTGCCGGTTGGCGGCGGCCAAAACTACTTAAACGCCGAAGACGCCGCGGCGATTGTGACCACTCTCGAGCCCCGCATCGTCATCCCCATCGCTTATAACTGCGACACTGACCCAACCGCCCAGCCACTGGGAGAATTTATTAAAGAATTGGGATTAAAACCGGACGTCACCGACAAAAAAATTATTATCAAGAAAAAAGATCTGCCGCAAGAAGAAACCAAGCTGATGATTTTAGAAAAATCCTAATTCTCAGTTGTCATTTCGAATCCCCCGCCTTCGGGGGTGAGAAATCTCTGGCTCACCAACGATCGACGGACAGAGATTCCCCTAAGAGGGATCGCGAGACCTCGTCGCCGTGAGGCTCGCTCGGAATGACAATACGTTAGAAGCTATGTCCCCCAAAAAAACCTCACTAAAAAAGAAGCTATCAATCATAGAAGAACAAATGAAAGAACCTGCTAGCCCGACCTTGCCTGATTTTAAAGAGACAAACCGCGAACGAAGCGCGAAACGCTTAATGTGGCTGGGCGTCATAAGTTTTTCGGTCATCATCGCGGTGCTGTGGGGGTGGTCCCTCGCCGTCCAAATGTCCGAATTCCAGCTTAAACGCGCGCCCGAATACACCCTCGCGAGTAAAACCAAACAAGAGTGGAGCGAACTATTCGCGAAACAAAAAGAGGATCGGAATAGTCGCGAAGCAACCTTGCAACAAATTCGTGATGCCATTAAAGGGCTGGGCGCGCTCACTGCCACGAGCACGGGTCAAACAACATCGACATTAACGGCCACATCAAGCGTTAAGTAATTTCAAAATCCAAATTACAAATGCCAAATCAAGCTCAAAACTCAAATATCAAATTAGTAAATTTGGATTTTGGATTTAATTTGACATTTGTCATTTGACATTTGAATTTCAAGACCTATGCAATCCAAACTCCCCATACCGAGTGGCCCCATTGGCCAGCTCACCGTCGCCCCCATTGTTGATGAAATGAAACAATCATATTTGGAATACGCCATGAGCGTTATTATTTCGCGCGCCCTCCCCGATGTGCGTGATGGTTTAAAACCGGTACATCGTCGCATTTTATATGCCATGGGCAATCTGGGGCTGCGCCACACCGCCCGCTTTCGCAAATCCGCCCACGTGGTTGGTGAGGTGATGGCCAAATACCACCCCCATGGCGACACCGCTATTTATGATTCCATGGTGCGCATGGCCCAGGATTTTGCCATGCGCCACCGGTTAGTTGATGGCCAAGGCAATTTTGGCTCCATGGACGGCGACAGTGCCGCCGCCATGCGCTATACCGAAGCGCGCCTCACCACGCTCGCCGAAGAAATGCTGGCCGATATTGAAAAGGATACGGTAAATTTTATTCCCAACTACGATGGCAGTCACCACGAACCAACCGTACTACCCACCCAAGTCCCCAACCTGCTCCTTAACGGCACGGTCGGCATTGCCGTGGGTATGGCCACCTCAATTCCCCCGCATAATTTAAACGAACTCTGCGACGGCATAATAATGCTCATTGACCAACCCAAAACCAGCCTGGACGATCTGTGTGTGGTTATTAAAGGCCCGGATTTCCCCACGGGCGGTATTATTTATAATAAAAAAGATATTGCCACGGCTTTTGCCACCGGCCGAGGCGGCGTGGTAATGCGCGCCAAAACCGAAATCGAAGAAGCTAAAAATGGTCTCTTCCGCATTGTGGTCACCGAAATGACCTATCAGGTGAACAAATCGGAACTCATCGAAAAAATTGCCACACTGGTTCAAGACAAAAAAATTGAAGGCATCCGGGACATTCGGGACGAATCCAACAAAGACGGCGTACGCGTGGTCGTGGAACTTAAAAAAGATTCCTACCCTAAAAAAATTCTCAACCAGCTTTTTAACCACACCGACCTCCAAACCACCTTCCACTATAACATGCTCGCGCTGGTCGACGGCATCCAGCCGCGCGTGTTAAACCTTAAAAACATTTTGGAAGAATTTATTAAGCACCGCCAGGTGGTCATTCGCCGCCGTACCGAGTTTGATTTAAACAAAGCCCAAGACCGCGCCCACATTTTGGAAGGTTTAAAAATGGCCCTCGATAAAATTGATCTGGTGATCAAAACCATCCGCGCGAGTCGTGACAAAGAGGAAGCCAAGGTTAATTTGATGAGCAAATTCAAATTTACCGACCGCCAAACCACGGCTATTTTAGAAATGCGCTTGCAACAATTAGCCAACCTCGAAGCCCAAAAAATTGAAGATGAATTAAAAGAAAAGAAACTGTTGATGAAAGAACTAGAATCAATTCTGGCGTCAGAACCTAAAATTCTGGGCATCGTTAAAACTGAAATCAAAGCGCTGAAGGCTAAATTTGGCAACGATCGCAAAACCCAAATTATTGCCCATGGTGTTAAAGAATTTACGACCGAGGATTTAATCCCCAACGAGCCAACGATTGTAATGACCACCACCGATGGCTACATTAAACGTCTCCCCCCCGATACCTTCAAACAACAATCCCGCGGCGGCAAGGGCGTAATTGGCGTGACTACAAGAGAAGACGAATCCGTGGACCAAATGCTCATGACCAACACGCACGACAACATGCTCTTCTTCACCAGTCGCGGCCGCGTGTTTCAATTAATGGCCTACGACATCCCGCAAGCCAGCCGCACCGCCAAAGGTCAAGCTTTAGTAAACTTTCTTCAATTAGCGCCTAACGAAAAAGTAACCGCCCTACTTGCCACCAGTGACATTGAAAAATATAAATTCTTGGTAATGGTTACCAGTAAAGGAACTATTAAAAAAACCGCCCTCGAAGATTTTGCTAACGTCCGTAGGAGCGGTCTCATTGCCCTTAAACTAAAAGGCGATGACAGCTTAGAATGGGTAAAGCCATCCAAGGGAACTGATGAAATAATTTTGGCGACTCGGGGCGGTCAAGCCATCCGCTTTAGCGAGCGTGACGTCCGCGAAATGGGTCGCACCGCCGCCGGCGTCCATGGTATGCGCCTCAAAAGTGATGATGTTATTATTGGCATGGACATTGTCGCGCCCGATAATAAAAATTTGGAATTCCTAACTATCGCCGCCAATGGCCTCGGCAAATGCACCAAACTCCACGAATATAAAGTGCAGGGTCGCGGAGGATCCGGCATAAAAACCGCCGACGTCACCCCTAAAACCGGCCCCATTGTCTACGCCCGCGTTATTGACCGAGGCCTGGCCGAGACCCAAGATCTCATGATGATCTCTATGCAAGGCCAAACCATTCGCCTACCTTTCAAATCTATTAACACTTCCGGACGAGCTACCCAGGGTGTAAGACTTATGCGATTTAAAGAAGAAGGTGATAAGGTAGCGAGTGTGACGATTATATAGCCACTACTTAAAAGAATAAAAAACAATCCCGTTTATTTCGGGATTGTTTTTATTTTTGTAGCCTCGGCTTTCCAGAAAAATCAACACTTCAATTTCTCTGGAAAGGGCCGAGGTAGAATGGAGGTTGGCCCGTGTGGATCGCCATGACGCCGGCGACAGCGGGATGGTAACTCGAGGACGAGAATGAGCGGACTACCTAATTCTGTGGGCGGGACGAAGGATGGTGAAGGTGCCGGGGCCGCCGAGGTTGGGCGTGGTGGTGATGAAACGCGGAGTCGCGCCACCACCGCGTTCGACGAACGCGTCGTGGAGACCGCCCAGATCTCTGATCGTGCCGGCAGTCAGACCGTTGCCTTCCACTTCCGCCGTTACCATGATCGGACCGCCCCTGGTGGGGAAAATCCGGTAGTTGGCTCCGATCCAGCGGAGAATGTTGTCCCCGCAGACCACGATCAGCCTTGTGCGTTCGAAAGCGTAGCCGATGATGGGGCGACCGAGCGGGTCGGAGAGCCCAGCCTCGACAGCGAAGACCGTCTCGAGGGTATCGTCGATCGACGACGCCGGGAGAGCACTCCGCTCCGGAATTGGATAGAATCCATTTCGGAGCGCCGCCGCGCCGATCATGTGTCGTTCGCTGGACGAGGTCGCGATCACGCGCTCGGGGGCAGCCACGCCCAAGCGCAACCGACGCACCCGCCGCTGGCAACGAACGCCCAGCGCCTCGCGGCGCAACATCTCGGCACGATCCACGTCCGGCAAACCGAACCTGTGCTTCCCGGGCGGGCAACCCGACAACGCAGGAACTACGAAGAGCGTAACTTCCACGATGGCCTCCTTGGTTGGATTGTTTCTTTGATTACGATATTCTCAACGCCAAACGACGGTGAGAAACCATTCCTACTCATACCACAAACAAAGATCGCCGTCAAGACCAAAACATCCTAAAAAAAGAAAAACGCCCCACTGATGGGGGCGTTCAGACAAGCATAATTTACTCTCTCACTATCAAATCCTTCACCTTCCTCACAATCGCCCCAGCGTCAATCTCCTCATACGCCAACAGCTCCTCCGGCTTACCGCTTTTTGGCATCTTTCTCACCGCCAACCGTATTACCGGCAAACTTTCACCCTTGACCTTTAAACTTTCACCTAACACACTCGCCACCGCCTCACCAATCCCACCTTCCGCGTAATGATCCTCCACCGTAATAATCGCCTTCGTCTCGCGCGCCGCTTTTTCTAAAGTCGCAACGTCGAGAGGCTTAATACTGTATAAATCAATCACCCTAATATTCATCCCCTCTTTTTGTAATTCATTATATGCTTTCAACGCCTCATGAAGGGTCACCCCCGCCCCCACTACTGTCACCACATCCTTATCACTACTTTTGAGCGTCTTACTCCCGCCAATGGGAAATGTTTCATCAACGCCATACAAAATGGACGATTCCTTGCGCGTGGTACGAATGTACACGTTGCCCACGTGCTCGGCCGCCGCCTCCACTAATCGCTCGGTGGAAATAGCATCCGATGGGTACAATACCACGCTGTTAAAAATTGATCGAAACATTCCTAAATCCTCCAGCGCCATCTGCGACGCCCCGTCTTCACCAATCGAAACTCCCGCGTGCGAACCAACAAATTTAATATTCGCGTTGGCATACTGGCTCATTCGAATCTGATCAAACGCGCGCGTAAAAAAACACGCAAACGTAGAAATAAATGGAACCTTACCACGCCTAGAAAACCCTAAAGCCGTCCCCACCATATTTTGCTCCGCGATAAACATTTCAAAAAACCTATCAGGGTATTTGGCTTTAAACAACTCCGCGTAGGTGGAATTACTTACCTCTGCATCCAGTACCACTACATTATTAAACTTCGGCGCCAGCCGCACCAACGCATTCCCATAAGCTTTTCGTGTCGCAACCGCTTTATCGGTTGGATAATTGAGGTTTTGAATTTGATTTGATATTTGATATTTGATATTTGATATTTCCGCCACTTCCGGTTTTGCCACAACTCCCACAATTTTCTTATCAACTTCTCCGAGCTCCTTTAACGCTTGATCTAACTCGGCGGCGGATAGTGGTTTTCCATGCCAGGCATCTTTATCTTCAATAAACGAAACACCTTTACCCTTCAAGGTCTTCGCGATAATCATCACCGGTTTATCTGGCGATTGTTGCGCTTTTGTATACGCCAATATAATTTCATCAATATTATGCCCATCAATCACAATGGTCTCCCACCCAAACGCCCGGGCTTTTTGTTCGTAAACTTCAGTATGGTGCCCATACATAGTTTCGCCTCGCTGCCCCAGCCGGTTCACATCCATAATACCCACCAAATTATTTAGTTTATAATGCTCTGCCGATGCCATTGCCTCCCAAACCGAACCTTCCGCCATTTCACTATCACCCAAAAGTACCCAGGTGCGGTAGGGCAACTTGTCCAGCTTGGCATTAAGCGCCATCCCCACCCCCACCGACAACCCTTGCCCCAAAGAACCCGTCGGCACCTCAGTATACGGAAACGCCATCGTCGGGTGCCCCTCCAAACGGCTCCCAAATTTTCGGAGCGTCAACATTTCCTCTTCGCTCACCTTCCCGGCCGCGGCGTAGATAGAATAAAAAAGCGGCGAGGCATGGCCTTTAGAAAAAATCAGGCGATCGTTGTTTACATATTCATGATTATCGAGATCGGTCCGAAAAAATCCGGAAAACATAAGCACCGCCATCAAATCCGCCGCGGAGAGCGACGACGTGGGGTGGCCAGAGCCAGCTGCCGTGGTAGAAACCAGGCTGTAGTAACGAATGAGTTTAACTAATTTTTGTAATTGTTCTTGATTTGCCATACATTTTTACGCCGTCGCCGCCTTCCCTTTCTTCATATATTTTTTAACCAGGAAAACTGATACCCCGGCCGCTACGGCCACGGCGACAAGAACAGCAATAATATTATGAAGAATCATGGAAACAGCAATGGTTACGATGCTCAGTACCGCCGCGACTATAAATGTCACCGCGCCAATTAACCCGCGGCTAATTGAACCCGCGATGGGAAGAATATCAAGGAACGTGCTGATTGGTCCAAAAAACATACTCAAACCTACCCACATCATAATAAACCCAACCAAACGCAAAATCCACGTCATGGTCGAATTTTCACTCTTCATTGTGGCGATTGCCTCATCTTTTGTCCCCTTAAACGCGCGATACAAACTACCATTTTTTTGATCAACAAACGACGAGAGATTGGTGCCGTCGAGTTTACCAAAAGTAGTTACCTGAATATTGGCTGGAACATAACCATAATGCACGCGTACATCCCCCACCTGCGGGCTGGCCAGCGTTCCTTTACCCAAGAAAACAAATTCACTCGTGCCCGCCTGCGCGAGGAGCGGTGTTGGATAAGCCACCGAGCTAGAGGTTAAAACCAACGCATCACTTCCGGGAAGTCCCAAACTCGTCATATCCAGGGTTAAGTTGCCCAGTGTCGCGACCGTTACTGTTGTGTCGTTGCTAGGAACACCCATCGCCGGATTCTCGTGTCCCTCAGGAATTTTAAATTCCGCCGAATTGGCTGGCTCCGCAACCCATTCCTTAGTATAGGAGTACGTAATATTTTGCGTTTCACTGCCACCGGTATTTTTTTGCGTTTCAGTTTTTGAGGTTTCTTTCCAAGCAAACATTTCCGCCTGACGAGAAAGTTTTAAATAATTACCCGCTTTAACTTGTACCAATTCACTCGTCCCCGGCACGGTAACACTGTCCGACAACGTTTCCGTAGTTTTAATCGCACCCCGGGCCGCCACCAATTTGCCTTGCGCCGATTGGTCGACATTTGTAGCATCCACCACCGGCGCTTGCATTGCTTGCTTCACCAGCTTAGCGGCTCGCCCCGCCCGGCCTTCATTCCAATACAAAACCCCAAACGATACCACAAACAAAAGCAAACCAACCAGAACTCCTTTTATAGAATTCATGAGACGACTCCCCAAACCAACATTCGTGGTTTGTGTAAATTGATCGGGCATAGTGTTATATTAGTTAGAACCTGCGAGGCTGGTCTCAATTGTCATTCTTACGACGAAGGAAGAATCTCTGTCTCAACTTTATTGTTACATTGTTTCATTGTTCAATTACTATTAATTGAACAGAGATCCGTCGCTCGCTCGGGATGACAACCAAACGCGTAAGTTCTAATTTTTTAAAATAAACTACAATCAGTATACCAAAAAAACAAGCTACGCTGAAGAAATTTGTCAATAGTGTCCTCGGCGCGAATCGAACGCGCATCATCTCCTTCGGAGGGAGATATTTTATCCATTAAACTACAAGGACTAAACAAGGCGGCGTAATTTTCTCAATACTTGATATATCCTATATCGCACGGGCGAAATAATCAAGTCAAACGTCCCCGGCGCTTCAATAATTTCTCCCCCGAACCCCAGCTTAAATCGCGTTACCCCGGCGTACTGGTGTTTTTGATCGTACTGATACGGAGTCTCCCCCGGAGACTGTATTATTATCCCCGATGGCTCACACCCCCCTACCCCCCTCACAGGGGGGATGTGTGGCGCTATCCCAAAAAAATCATACTGGCGGTAGCCTAATTTTTTTCCCAACTTAATCCCCTCCCACTGCAAAAGATGCGGCGCCATAAGATTGCGAAACCCATGATCCGAAGCGCCAAAAAGATACGTAAATACCTTTCCAAAACCCACAAAAATGGCGCTGGCAACTGGGATTTCCTTGCTATATAAAGTAATTTGTTGGACGAACGGTGAGGCTAAAATATTTTGATAATGCTCTTCCGGATGCAAACGAAACCCATCACGCTGTGCCGTCTTGCGACTCAACAATAAAAAATTTTTCAAGTTTTTTTCCAACCGCACCGTGAGTTCTTTTTTTTGCGCGAGACGAATATTATATCGCGTTTTTTCATGCATAGCCACCAAAAGACTCTCGGCGCTCTTCCCTAAATCCAAGACGGAAGTGGCGCGGGGGTTGAGATCGATAACCTTGTTAGCTTGTAGCTTGTAGCTTGTAGCTTGTAGCGGTTCGACTCGAAAAAAAATGCACTTTTTACTTTTTAAGTAAGGCACTAAGGTTTTATAAATTTGATCATTTGGATTTGATTTGACATTTGACATTTGACATTTGACATTCAATACCGGTCCTTTCGGGCAAAACGCGTACTGCCACCCCAACGGCAATTGTGTATACACTACCTGTGCCTGCAACAGTGTCTCGCCATCCTCCACCACCGCCAACCGCTCTACCTGTTTTCCCTCCGCAATTAAAATTTCACCCCAGGCAAATGATTGCAAAAAAGAAGCGTCGCCCTGTTGCAACAACCACGCGTCCCACTGAGTTTCGTTGTGGACTGAAATAATTTCCATGCTACTTTAAAAATACGAAGTCTAAAATCATTGTCAGTGTACTCTAAAAAAGCTTGCGGAGTCAATAAAAAACCACGGGCGTTTAAGCCGGTGGTTTTCTCGCTCCTCCCAACTAGAGGATAGCGCGGACTAGGAAAGTAGACGATGGGGAGAGCCATCAAAAATTTTCTTAGGACGTTATTCTCTATGTGGGAAAAGCAAACATGCCATTCGAACCTTGAAACACTTTCAAAACTCGAACTGCAGGGGGAGAACACGTTTTGTGCAAACGTGCCTCCCCCAATTTTTAGTGCAAAGAACTAGTGACGGCCTATCTCGCCATTGCGAGAGGCCGATTTTTTTTCGCGTTTGTGTTTCCGACCTGGGGACGCGAGTGACAGGTCGGGGTGGTTTCTTACTTCTTCGCCGTGCCGGTCTGCCGGCACTTCACGCAGAGGAGCGTGATCACCTCGCCCGCGTTGAAGCGGTCATAGGTGGGCTTCTCCACGCGGGCCGTCCCGCCGCACTGGCAGCGGAACCAACGCTTGCCCTCGTCCGTGAACTGGACGGAGGGGGCGGTGGTCGGCATGGCGGCGGGCAGCATCGGCTCGGGCGACCGTGCGCCCTGCCCGTTGCGGATGTAACCCCCGACGCTTAGGCTAGAAGTGGCGCGAGCGGACCGGACGGCGACCGTCCAGCTCGTCGTCCTCGATGTCCTCGGCCGTGATGGCCGGGACGATCGGACGCAGCTTGGCCGCCGCCGCGAGAGCCGACTGGGCCGCGACGCAAATCGCGGAACCCTGGCGGTTGAAAAATCCGCCCATCTGGCCGTCGCTAAACGTCCACTCGGCGAAGCTTGACGCTTCGGAGTGGCTGGTTTCGACGAGACGGTCGACCAGCATGTCGCGCTCCGCCTTGTAGGCCAGGTCGTACTCGCGGTTGCGCTTGCGCACCTCCGCGTACTGCGCCTCCGCCTGGGCCGGGTCGACCAACTTGACCCAGCCGTCGTCGTCGCAGGTGGCGACGCGGCGTCCCTGCATGTGCAGGGTGCGGGTCGAGGTCGACCCGCCGATGGAGTCGGCGCGGTTGGTGATGAACACCGATCCGTTCCGACCCCACGGGGCCGACTCGAACGCCGCGCGGAGCGCGTCGTACGCCTCCTTGCGACCGTTGTTGGCAACCTCGGCGGCGCGGGCCGCGGCCACGAGGCGGTTCCAGTCACAGGGGTGGGGGAAATTGATCGTCGACATGATGTCCTTCCGGGTGGTTAGCCCGCTCACTTAAATCCCGATAAAATCGGGACTGATCCGTTACCCATCTTTCAGGGGCGCTGAGTGAGTCAGCATTCCGGATCATGGTTTCTTAACCGAGGTTCACATTACATTCGCACTCCGGCAGATACCGGGTGTAAATAAATGCTCCTCGACTCAATCTCCAAAATAATTTGAAACTAAGTCGAGGACCCGCGGTGCGTTGCGGGACTCGAGTGCGCTGATTTTTTGCTATCGCTCTCCGGTCTCGTAAACCAGCAAAGACTCCAAAGTGACGCCTGACGCGGTAACTTCACGCGTTTTTCTTTTCTTCGCTTGATGTTGACCAGCGAATCTTCGTACTTGGCTTTTCATCCGCCAACGGCAGACTACTTCGCTTTTCCCAGGGGCTAGGAACCATTCCCCTGTGAGGAAGTTTAGCGCGCGGCGTAGGCCCGCACCTCCTCCTCGGTGAGAAAAAACGCGACGATGTTCTCGCCGCACCTCTCCTCACTTCCGACCTCAATGTCCGGGTTGGTCCAAAAGGACTCCTCCCCGAACATTCCGGCGCCCGCCTCCCACGCCACGTGGAGGCGCCCGCCCTTTACGGAGAGCTTGAGCCACTGGTGCTCCAGCGGCTCTTCGTTCACCGGGAGGATCGCGGGATCCTCCCCACTCACCACCGCCCACCCATCCGGGTAGGCGGTGCGGAGCTCGATCTTGAGCTCCTCCACCCGGGCCTGGGCCCGGGTGGCCTCGTCCCGCGCCCCTTCGAGCGCCTGGACGAGTTCCTGCTTGGAGCTCGACATGGTCGCCTCCTTACGAGTCGCTTCTCCTCGCACCCCTGTCGGCTTCTGGCCTTCAGTCGGATACAAAGTTCATCACTCCTCGATTCACATCTCAAATTTTAAAATGTAAATCGAGAAGGGAAGCGTTGGATGTGCAATCCGCGACTTCCCCCTCGAGTGCTATTTTTACGATACCGGCCTTGCGCCGGGGCAGTTTTGTTAAGCCAGCTTCTGCCAACTGGCCTTTAACGATATTGTGTAGCCTCCGACTTGGCGGTGGCGAACCGCCTATCGCCGGAAAGCTACTTGCAGCGGGGGCAGGGCATCTCCCGCGGGATGCCGTCCGTGTAGGTCCGGTCGGTCCACTGACCAGAGCCCGCGCAGAGGGGGCAGGTGCGCGCCGCCATGGCGCGGACGCCCTCGAGCGTGGCCGCTCCGCCGATGAAACGGCCCGGGTGGCAGAAGATCGCCCCCGTGACGCCGCTCGCCTCGGCGAGCGCCTCGCCGCGCTTGCCGGCCCAGGCCGCGGGGAGCGGCTGGCGCATTTCGAAGCTCCCCTTCCGCGGGGGGACGGCCTGGATGAACCAGTACGTCCCGTCCTCGGACGGGTAAACCACAAACTGCGCCGTGGCGGACGAATCCGCCACCAGGCCGGACCAGTCGAACGAGTACCGGTCGAACTTCACGACCGGATCGTCGCCCGCCTTGGCGATGGCCGCCGCCACCGCCGCCTCCTGCCGCGCCACCGCCTGCGCCTGGGCGATGACGCGGGCGAGGATTCCACCCGCGAACTCCACCGCGCGCCCGAAGGCGTCGTCGAAGTCGCGCGGCTCCTCGTCCCAGGTGGGGACGAAATCCCCCAACACCGAGGAGGTGTTGTAGGGGACCATCCCCGCCGGGAGGGTCGTCCCGAACGTGACGCCGTTGTCGCTGGCGTCGATGTTCTGGACGAGGCCCTCGTCCACGAGCGCCGCGACGCGCTCGCTGCCCGCGATCTGGACGCCGTAGTGGCGCCAGACCAGCCCGAAGGCCGAGAACGGGACGCCGTTCTCGCGGACGCCGGCTCCACCCCGCTGGTGGTGGTCGAACCGGCCGGTGGCGGCGTCGTACACCGCCCCGACGTCCACCACCAGCTCGCACCCGGCGAGCACGGCCTCGTCGCGGGTGCGTACGAGGTCGACCTTCGCGATGCGCCGCAGGGCGGCGACCGCGAAGACGTCGTCCGCGTGGAACTCACCGTTGTGAGTTCAGACGCACATGCGCCGTCCGACGATGGCGGGGACGCCGCCGGTGTTGCTATCGTTGGTGGCCATGGTGTCCTCCTTGTTAGGAGTTTTCCTGTCGGACTAAGCGGCATGGCTACCACTCACAGGGAATCTTGTCCGCAAAAGAGTGAACGTTTGCCGTCACTCCGGCTCCTCGGTACTTCCCCGAAGATTATTACCCCAACTGCTAACGCTTAGGGCTTCGCGCGAGAAGCAAATCTCTCTACCTGCTCCTCGACTCACGCTCCAAGATCTTTAAATTATTTTCTTAGTTCGTCAGTTGAGGACCCCGCGGTGCGTTGCGGGAATCCAAGTGCTTCATTTTTATTCTTCCTTTCCGCCAAACCACAGAGCGATCTCTCGCTCCGCGGCCTCGGCCGAATCAGAGGCGTGGACGATATTGTCCACGCCGGAGGTGGCGAGCTCGAGAGCCCGCCACCCCGACTGACCATCGCGCCACCTGGTCATCACCAGGTGGCGCAACTGGCCCGGGGCTGCCCGTCGGGGATCCGACGGGCCGAGCATCGCCCGGACGCGCGCCACCGCGTCCGGGCCGTCCACTACCAGGGCCATAACGGTCTGGCCCTGGTAGTACTCGAGCAAGCGGGCAAAAAACTCTTTGCCCGCGTGCTCGGCGTAGTGAGCCGCGATCAGCTCGCGGCTCACTACGACCAGCTGCCGCCGGGACACCGTCCCGACGGCCTTCACCGCCGCCATGACCTCCAGCAAAAAATTCTGGAGACCGAGCGGCTTAACCATGACAAACGTGCGCATGGTCACGCTCCTTTCTGGAGCACTATGCTCCGACTTTTATAGTGAACAATTTTCAAAATAAAAGTCGAAGGGTGAACTGTGCAGTTCACCAATCGAGCGCAGAGGTTAGTTACCACTTTTTCCTTGCCACCTCGTGAGCAAGGAGTGGTTGCCCGCTGATGTTGCTAGCGGGCCGTGCGGGCGGAGGTGCGGACCTCCTGGAGATCCGAGATCGCCGTCTCCGGCCACTCGAACCCCGCCGCCCCGCGCACCGCCCAGCGGATCGTGGGGAACGACCCGTACTGGCCGTGCCACTCGGCGAGCAAGACGCCCGCCACCGAGCTCATGCCGGGGAGCACGAGCTCGACCGTCTCGCCCTTCAGCAACTCCTCGCGCCCGGGCAGGGCGAGGAGGGTCTCGCGGACGTACTCCGCGAGCGCGCTTCCCTCCATGGGGAGGTTCGCCCCAACGAAGGGGGCAATCTCAAAGCCGGTGACGGGGTGGCCGCTGAAATTGATCTTTTTCACTTTTTTTCCCGCCACTTTCTTTAGGTGGCGGTCCTCTGGTAACCCTGGCGGACTCATGAACGATAAAACTATCCATGACAGGGCCCCGATCGTTGTAGAACGAATCGGGAATGGTTGTCTTGTCCGCAAAAGAGTGATCGTTTGCCGTCACTCCGGCTCCTCGGTACTTCCCCGAAGATTATTACCCCACGTGCTAACGCTTAGGGCTTCGCGTGAGAAGTATTTCTCTCTGTTACTCCTCGACTTAAATCTCAAATATAATTTTAAGATTTTAGTTGAGGTGAGGAGCGCGCTGGTGCAAGCGTCGCTCCTCTATTCACTCGTGCTACTTGAGGTTGGTTGACCCCGTATTGAGCACCTCTTAGCTCGAAACGGGTTGGGGGCGACGTGCCCCCTACGCCACCTTGAGGGTGGCGAGGGCGGCCGCGAAGCGGCCGTCGCCCAGCTTGGCCACGCGGCCCAGCTGGCTCGGGCGGCCCACGGGGGCCGGGGCCGGCGTGAGCCGGCCGTCCCACGCCTTGCGGGCCCGACCGTCGCCGGCCGTCCCGCGCGAGGCGGCGGCGACGATCGCCGCCGAGCGGGCCGCGGTGGCCCGCTCGTCCGCCTGGCGGGCGGCCCAGCCCGCCCACTCGTTCTCAACGGTGGAGCGAGGGGCGGGGCGGATCATCATGGTCTTCTTCATTTGATTTTTGCCGGTCGCTTCTTAAGCTGCACCGGCTCCTCTGAAACACCACAACACCTGTTCAACTAACACGACATACGTCGTACTAGCCAGGCGTTCTGATGCCGCAACAAATAACAAAAAACATATTTATTATTTCTTGCGATTAAATTGTCAAAGGTCAATCGTCATCCGTTTGCTTAGTACTTATTCTGCTTAGAACTTAGTACTGGCTCGTAATACCGACTGTCCCCTGCTCCACCGACTAGATCCTTCGCTTGCGCTCAGGATGACAAGAAGGTGAAGAAGGGACGCACTCGATACTACTAGGTCTAGTTAGGCCTAGAGGAGACCGCGAGGGGCTAGGGAAGTCTTGCGACCTCAACCTTGGCACACTCTCCGCCTCACTCCGTAAAGTGGCTTGCGCCACCACGGAGCTAAAATTTACTAGAAGAGCGAAAATTCTCTTCGCCACTATCAATCTCTCCCACGCTCGTTTTAACGAGCGTGCCCCGAGTAAAATCGAGGGGCTTCTTTTCAGTGGCGACTAGATTTCTCAAACTCTTGATACTGTTGAAAAGAACAGGGCCGAATTGCTTCAACCGATGAGAGGACAAGTTTGCGGGTTCGTATGTATTACTTTTTGAACCTCTGTCTTGTCACACTCGTCAGTGGAAACAATAAACCTCTCTTTTATGGAGAGAGGTTGTCGAAATTTGACATTTGTTATTTGATATTTGTCATTCTATCAGCTCCTCTCTCCAGAGGCTGATAGACTGTTGATTGTAATGAGCTTGCCTTGTTAGGGGCTTCCGGGTCTTTCAGCCTAACAAACCAGTATATCATAGCTAGCCGCTTTTGTCAATCGTAGATACTCAATTTACTATTTACTAATTACTATTTACCTTATTTTAGCCAAATTTATGTTATATAGAATTACTAAATTATGTCAATTTGCACTTGACATATATCTTAATGTGTGCTATAGTATCTATAAGTTAGCCAAAAAAGTGTCAACGTTTAGTAAAAAGTACCGCAGCGAGCGGGATCCAGCTGTGGCATGATAATTGGTAAATAGCATTAATTTCGCTAATATATGGCAAAAATTGAACACTTTACTCAACCTACCAGCATCCAGCAAACCCTCATCGACCTTGGCCTTGGCGAAAACGAAGCTAAACTCTACGAAATTTTGCTGGCGAACCCAGACGCCACTATCCCCCTCTTAAAACAAAAAAGCCCGTTTTCACGGACCATGTTGTATTATATTTTGGAGAATTTAAAAGGGTATGGGCTCTTGGAATCCAAAGACATTGGCCCCAAAACTATTTTTAACGCCTCCCCACCGGAAAAGCTGGAAGAATTATTTGACGATCAAGAAAAAGAACTGAAACGACAAAAGGACCAATTAAAAAACGTGATTGGCGATTTGCGATCCACCTATGCCCTGGCGCATAATAAACCGGGTATTAAATTTTATGAAGGCAAAGAAGGAATTATTCGAGCGTACGAAGAATTGTTGGCTGTTGGGCAACCAATTGACAGTATTGAGGACAAGGGTGAAATGGCGACGTTTATTCCAGAATACTTTCCAAAATTTATAAAACAGCGCGTGGCAAAAAACATTTTTAATCGGGTGGTAGCGCCGAGCAGCAACGCTATTAATAGTACCAGCGAAAAAGAACTACGCGAAACACGCACCATTCCCGTAGAAGAATTTCCCTGTACTATGGATATTAAAATTGCTGGCGAGACAGTGCTCATGACCACCCTAAAAGAAGATCAGGCCATGGCGATTCAAATTCATCATCCAGTGATTGCCTCCAACTTTAAACTACTCTTTAAATTTTTTTGGGATCACACTGCCAAACGCGAGTCGCCTAACCGCGGCACAGCGGTGGCTGGCGACAACTCGGGCGTAACTATGTTAAACAATTGACCGGTCGGATCGAGTTCCTGTAAACGTTCCGGCGATGCGGTGGAAAGTTCGCTCATATATTCATCAAGCGGTAGCATCCGGTAGCCCGGCAGTAACAGCGGTGTAATTGTTTCTTGATAATTACGATTCTTACTCATCACCATCGCAAGCGGCACTTCACCCTTGTTGTCATCCTCGCCAGAAAGCCCTGGACCAACAATAACATCAAGGTGACACTCCTCTTTTTTATTTTCAGATACGTGAGTATGTATGTGGCGCTTAACAGCAACCAACTCCGCAATTCGTGAACGCCAACCGTCATTGTCGCGAACATTGTCATCGATGTAAATTCCCTCCCCCGACAACTTATTAAAAACAGAAACCATAAAATTTTCGTAGTCGAGGCCACGTTTGTACACCGTGGAACGCACGCCAAGTGCCACATCAATTTGGTTATTTTTTAATTTTTCTATCTGCGAGAAGTCACCGGTGATAACACCAGCGGGAAAAGCTGGAATTTCATCATAATAATCCAAAGCACTATACGATCCATTCTCATGATCAATCCGGGTACGAAAATATTGTTCTTTCCCCTCCGATAATTTCTTCTTAGCCAATAAAAAAGTTGGTGAACAACCGTCCTGCGCCATCAAACCAACTTTATTGGGGTAGATAACACCGCCGTTAGCATCCCGACCACTTATGGTACTTGGCACCACAGCAACGTCATTCAGATGTGCGGCTACCTGTGGCAACAATTCTTTTAAATTATTAGGGTCGCGACTAATAGCCTGGATTCTGTCTTCCGCATAATGAAATTGATCCAACCCTGTTTCACCTTCTTTAATCATAAACACTTTATACAATGCGTCGGAAAGCCTGGTTTTTTCTTCGTCGCTGAGTTTTGCCCCTACCGCTGTTTCTAGCCTATCCCAACGAATTAATTTCTGCAGCAACTGGTTTAACGGGTAATAAACGGCGTCAGCCATGGTAATATCAACATAATCTTCATCGAGATCAGAGGCCGTACGTTCCGCTCGACTCGCGCCACTGCCCGGACCAAACTCGAGCATTATTTTTTTCTTTCGAGGGTCCTTCAGGCGCTGTAATAATTCCACTGTATTAAAACCCAGCCGCGGCTCATTTTCCGCTGCTGTTCGGTCTACCCGCCAATGAATTTCCGGAATCGGTTTTAATTCCCCACGCAATCCGAGCGCGTGTGTCAACACTCCCATCTTGCCTATTTCTTTAATAATATTCAACACAGCGACGCGCTCGGTTTGAAGCTCCATAAGATCAACACTGCCGAGCGGTCGATTTTTCAAATTTTCTACAACTTTTCTAAAGAGCCCCGACAACGCCTGGTCACCCGGATCTCTTCGAATTTCATTTAGTTGCAATTCATCAATAATTTTTTTAAAATTTGTTCCCGGATGGTCCATAATACGCTGGTACATTGCCTCAACAACATCTTTCGCTCGCACGAGTCCGTGCTGTTGAGTTGTCGCTGGGTCAACTCCAAAATTATGTGTCAAATTATAGCTTCCAAAAAAATTTAGGTCAAAGACCACTTTAAATGTATTCAACACCAATTGCATATCATACCGATTAAGCCGTTGTGATAATTGGAGAGCTCTACTAATAATAGTGGGGTCAACCTCGAGCGCTGGAAATAGCATCATTGCCCAATTTTTAAACTCTTTAATAAAATTATAGGCCCGTGTCTTCTCGTTCGCGGTCGCTCCCTCCATAAAAAATAAAAACCAGTTTTGTTCAGATGTCGGTATGGTGTCAAAACGAACACCGGTTTTACTATAAAAATCACGAGCCGCTGACGTGGCAGCTTCAGACGGTCCAACGTTGTTGACCGCCAAATGATCAGGGCCAATTAAATGTTTCTCCTGTTGAGCACGCTCAAAATCACCCTCCCGTGATTCAGGGGACAATTTTGCTGGACGCTCTCGTTTCTCCCGCCGCGACGCGCCTACTACTCTTGGATGAGGGGTTCCTTCGGCAAACATAGTACTTTATACTAATATCCTACTAAAATTACCCAAAAAAAGCAACCACCTACACCCTAACCCCTTGCCAAAAATCATATTATATAGTATCCTAAGAGCTACACACGTCCAAAATTCGCTTACAATCCGGTTTCGGATTTCGGATTTCGGATTTCGAGTTTTTCAATTATATGGCTCTTCCCGGCCACCGCCGTACTTCCGGCGACAAAGGACGCAACGCCACAGCGCGCGCCCTCAAAGAATTAACCCTGAATAGTTGCCCTAAATGCGGCAAAGCCACTCTGCCCCACCGCGCCTGCCGATTTTGCGGCACCTACCGCGGACGACAAGTCATCACTGTTGCCAAAAAACTTGCCAAGACGAAGCAGGCTTAAGCAATAAGTTCTAGGTGCTAAGCGTAAGCGAAGAACGAATTGTTTTGCTTAGAGCTTAGTACTTACATACTTAGTGCTACAAAACACACTATGCCCAACAGACACCTCGCTCGTTCTATCGCCATGCAAAGCCTCTTTGAATGGGATTTTCGTGGCAACCCCACGGCGGCCCTGCCAGCGATCGTGGAACACAACCTTACAGAATTCGCTCCCGGCCTCGCGGAAACCGAATTTACCAGAAAACTGGTGGCTGGTGTCATTGACAATCTCCAGGCAATCGACGAATTAGTGTCTCACTACGCCCCCAGCTGGCCCATTGGTCAAATTACCATTGTCGATCGCAACATCTTGCGCATTGGCATGTTTGAGCTTAAATTAAGCGCCGATGTCCCTCCGAAAGTAGCCATTAATGAAGCGATTGAACTTGCTAAAAGTTTCGGCGGACCGTCATCCGGGAAATTTGTTAATGGCGTCTTGGGATCAATTTATAATGATATTATTAAAAAAGAAGACGCTCCAACAGAGCAAAAATAATTAATTATGCCGCTCACCTACCAATCACCGGAAATCGCCGCTAAAAATTTCCCCGAACTAGAAGACCAACTCGGCATCACTTTTAAAAATCCGGAGTTGCTCATTCAATCTTTTGTCCATCGTTCGTATCTTAACGAACACCATGATTTCCCTCTGGGACAAAATGAACGCTTGGAATTTTTAGGAGACGCGGTACTCGAGCTAATTGTCACCGAATTCTTATTTAACGAATATCTCAATCCCGAAGGCGAACTCACCAACTGGCGTGCCGCGCTAGTGAACGCGGTGATGCTCTCAAAAATAGCCTTTGAAATTGGCATGGAACCGTATCTCTTTCTTTCCCACGGCGAAGCCAAGGACGCTGGCACCAAAGCGCGCGGTTACATTATGGCCAACGCTATTGAAGCTTTAATTGGCGCCATTTATTTAGACCAAGGTTATGATATGGCGCGCCAATTTATTACGCGCTGGGTTTTAATAAAACTGCCGGAGGTGCTAGAGCAGGGCTTGTATTTAGACGCGAAAAGCCGTTTTCAAGAATCCGCCCAGGAACTTTTAGGTGTCACCCCAACCTACCGCGTACTCCACGAAGAAGGTCCCGACCATGCCAAAAATTTTCGCGTCGGGGTGTTTGTGGATAAAGAACTGGTCGCGGCGGGCGTTGGCACCAGTAAACAAGAAGCCCAAACCGAAGCCGCTGAAGCGGCCGTGAAAATAAAAGGCTGGAAAGGGCCGAAAATAAATATTATAAAACGAGGAGACGGAAACCCTGTTTAACAGCGCGTCGGTAGCTCAGCTGGTAGAGCAGATCCCTCTTAAGGATAAGGTCCCGGGTTCGATCCCCGGCCGACGCACGAAATCCCAAAACTTGGGATTTTTATTTGCTCGCGTCGTTCAACGGATAGGACGGTAGCCTTCGAAGCTGCATATGGGGGTTCGATTCCCTCCGCGAGCACGACCAAATAGTTTCAGCCCAAGGCTGATCCGCCTCGGGCGGACAATGGATAGAATATCAGGCTTCGAACCTGAAGATGGGAGTTCGATCCTCTCTGGGGGCACAAAACTAAATAGACGCGCCACGCATGGCACGTCTATTTTTATTACAGCTGGTTTAACCTATTTTATGAACCCTGGGAGCAGATCAAAAGCACTGGATCCCACGTTTTAACCCCCGGGCACGCGCATTCAGTACCATTCCAATGCGTACGCTGGTCAGCCGTACACGTTGGCGTGGATGGGGAAGTATCCACCGGCGGCGCGGTTTTAAACGTCACCGGTACATACTCTGATTTTACAACAAATTGACGCGGGGCGGCAAAGCCAGAAGTTAGATCATTACTACCAGCTTCCACACTCCAACGATACATTTTATCGTACTGCAAAATTCCCGCTGGCACCCTCACCGCCGAACATAGCCAATGATTTAGAGCGTCGTTGCAGCGGTTATCATCTTTTTGACGTGAGATAAAATCCCGCTCCCACACTTTATTATTGGTGTCGACATCTTGTACATACCACCGGAAATAATTACTCCCCGGCCCTTTATCAACCCACGAAAGTTGGGGCGTAAGGGACGTAACCACCGCTCCATCAAGGGGCGCCTCTAAGGCAGGCTTTACAGGCAACACCACGATAGTTGGAGGTAATTGCACTTTCAAAAAATCATTACTGACAGCGTTCACGGGAACAACCGGCTTTGCGACGACAACACTCTGTGCCGCCGATTTACTAACCAGCTGTGCCAACTGTTTCTGCGCGTCCGGCAATTTGCCAAGCGCCACAGCAAGCTTGTTGTTCGCCTCATTTTTCTCTATTACTAAGTTGGTGCTATCTACGACAATATCTACCGCCATTAAAGTTTTTACTAAAGCCACCGCATTTTGGCTAAAAGTAGCCACTATTACGGCCGTCCCTTTTCCATCCATTCCATTATCAATCGAAGAAACAATCGCTGGAGTGGCGCCGCCGCTACCACGTAACACCGTACTTACTTTAAAAGCCGGGGTAGTATTGTTGCCAACATTCTTTACTGTCAGCTGAACAGTGGTTTGACCGACTTTATTCGTGCCGAGTTTAACATTTTGATCGGCAATCAAATCAGCCGTCAGGTCGAACGACTTTTTAAAAACAACCGTCTTAGCAGCCACGCCCCCCGGCAACACCGCTTGGGCCGAACTTACCGAGGCGACCAAAGCAACGCCTGCTAAAATTCCCGCAGTCGCGAGTCGGGTGAACCAGGTATGTTTTTGCTGTAAGCGTGAAGATTTTGTCATATGGTTATAAGTAATCATAGTACAATTATAGAGATAGAATTTGAATATCAATAAGATCACCCGGCTTTAATAGCCCCTGAGTGGAAATTAATTGGTTACTCAACTCCAAACTATAAGATTTCGTTTCTAACCCTTTGAGACCAACTTGCTCCACCAAAATTACTTCGTGCTTCGTTGCTAGTTTGTGGCCTTGCACCATTTTACTGCCGTTGATGGTAATTTTCATTTGAAACGCGCCCGCTGAAACATTGCCTTCGTTTTTCACACTAAAACGCACAGTGCTGCCGGAACTTTTAGCAACTCCGGCGCCATTATTACCTCCGTAAAATATATTATAATTCTTACCTATGTATACTTCTTCAGCTGGCACTGTTAAAGAGGCGCTCTTTATGGTTTGCACAGCCCGATTATTATCTTCGTCGCTCTCGATAACTTCATTTTTATTATCTACTTCTAGAATAATTTCATTAAATTGTAATCCAGGATCAATTTTCTTTGTATATACTTTTGTCTCTCCAGCCAGAAGACCGACGGCCTCATCATCATTCGCCGATACGTTAGCTCCAAAAAAGGTAATGTTCGTATTGAAACGACCAGTCGGCGTGTTGCCTTTATTAATAAGGCTGTAGGTAAGATACGAATTGCCTTGAAGATCCTTGCTGAGACTAATACCCTCCCCTTTCGCTTGATCAGACAACACCGCTAAATCACGTGTGCCTTTAAAGGTGGCACTGTTATTATTCTCGTTGTTTTCAATAATTTGATTCTTGTTGTCTACCATTACATTAATGGCTGGCAATTGTTCAACATTGGCGATAATATTTTTATCAAAGACGACAGTATACTCCTTCTCTTCCCCGGCCTCAAGACCGCTTGGTTCCGATATCGGATAGTGAACTGCTGACTCAAGTTCACCTACCACAATGTCGGTACTAAACGGACCGGTGGGAATAAGGCCATCATTTTTGACGGTGAAAAGGAAGGGATAGACTCCTTGAACACCTTTCTGCAACGCCATGGTTTCTTTTATTTGTAAGTCGTTGGACCAGGACAGAATCATGGTGTTGTTATCCTCATCACTCTCGGCGACGGCGTTATTTTTGTCAACCGTGACCTCAACACTCAAAAATTGCTGCAAGTTATCTAGAGCCGCTTGGTCGATAATAAATGAATATACCTTTGTTTGGTTAACATTAAGTCCAACGCCTTCCATTACCGCCGGGAATAAATATTGTCCCGATCCGCCGGTACCGTTGACAGCCACCTTGCTAACAAACGGACCGCTCAGGCCGGTACCAGTGTTTTGTACAGCATAGCGAATTAAAAATAAACCCTTAACGTTTGGGCCTGGTTTAATTTTTTCTACCGACACTGGGGTAACAACCAAATCCACTTTGGGAATTTTTACCAAAATTTGTTTCGCAAACGGACGATCCTCTACATCCGCGGGGTCCTCGTAGCCGGCAGTAATGAAATACAAATCGCTCGCGGCGTTCACTTCCAACACTTTGTTGCCTTTAAAAGGCTTTAGACTGCCGGCCACTTGTATCGGCGCCGCCTGGTTCATGGCTTGGCCATTCAGAGGTACGGTGCTCCGGAAAATGCCAGAATTAGGGGCCGTCTCCGCCAACGTAATAAGCTCCGCGTCGTACGCTTGGTTAGGTGTAAACGGTAATATTTTATGTACTCCACCTGGCAAAATTGCAATGACTGGTTTGGCCACATACACCATGGCTGTTAACCCTTCACTCGTCAGCGAATCCATATTACGGGTATCATCAGAAACGGTAACATACAGCTGAGACGGCACGGTAGTGAGCTCAATTAACGGTGCGCTATCAGCATCTGTGATTAACACCGTAGCGTGATTGGTGATTTTACCGCCACTCTTATATTGCACTTTTGAATCACTTTTAAACGAACCCAGCACTTCTAAATTAATTCCTTTTTCTACCACAATATTATTTGTTCCTTGTAGCGTAAGATTGCCCTTAATTAGCTGGTGCGATGGCTTGCCATTACTTTGGAAAGAAACATTTGACACTTGCTGACCTTCTCGTTTTAAGAGCAAATTGTTAAACGTGGCGTCGGTTTCTATTGCCGCTGTATAATTATTGTCTCCAACTACCAAAGTGACCGTTCCACCAAGCGCGATAAACGTGGAACCTTTTTGTAAATGAAAATCTTGAAAGGCATAGATACTCCCATTAGCAGAAAAAGAACCGGATGGCTGTTGAAAAAAACCGCCATCGAAAATAATAGTGGTTTTGCTTCCGTTCTCAATTTTTCCGGCGTTAAGCGCGGTGCGTGCGGTACGGAGCATCGCTGTATCCTTGACGATAATTTTACCGCCATTACTTAACACACTATCAACAATTACCTGCGAAGACCCGGGTATTACCAGAGTTTCTTTGCCAGCTGCCGAAGTAATCGTATCAAAAAAATATTTTCCTTCCAAAGTTAACTGGGTGTCTGCGGAACCCAAACTAAGACCCTCGGCAGTCACAAGCATTGTGTCGGAGAAAATTCTGAGCGGCAGATTCTTTCCGACATCTTCCTTAATGCTGACACTACCCATTTCCAGGCCCGCTAAAGTTCCTTTAAATTGGACGTCGGCCCCTAATTTTACTTTGGTTTTGGTAGCCATCTTGAAAGCACCGTTATTTTTAACCTCTAAGCCGCCTTTAAAGTAGATGCTGTTAGGACTGACGTTATACAAATTTTTAAAATCAAGCGTTCCATTGTCAATGGTGGTTGCTCCGGTAACAACAAGATTTGCTAAATTCACCGCAACAGTAAATTCGGGATGGTTGGGTAAAATAATGCTATTTTTATAATTATTTCTAAGAGACGACATCGCGTTGCCGCTTGGCGCCATCAACACCCCTCCGTCTTTGATGATTAAATTCTTAACTTCAATTTTGTTATCGCCTGATATTTTATTAATTTGTCGATATTTAACAATTCCCAACAAATCCGCGGATTGTTCTTTCCCAAGGACTACATTAGCCAAATACACCGTTTGATTTTTTCCAATAATAGCCGTATCGCTTCCTCCAGGCATATGACCCTCACAATTCTTCCAGTTTGCTTCGCTAAGAAAAAAACTCTCATTATCACCATCGCGTTCGTAAACACACTCAGCCGCCGCTGCCGGCCGTGCCATCGCCGCGATAGACACTACACTCAACACCCCCACTAACCATACCATTACTTGGACTTTCTTTGGCATATGATTTGACGAAATCATGTCGCGCAACGTCATTTGAGGCGCGACGTTAAAAAATTATTAATAATCGGGACATGATTAATTATAAACTGCTATGGGTCTTTTGTCAAAAAAATGAGAAGGCCAGGTCCGGTGGACCTGGCTGAAAAACCCTCCTTCTCATCTTTTTCTACCCGCCCGGGGGTTTGCACTCCCCTCGGAAGTCGGCGGTGCACTGATGGTAATGGTCGCAGGCGCGACTGTACGTGACCAACGTTCCACCGGGCGTGCACTCCGGCTCAAGACCCGGGCCGCAACAGTCGCGGTCGTCCCGGCACGGGCGACAGAGCTGCTCCTGGCCCAGGCACCCATTACTGGGGTCGTGGGGGTCAGTCGGCGTCCACCGGCCGCGACAGGCGGGATGAGCCATGTCCTGGGGCGCCGCCTGGAGATCCGCGTTCGGATCCACGTACGGGAGCGGGTCGTTGCTACCGTAGCACGCGACCAGAAACAGAACGACGGTGGTCAAAACGTTTTGCATCGGACACCTCCGAAAAAGTGAGTACCTGTTCGTCGGTATGACGTTCATGGGTACGTAGCAAGAAACAGTTGCTATTTCCTATCACACACCCAAAAAAGATTAATTATCTTATCATACCATGAGGCAATTGTCAAACGTATGAATAGTTAAAAAAATTTACCCCTAATCAAATTGTTTAAAAAATAAAAAATCTTTCCCCTGTGCATAACTTCGCATTCTGCTCTTTATCTTTTTTAGAATACACTATATAATATACCTAGGTCGAAAAAAATTTTTTACAGGAATGCTTGTCATGTAAAAAATTCTTCTAAAAATTTTTTTCTCGCGTTCGCGAGGTAAGAAAAAAATTTATCTTTAGCCGCTCACTCGAGCGCGCTACACAAATGATAGGAGGTGTCTACTATGGCAACGAAAAAGAAAGCCGCCAAGAAAGGCAAAAAGAAAGCCGCTTCAAAGAAAAAGAAACGTTAGTCTTTTAAAAATCCCCCGAGTAATCGAGGGATTTTTTTTATTAGAACAATCGTGGTTGTTTCGTCCCAGCAGGTTTACTCAAAGGAAATGGGTCAACCACGCCATATTGCCCATCAAACCCGGGCACAATTTTTACCTTACCTGCGCGCATATGCTGTATTCCCAAGGCAATATTTTTGTCATTCACAGCCTGTTCAATATCCTGTATATCCTTATATAATAAAATCTCAAATTCATTACCCAGCGCTGGCACCAGCCGCCGATACTCCACCT
The DNA here is from genome assembly GCA_009694865.1 of Candidatus Magasanikiibacteriota bacterium. GTDB lineage: Bacteria > Patescibacteriota > Patescibacteriia > Magasanikbacterales > GWA2-37-8 > SICD01. The sequence goes on from SICD01000005.1 coordinate 28,406, forward strand.
CAACCGCTTTGCTCTTTTTTCCAACCCCTAAACACGCGCTAATAATTTCCCGGAGCGGAACAATATATTTGTGGGGGATAAAATTTTCTTGAATGATTTTATCTTCCGATCGATCCGATAGTTCATCCACGCGGTACAAAACTCCCACCGTGACTTTTTTCTTGCATACGGGACAAATTCCCTTATTTCGTTTCGTCTCGGCTGGCGTACAAGAAAATTTACAGTCCCGGTGTCCATCGTAATGGTACATCCCCTCCTCCGGATAAAATTCAATCGTGTATAAAAACTTTTTCTTATCCCCGGTTTTTAAAATTCGCCGAATCTCATCATACGTAATATCTTTTTCATTCTCAAACGCAAACACATTAGCCTCGCGCCCCAAATTATCCAAACTGTGGGCGTCCGAATTTGAAACAAGCGTAATGTTGTCTAAATTCGTGAGACGGCGGTTCATGGGCGGGTCACTAGAGAGGCCGGTTTCAATCGCAAAAATTTCCGGCGTTAACTCTTCAAAACATTCCTCCAAAGAATCGTAACCAGACTTAGATCCAAACACCGCAAACCACGGCGTCCACGCGTGCGCCGGAATTACCATCATGCGTGGGTCAATATCCAGGCACATCTTTACAATCTCTTTCCCCGTAATCCCAATAATTGGCCGGCCATCGGCATGCAAATTGGCTCCATAATCAAGCAACGCTTGATTAAACCGCTTCGCCACCGCCAAATTTGGAGCATAAATGAGTAGGTGCAAACGCCGCACTTTCTCCTTATGTTTGTAAATACAAGAAATCTCCGTCCCAACAATAAATCGCACCGGCGTCGACATTGTCATCCTGAGTCGGAGCGAAGAGCCTGTCCTGAGGCTCGCGCCGAAGGAATCTAGTTCATTCGATTGGCCAACTAGATTCTTCGCTTCACTCAGAATGATATGTGACTGAGCCAGAGATCCCTCCTGCGGTCGGGATGACAGTTGGTACAAACCACTCTTCCCAATCTCTTCCAAATTCTCTTCCAAGTGTTCCATCCACTTGGGATGCGTAAAATCCCCTGTCGACACAATCCCAACCCCCTTCTCCCCACACGCCTTGGCAATTGCGGGCAACTCCAACAGCGGCGAGCACGCCCGCGCGTATTTGGAATGAATGTGGAGATCGGCGACCACCTCCATATTAAATAAAAGAATTAAAGTCTTTAGGAATTGGTACCTCAACTATGACCAGTTCGCTTGTAGTGGCCGTTGCAAAAGCCAGCGACGTGGCCGCCAACGCTAACACCTGATTAGGCAACTGTTTTGAGGCTCCGTACTTCACATCCCCAACTATTGGGGATCCGATATACCCCAGCTGCGCCCTAATTTGGTGCGACCGCCCCGTACCGAGCTTAACTTTGAGCAAAGAATATTTTCCATTTGACTTAACCACTTCATAACTTAAATCTGCTCGCTGGCTTCCCGTAGTCTGTAGTCTGTGGACGGTAGTCCGATTCGTATTCTCATCCTTTGTTAAAAAATGCACCAAAGTTTCTTTCTCTTTTTTTAATTTTCCTTCCACTACGGCATGATAAATTTTTTCTACTGTGTGATTTCTAAACTGCTCTGAAAGTCGGCTCGCCCCCTTACTCGTCTTCGCAAAAAGAATGATTCCCTGCACATTCCTGTCGAGCCGATGCAATAACCCCAAAAAAACTTTCCCTGTTTTATGATACTTTTGTTTTAAATAATATTTCACCTCATCCATCAAAGTCGGGTCGCCCGTCACATCTCCCTGTACCAAAACGCCGGCCGGTTTATAGACGGCAATGAGATGATTATCTTCGTAGAGCACTTGTAAGGGCATGGGATTATATGCGAATGCGCTGAGACGCCACGAATTTTGCCAATCAACACTATTAATTAGTTACTCTCCAAATTTGCAGAGGCCGTACTCTAAAATTAACTAATAAACCCAAACGTAAATTCAATGCTTCTAAATAACGCAGTAGCTGAATTTTGTGATCTTTAGTGAGTCTGTCCGTGGCTTTAAACTCAATAACTATTTTATTATCGACAACTAAATCGGCACGAAAATCTCCTATGACCACGCCATCTATTACTACATGTAACGACGCTTCAGCAACATACGAGATGCTTTTGCTTTTCAAGAATGCGCAAACAGCTTTCACATAATGTTTTTCCTGGAACTTAGTTCCTAACTTATTTTGAACATCAAACAAGACACCATTAAGTTGATAGGATAGTTCTTGGTAAATAATTCCTCCCATATTCTCTATTCGCATTATTCGTGGGCCCTCAAGGCCATTCGCATTTATTCCTTACTCCACCGCGCAAAAATTCCCGCTGGCAACAATCGCTCACTACCTTTCTCTGCGATCGTCAGCTCCCCAATTTCGATTTCTCCTTTGTACTCTTTCATTAAATCCGCTAAATTATTTTTATAGGAAATTGCTGAATACCCCGATGCATACCCATTGATAAGAAAAAATAACGGCTGGTCGCTTAAAACCTGTTTACAGACATCGAGCAACTCCAAAAAATGATCTTCCACTTTCCACAATTCCCCCTTCGCTCCATGCCCAAAAGCTGGTGGATCCATAATAATACCATCATATTTATTTCCTCGTTTCACTTCCCGTTTCACATACGCCCGTGCGTCATCAAGTATCCAACGAATGGGTTTATTTTCCAAACCCGACAACATGGCGTTATCCCGTGCCCACCCAATCGCCACTTTCGATCCGTCCACGTGGACTACCTCCGCCCCCGCTTTCGCGGCAGCAAGAGAGGCCCCTCCCGTGTAACCAAACAAATTTAGAACGCGGACGAGTCCTCCTCCCGCCTCCTCCCCTGCGGTGGAGGAGGTTGCGTTTCCCCTCCCCTTCGCAAAGGGGAGGTCGGGGAGAGGTCTCGCTTTGTTTTCTTGTTTTCTTGTTTTCTTGATTTTCTCCCCAATCCACTCCCAATTCCCCACCTGTTCCGGAAACACCCCCGTATGCTTAAACGCCGACAATTTAATCCAAAGCTTAAAACCAGCAAGATCAACGGGCCACCGCTCCGGTAATTTCTTTCGCGTCTGCCATGTCGCCGTAGGGACAGGTCTAGACCTGTCCCCACCGTTTTCTGAACGAAAATACGCATCCGCCTTCTGCCACTCACTCTCTGATAACCGCTTTTTCCACAACGCCTGCGGATCCGGCCGTGCGACCGTCACCTCGCCATACCGCTCCAATTTTTCCCCGTCGCCACTATCGAGCAGGGCATAATCATTGCCTGGTTTAGTTTTTAAAATGGAGTATTCATGCATAGATATTGCTGTAAAGTTAGCCTTATGTTAGAATCAAGTATACTAAATAATACGCTCTTGGGCAACTATGAAAGATATAATACTATTTCCAGACGAAACTATTGTCGCAACAAAACTTTTTGATGTCCACCAAGACTGGGAAGTCCCAATCTCAGGATTTTTTATAATTGCTGCTGTGCGTAAAATAAAATCTATATCCGAATTTACCGACGAAGAAACATCTGAGTTCATCAATCTCATTCGTGCAATTCGGGCTGGGATGAGAGACGTGCTTGCTATACAGGAAGTGTACTTATTCCAAAACGAAGACACCGAGCACGGTTTTCATCTGTGGATGTTACCGCGCCACGCATGGATGGAAAAATTTGGCAAAAAAATCCAATCAGTACGGCCCATCATAAATTATGCCAAAGAAAATATGCTCGGTGATGATGTTTTTACGGAAGTTAGAGACTGTGTAAAAAAAATGAGGGTATATATGTCAAATTTTTAAAATGACAACTAAATTTCTCCCCCCTCATATTCAATCTCACTCTCATCGAGTCTCCGTATCCCCTCTCCACTCATCATCTCTTCATACGTATGCGCGATAAGCCCTGGTACGCGACCAAGAATAAAAAAACCCGTCGCGATGCGCCAATCAAAACCCATATCGGATAAAATCGCCGCGTTGGCACCATCCATATTGAGCGGCAAAGGTTTGGAAGAAATTTTATTTAAAGCTTCACCAACTGTCACCGCGAAAGAACAATGTTTACCATACAACCCCGTTTCTTTGGCAACAGTAAACAACGTGTCCGTCCGATTGTCATGGCTGAGCACGCGATGTCCATATCCCGGGATACGGACTTTTTTTTCTTTTAAACTTTTTAAGAGGAATTCAAGATCACTCACACCAACATTGGTCTGAAAAAACTTCGCCGCGCCTTCCAGCGCTCCACCATGCTTATTTCCGCCAAGCGCCAAAATGCCAGCCGCGACCGACACGTGCAAATCATTCCCAACTGACGCCACCATCCGCGGCACCATCGCCGACGCCACCCCGACACCATGGTCAATCATGGCCGTTAACATGGCATTCAACATTTTAGTTTCCTTGACAGTCGGCAATTTCCCACGCCAAATCAAAAATACCGTTTCCACAAAACTTTTATTTTCCACGAGCTCGTGGAGATTGTAGCCACGGATAATTTCTTGTCCATCGTTAACGTTACTAATTGCGGTTTTCCATTGCATAATGGTCGAAAGATTAGAAGATTAAAAGACTAGAAGATTATCGAACAATATCGGACAATAATCTTGCAATCTTTTAGTCTTTAAATCTTTGTCGCCCTCGCCGAAATCTTCTCTTTACCATCCAATACAACAAAAATAATCCAACAAAAATAATAGCAATCCGAATGGGGTTATTATTATCCGAAATAAATAACCAGGCCGGTTGCGCCCTTTCCGCGTAGGGGGCTGCTTTGTCCGCGTAGCTCTGAACGGTCGCGTAATAGGTCTTCACCCGCACCAACGCCGTTTGGGTGCCACTATACACTCGCCCTACCGTGCCGGCAGTTGAGGAAACCGCATCCACCACCTTGCCGGCTCCCTCAAGCGCTTCCCGATTTTTATTAAACGCGTCCAGCAAACTATTGCTATGAACAGTACTACTAATCTGCGCGAATAAGTTTTTCGTCGCCGCGGTTACTTCTTTAACGCCTAAAACCACTCCGTCCGCCGCTCCCGTTGGCGCCGGTGCCCCCACAAAAATCTGACCACCTTGTCTTTCCACTTCAACCATCAGCGCCTGACCGATATTTAAGGCTTTCCCCTGGCCGGTAATGTCTTGTAACGGAACAACAAAACCAGTATTCTTGTCCGTTACCATAAGCGACGCGCCCACTGCCCCACCAATGCCACCCGTATCCAACCCAATGCGAGTGCCTTGTTCATCAATAGTTGTAACTGAAACAAACCGCGCCGACAAGGAGTGCGCGCCCGGGGTAGGTTGCCAAAATACTCGAAGTTGCTGGGCACTCTCGCGAGGCAAACGTTTAATTTGCGCTTTATCAATCAACTCATTATTGTCATAAAAACCAACCTCGCCTTCCAGCGCGTAATAATCATTATTAACCACTACTGTATACACGCGAGCTAATTCACCATCGGCCAACGACGTCCGCGCCAACCAAATTCCACTCGCCGGCACAAAACCAACACCGGCGGCGGAAACGGCGAGAGGAAAAAATAATAATATCACTAAACCAATTATAATTTTTCGCATACACAAATCAATTGTCATCCCGACCACAGGAGGTCGTAGATCCTCCAAGGAGGAGATCTCTGGCTCACAAACGATCGGCGGACAGAGATTCCTCTATGAGGGATCGCGAGACCTCGTCGGCTGCCAAGCCTCGCTCGGAATGACAAACGTCTTAAAACTTAAACATTTCAAGCATGCAGCTTAACTAACTCTACCAAATCCTCATACCTCTCCGCAATCATAACTCCAACTTCCTTAAGCGCCGCCTCTTTTTCCGCCGCCCCCTGTCCCCGCGCCACAATGGCTCCCGCATGCCCAATGTTCATGCCTTCGGGGAGCATCTGCGCGAATTTACCACCAATATAAATCGCAAGCGGCTTAGTAAATTCTTTATTTTTAATTAATTCCACAATTTCAAATTCATAACTCCCGCCATGCTCGCCAAAAATTATTACCGCTTTCGTTTGTTCATCTTTTTCATACAATTTGAGCACATCGGCATATGTCGTTCCCATCAAGAGGTCTCCCCCCACGTGCACGGCCGCGCTTTGGCCTAAGCCATTTTTGGATAATTGCCACGAAAGCTCATTTGTCATACCACCAGAACGAGAGATAACCCCAATACTACCCGGTTTAAAAATATCGTTGACTAATGGTCCGCCGATCACACCAATCCGCCCCACGCCCGGATTAATCGCACCAAGCGAACTCGGACCCAAAATGCGAATATTTTTTTCTTTCGCCGCCGCCAAACAGTACGCCGTGTCTTTAATGGGGATACGTTCCACAAACACGTTAATGAGTGCAATATCGTTTTCAATCGCTTCTAAAATTGCGGCCTTGGCGGCAAATGGTGGCACATAAATCACCGAAACGACATCGCTCAACTTGTCATTCTGAGCGGAGGCTCGCGCCGGAGTCGAAGAATCCATTTCACCAAACGTCAAGGGATCCTTCGCTTCGCTCAGGATGACAGCCATCGCCTCCTTCACCGTATCAAACACCGGCTTTCCTTCCACTTCCTGCCCACCTTTTTTGGGCGTCACACCACAGAGGACATTGGTGCCATAATCAAGCATGGCTTTGGCACCTTTTTGGCCTTCCTTGCCCGTGATGCCTTGGACCAGGACTTTGGTGTTTTTAGAAATGAGGATGGACATAATGGATGCGTCATTGCGAGCGACCGGAGGGAGCGTCGCAATCCCCTTATTTTACCAGGGAGTTAATTCGTTAAATAAATCTCTCAACTCAGGATTAAATTTGTGTATCAACTCATCTTTCTTTTTTCTAGAATAATTTTTTATCTGCTTCTCGCGCGCAATCGCATCGTCCGGATGGCTGTATTCTTCGTAGTAAACTAATTTATTAACATTATATTTTTTTGTAAAATATCCGCCATTACCTTCCTTGTGGTCTAACACCCGTTTATGTAGCCCACTCGTTACACCAACATATAATACGGCATTACTGTGATTGGCCATCAGATAAGCATAATAACGTTCTTCCTGCATACGGAGTTTCTAAGCAAGGGGATTACGACGTCGCTCGTTCCTCGCTCCTCGTAATGACGCTACTATCGCGAATCATCTCCGCCAGCACCTGCGCCGTCTCGCTCATTCCCGTTTCTTTTTTAAACATTTTGATATTCAAATTATTCCGTTTAACACATTCTTCCAAAAGCGCAAAACCCTCCGCGCTCTCCGTTCCATCGCGCCGAACAACAATTGGATAGGCCGGCTTAATCTCATCTAGCGCGTCTACAATACCCATAAACGTTTCTTTGATATTGGTAAAGTTAGCCACCACTCCGCACATCCAGAGTCCCTTGAGTCCAGGCTTGGAGAGAACAACCTTGGCGAGTTGGTACACTTTTTCGCGCGGCGGATTGCCGGAATACTCGGTATAGTTTGAAGGCTTAAGACCAGCGCCGGCTAAAGCGTCCATGTTGGCAATCGACGCTCCCCCACCGTTCAAAATCATGGCAATATCACCATCAAGCTCAATATATTTTCCAGCCGTACCACGGTAATACGCTTCTCCCTCATCAATTTTTTTCGCCGCAATCTCTCGGTCGGTCGGCAGTCGCCCCATCATGGTACGTGGTTCCAATTCTTTCCATTCCTCGTGACGATAGAACGCATCATCGTCAATCGCCACTTTCGCGTCCGCCGCCACCCAGCGACCATCAGTGGTTTTAACGAGGGGGTTAATTTCTACAACACGAGTGTCTTCTGCAAGGAAACAAGACCACAGTTTATTTTTAATGTCATCCTGAGGCACAGCCGAAGGATCTAGTTGGCCACCTAGATTCTTCGCTTCGCTCAGAATGACAGATTGACGCACGTCTAAAAATTTCTTTTCTATCTGCTCCTCCGCCACATCCTCAATGTCCATGCCCCCTTCCGAAGAATAAATAATCACCGGTTGTTTTTTGTTGGTATCGTACGTTATCGAGAAATAATGCTCCTCGGCAATATTCAATTTTTCTTCAATTAAAAGCGCGGACACATACTGCCCGCGAATTTGCATGTCAAACAATTCCGCGCAGGCCATTACCACTTCCTGAATGGACGAACAAAATTTAATCCCATTATTTTTTCCGCGCTTGCCGCTTAACACCTGCGCCTTAACCACCACATCCGTCACGCCGAGGCTGTTGTACGCATCCATAAAATTATCACCACGCTTAACCACCGCGCCTTTAGGAGTGGCAATGCCATGCTTAGCAAATAATTTTTTTCCTTCAAATTCGTAGAGATTCATAAATCCATTCTAAACTCTTTACCATAATCCTTAAACCCTAAACTCTCGTACCACGCATGCACCTTTGGGCGGCTATAGCGGCTGGTGCCAATAAGCTTATAACACTCTCGCGCTTTCGCCTCGGCAATCACCGACTCAACCAACTTGGTACCTAGCCCTTTTCCTCGTTGACTTTCTTCCACCAGCACATCAAATAAGCCGTATGGTTTGGCATGAGCGTCGTCAAAAATAAGATACAGATACGCTCGGCCTACTTCGCGACCATTGTCTTCCATCGCGATTCTGACAGCATACGTATCGCGCTTCTCTTCTTTTTTAATTTCCATAACAATGTAACAATATAGCAATTGAACAATTGATCGCGCGAGATTCCTCGACTACGCTACGCTTCGCTCGGAATGACAATCTAAGATGTCTCCTAAAATTTTACTTAATTTCTCCGGACTCAACCCCCCCTCGTCTTTCTCAAAATCGGCACCAACAATTTGTTGATTTTTTATATTCTCAATATTTTTTGCAAACGCCCCCCATTTTCTCTCCTCAAATCGCTGTCTCTGCCGTGGAGTGAGCTCTAGATCGTGATAAATAACGGTATCAATTGGCCGGGGCAAATAACTTTCTAGCTCGCTCACAAAATCACTCAAGCGCTCCGGCCCGGTTTCACCGTTCTGCTCATAGGCATCGCCCGCTACGTAGATTAATTTCGCTTTTGAGGCATCAATCGCTTCTTTTACGCCACCGGGGAGAAGTGTGGCGATAACGCTGGTATACAAACTGCCCGGGCTCAAAAAAATATAATCGGCTTCTTGAATTACATTCTGGGCTTCGGAATATATTTTAACCTCCGGCTCCAACCACACGCGCTTAATTTTAAGCGTTCGATCGTAGGTTGGGTCATCCAACGCCGCTTCGGTCTTAACAATCATACCATTTCGCAATTCAGCGCACAAATCACTCGGCTCTAAAGTTATCGGATAAGCATGCCCAACCGCCGACACCGCCTCCTCCAGTGCCCGCACCCCGCTCATAAAATCTTTGGCGTAATTACTGCCGAGTGTCAAAAATAAATTACCCAAATTATGCCCGGTCAATTTGCCGTCTCCGGTAAAACGAGTTCGATAAAAAATATTTCGCAACCAATGATAATCATATGGCGAGAGCGCCAAAACCGCGCGCAAAATGTCGCCCGGCGGCAAACCACCAAACTCCTGTCGTAATCTCCCCGATGAACCACCCGAATCACTCATGGATATGACGGCGGCTACTTCCAATTGACCAACAAATTTTTTTAACGCGTTAATCACAATCGCGCTTCCATTCCCCCCGCCGATAACAACTACTTTAGTCTTCATAAAAATTCAATATGCGTGGATCAAAATACAAGTTGTATATTTTTCCATGTATTTTGTATATTGTTTTCAACTTATACCTAAAAAATCAAATAATTTTTTGTCGAGCAGAGACTCAATAATTAAATTCGCTTTAGAAAAATCTCCATGACTCCACCTAGGATCCGGTACTGCGACGCATCGCATGCCCGCCGCCTGCGCGCTCACGAGCCCATTGACTGAATCCTCAATAACCACACATTCGGCCGGCGGAATCTGGAGCACTTCGGCAGTATGCCTATAAATTGCTGGATCTGGTTTGCCAACAAAATTAACATGATCGGTAGAGACAAGCGCGTCAAAATACTTTCCCCATTCGAAACGATTAACAATCGTATTAATACGCTCAAGCGTGGAACCAGACGCAATCGCGAGTTTCACGCCGCTCTGTTTAATTCTTGGGAATAATTCACTCGCCCCTGGCATAGGACCGGCTTGATAGGTGTAAATAGGTTCCGTAGCCACCAAACGCCCTTGCAAAATCTCTTCCACGGAATCGACTAAACCAAAATGTTGTTTTAAAAACAACGCGTTCTCACGAAAACTTTGACCCGTCATTCGCGCTGTTAATTCGCGCGATAATTTAATTTTATATTTATCCAAAAAACCCATCTCGGCTTTGGCCCAGTAAAACTCACTATCAATAATCACTCCGTCCATGTCAAAAATAACAGCTTGAAATTTCATACCTATTAGTTAGTGCCTTAACAATTGTCATTTCGAACGAAGCCGTAGCGCAGAGAGAAATCTCTGGCTTACCCAACATTACGACGATTGAGACAGAGATTCCTCGTCGGCTGCGAAGCCTCGCTCGGAATGACAGTAGCCAAACGGGAATTTATTATTCAACCGTCACGCTCTTCGCCAAATTCCTCGGCCGATCAACATCTTTGCCTAACGCCACCGCCATATGATACGCAAACAACTGTAGTGGAATCGTGTTAACCAGTGGCTCCAACAATTCCATAGTTGGTGGAACATAAATCACATCATCGGCCAGTTCTTTTGCTTGCTCATCGCCTTCGGTCGCGATCAAAATTACCGGAGCCTTGCGCGCGCGTATCTCTTCGATGTTGCTCCTCATTTTATCATATAATTGGTTTTTCGTCAGGATGGCGACCACTGGAAAATCCGGCGACAGAAGCGCAATTGGCCCGTGCTTCATTTCGCCACCCGGGTAGGCTTCGCTATGGATATAGGTAATCTCTTTGAGTTTGAGTGAGCCCTCCAGCGCTACCGGAAAATTAACACCGCGGCCAAGAAAAAGAAAATTTTTATACTGCTTATACTTCTCAACTATTTTTTTAACTTCACTTTCAATCTTAAGAGATTGTTCCATTTTTACCGAAATCTCCCGAAACGCTTTTACCAGGCGCTCACCAGTAGCTACCGTTACACGACGCAAACGTCCAAACTGGAGAGCATACATGACGAGAACCGCAATCATATTAGTATACGCTTTAGTAGACGCGACTGCCAACTCCGGACCGGCGTGGATGTACGTGCCGCCATCAGTCTCGCGCGCAATGGTGGAACCAATCACATTCACAACTCCACGGACGAACGCGCCTTTACGTTTCGCTTCGCGCAAAGCCGCAATCGTATCAGCCGTTTCACCGGATTGCGAAATACCAAACACCAAAGTGTTTTTGTCGAGGATCGGGTCGCTATAGCGAAACTCGCTAGCCACTTCCACTTCGGTAGGGATGCCAGCCAAACGTTCAAACGCGTACTTGCCAACCATCGCGGCGTACGAAGCAGTGCCACACGCAATTAAAATAACCCGGTTTATGCTACGCATATCAACGTCAGTCATGTTGAGCCCACCCAGGTGCGCCGTGCCTTCATCTTCCACCAACCGTCCACGCAAAGCATCTTTAATCACGGTGGGCTGATCAAAAATTTCTTTTAACATAAAGTTAGCAAACCCGCCTTTTTCAGCTTCAGCTTCACTCCAGTCAATATGCTCGGTATGTTTATCAATCTTTTTATCCTGCAAATTAAAAATCTGCACGCCCGTATCGGTAATCTCCACCATCTCTTCATCATCTAAAAAAATCACCTGCTGAGTGTGTGCCAGCATCGGCGACGTGTCCGACGCGATAAAATATTCTTTGTCCCCTACCCCTACTACCAGCGGGCTCCCGAGCCTGGCCGCAATTAACGTCCTTGGATGCTTGGCGTGCATCACGACCAGCCCATACGTGCCACGGACATAACTTAAGGCGCTCTGCACGGCCGCGCGAAGGGCACCTTGCTTGTCCGCCGAAGCTTCCGCGAAGGCGGAATATTGTGTTTCAATTAAATGCGCCAAAATTTCTGTATCGGTTTGCGAACGAAGCGTATGGCCTTTTAAAAATTTATCTTTCAGCTCGCGATAATTTTCCACAATCCCATTATGCACCACAATAATGTCGCCGCTACAATCGGTATGCGGGTGTGCGTTTTCCTCCGTAACTCCGCCATGCGTGGCCCAGCGAGTGTGGGCGATACCAAACGTACCCTGGATATTCTCATTCTGTAACTTGGCAGCCAAGTTATCAATCTTTCCAACTGCTCTAACACTCTTAAATGTACCGTTATGCGCAATCGCCACACCGGCCGAATCATACCCCCGGTATTCAAGACGGCGCAGACCCTTGAGTAAAATCGGCAGCGCTTCTTTATGCCCAATATAACCTACAATTCCACACATATACTAAACAAATATTATTTTATTAAACAGAAATTAAAAAATATTATCCCTCTTTCTGTTTTGATTGATACGTAGTTTTGATAAACAAATTAAGTTGAAAATGGATTAAGTCGGCGTGCTTTAGCAATTGATTGAACTGCTCTACAGTTATACGGCCCCGTTTATAGAGCAGGCAACACCAATGCTTGACCTCAAAAAGTGAACCACGAGAATTATAATAAAATTTGATTCGATCCAAGTAATGAAACCTACCATAACCTTCGGCAATATTTGCGCCGACTGAATCAACTGCTCTTATAAATTGGTCTCCAAAAATCTTTTTATCGTGCCAATCCAATCGTTCATATATTTGCCAGCCAACTTCACATAACTCTAAAGAAATTTTATAAACAAATACATCACCTAATTTTGTATACCCTTCCATAAAATATTTGTTCAATATTCTTCAATATCCATTTAATATTTGTTCCGGTAAAGGGAAGAGGGCGGCCGGCGCGTGTGCGTCGTCGCCCCTTTCCGTGGTTCGCCAGTCAGTCAACAACGGGACAGCCGTCCTCGGCCAGGCGCGAAAGCGCCACCTCGTCGATCGGCGGCGGCGGTTCCTCGCGCGGTGGCGTCTCGTCGAGAAGAGCGAGGGGGTTGCCATCGATGATCTTCTGATCCTGGCCTGCGCTACACTGAGTGCTCATGGGATCTCCTCCTGCAAGCGGTCCACGGTTCTGGGGCACAATTCTCGCACTTACGAAAATTTTGCCACCACCTAAAAAATTAAACTTAATTAATTTTTCAAACGGTTAGTTTTTCAGCCATTGCCAACCCCTCTTTGGTATTTATCCCAATCGCCTCTTTCGGGTCAATCGCGACGCTGGAAATTTTTTTACCACTCGAAACCGCCATCCCAATCAAATCGGTTAAATAATATTCTCCTTGGCTATTTTCATTTTTTAATTTTTTTAAATTCTCCCACAGCCATCCAGATTCAAACACGTAGTAGCAGGGGTTCAATTCACTGGACATCGCCTCCTCGGGGATCGCATCTTTTAATTCTACTGATTTAATAATCCCACCGCTCGCATCACGCACAATCCTCCCAAAATCTTTTAGAGACGATCGCCATTCATTAAAATCCAGCACGGTGATAGTTGCAAGCGTTATGGTAGCCTGGGTTGCAGTGTGTTCACCAATCAATTTATTAATGGATTTAGTAGTAATAAATGGCATGTCACCGTATAAAACTACTATGTGCCCTTCATCCTTAAGGCCAGCTTCGGTTTGAGCTACTGCGTGACCCGTACCAAGTTGTTTTTCCTGGACAACATAATTCGCTCGTTCGCCCAAATAATTCTGGACTAAATTGTCCCGCCTGCTCACTACCACAACTGGCTTAATTCCAGCCTGTTCAACTGCACCAACAACATAATCAACTAGCGGCCTATTCTTTAGCTCGTTCATCACTTTAGGCAAAGCACTCTGCATCCGCTTACCCTCCCCGGCCGCCAAAATAACTACGGCAACGTTATCGATGGGAACTGATGTGGTCATAAATTTCGGTAAGGGTGTTAAAGTATGGGAGGCCGGTCGCCTGATATTCCGCTTCCGGAAATGATGAGGATTTTTTCATCACGATTTTTATCTCTGGAAATTGTTTCGCTAGCGCGACCGTCTCCGGGACTTTATCATTAATAAACCAAATTTCTTTATCCGACACATTTTTCAACAATTCTTCCATCACCGTATGTTTCTCCTCATCCACCATAAATACTCTGTCAAAATATTTCTCAATTTCGAGCGCGCGGACTTTTTTAAACTGATACTCCGCATCCCCAAGACTAAGCAAAATCATTGGCTCGCCAAAGGATTTAAGTTTTTCTAAAAACGTAATCGCATCGGGAAATAAAAATTCTTTTAACCGCTCTGGGGCCATGGTACTGGCCAACGCGGCAAATGCTTTATCTTCATCAAAACCTTTCATTGCCAAAACCTGCGCGTGACGTTGGTCGTCATACCACACCTGGCCACTCGCGCTATTGCGCGCCTCCCGGTACGTTTGCAAATACAGGTCCTCCGAAATACCTAGTGGCGCCAGTGCCGCCACGCGAGCGTTGCTAAATCCGGGGCGGGTATTAAACAGCGTATCATCAAAATCAATAATAAACATACTCGCCAGGTCGCTAATATCTTTTTAATATCTGTTTAATATTCTTTTAATATTATTGATAATCAACGAGAATATTGAAAAGATATTAAACAAATATTGAGAAAATATTTTTACAGTTTATCCCAAAGATTATCAAAAATAATTTTCTGCGTTTCGCACACCCCTTCGTTTTCAATCACCACTCCCACTAAATCTTTTTTTGCGTTGAGTGAGATGTAGGCCGTCTTCCCTGGATAAATAATAATGTCGGTGGGCGTTTTGCTTTCGGCTTTAAGCCACTTGCGTTCATCCAGCCCGCGCAGTTCCCCGCCTTCACCAA
>SICD01000035.1 GCA_009694865.1 Candidatus Magasanikiibacteriota bacterium
AATTGAGACCGCCAAACAATCGCGCTATATTACGCGGGTTATTGTTTCCACCGATGATGAGGAAATTGCCGGGGTGGCCAGGCATTATGGCGCGGAAGTTCCGTTTGTGCGCCCGGCGGAAATTTCCGGCGATTTAGCCACCGACGTGGAATTTTTATTGCATGCCCTTGATTTTTTACAGCAGCACGAAGGTTATGCCCCCGAGATTGTGCTTCGTTTGCCCCCCACCTCGCCACTGCGAACTGCGGCGTACATTGATGAAGGCATTGAAACCCTACGTCAAGACCAAGAGGCCGATGCCGTTCGCCCTATTTGTGAAGCGCCTAAGCATCCGTATAAATTATGGAAAATAGCGGAAAGTGGAAAATACTTAGAACCGTTTTTACCCAAGTCGTTTACCGGTTTTGATGAACCGCACAATTTGCCTCGGCAATTATTTCCCAAAGTGTATATTCATACGGGAGCCATGGATATAATTAGAACGGCGACGTTGCGAGAACAACGATCAACGTCAGGGAAAAAATTAGGTTATTTTTTTATGCCCCCGGAAGATTCTATAAATATTGATCAGCCCGTCGATTTTGAGATCGCTGAAGTTTTAATGCGAAAACGTTTGCAATTATCATAAGCATCCATCTTCACTATGAGTTGGAATATTAAAGCCATTACGTTTGATTTTGACGGGGTGATTGTGGCCGATTCGGAATATATTAAGGAAGATTCTTGGGAAGCTGTTATAGCGGAGCTCGGCGAATCGGCGCGCCAGCCGCTGGCGACCACCCGCCAAACTTTTTCCAAGGGAAAAGGCTCGCGGTTTGATATTATTGAGGCAGCTCTTAAAGATCTTAAAATGCCGGCTACCGAAATCATTGCCGCCGTTCCGCGGCTGGCCCAAGTGTATAACAGGGCAGTCCAGACAGCGATTCTAGAAAAAGGCATTCGGCCGGTTGACCGAGAGGGGATAGCCGCTTTAGCCAAGCATTGCCCTCTCTACATTAATTCTGCGACCCCGGAAATAGCCGTGCAAGAAACGGTGCGTCGGCTGGGGGTAGAATTGTTTTTTAAAGGAGTATTTGGCCAGCCAACTAAAAAAGTGGAAAATTTACAGCGGGTTATTGCGGAAGAAAATATTAAACCCATGGAAATGTTGTTTGTCGGCGACGGCGACGGTGATGTGGCCGCGGCCACAGAGGCAGGTTGTCGTTTTATTGGTTTGGCTAATTCCTGGAATAAATGGCAGAGCCCAAAACTTTTCCCACTCATTGCCAACTTAACAGAGGCGCTGGCCATCTTGACAAAAGTATAAAAAGCAAGTACTATGAACCATTGCACTGTAGTAACTAAACACGCGATTGACCGGGTTCTCTCGGGTGCTCCGATGCCCGGCAAACACACGATGGAAAGCTGGAAACAAGCGCCAGAATTTGGAACCGTGCCCTTTACTATTTTGGAAGACGTGGCCTATACCGAGCGGCACGCCGAGCTTCATCGTACAGAAGCTGACGTATTTTATTGTTTAGAAGGCGAGGCAACCTTTGTGTACGGTGGTGCGTTGGTCGGAGGGCATGAACGTAAAGAAGAGGGCGGCGCGACCAATCCCAATGAATGGCGCGGCACCGATATTGAGAATGGTGTTACTGTAACTGTGGGGGCGGGGGATTGGGTATGGATTCCAGCCGGACAACCACATTACCATTTTAGCGGAACGAAGGCTCGCCTACTTGTCATTAAGGTCCCCATTGATTCAACAAATTAAACCTAACTTTAATCTCAGTGATATGCCAATTCCGCAATCTCCACAATTCAATTTTAATGATTTGTTTACTTTTGAGATGGCCAATAATCATCAGGGTAGCGTGGCCCATGGGCTTAAGATTATTGAGGCAATGGCTACAATTGCCACTAAGACCGGTGTGAGAGCGGCGGTAAAGTTGCAATTTCGCGATCTCGACACCTTTATTCATCCGGCTCATCGCGATTCCAACACCAATAAGCACATTCCTCGTTTTCTATCCACTCGGTTAACCGAAGCGCAGTTCGGCGAATTAGTAACAGCAATTAAGCAAAGTGGCCTCACGAGCATGGCAACTCCCTTTGACGAGCCATCGGTGGCTATGGTGGAGCGTTTAGGGGTTGAGATTGTTAAGGTGGGCAGCTGTTCGGCGGTTGACTGGCCACTTCTTGAAGTAGTAGCAGCCGTGGGCAAACCAGTAATTTTTTCCACAGGCGGTTTGACGATTAAAGATATTGATCGGGTAGTGAGTTTTTTTCAGCACCGTGGTACGCATTTTGCCCTGCAGCATTGTGTGGCAATGTACCCGTCACCCAATGAAGTATTGAATCTCAATCAAATCACTCTGCTTCGGCATCGATACCCGGGCGTAACCATTGGATTCTCTACCCAGGAGGACCCCAATAATCTTACGGCTGTTAAATTAGCCTATGCTAAAGGCGCCCGGATTTTTGAAAAACACGTTGGCCTGCCTACGAGCGAAATCAAGCTCAATGCTTATTCGGCCGCCCCCGAGCAGGTAGAAGCGTGGATTGGTGCCTGGCAAGAGGCGGTGGCCGCTTGTGGAGCGGAAGGTGAGCGAGTCATTTCTGAACAAGAGTTACGCGATATCAATAGTCTTAAGCGCGGTGTCTATGTGTTTAGAGCCATCAACCAAGGCCAAAGCTTAGCACGGGGTGATGTCTTTTTTGCCATACCTCTACTGCCCGGCCAATTAACCAGTGGACAATGGAAAGAGGGTCTGGTGGCGGATCGGGATTACGCAGTTAACGAAGCCGTTGACGAGGCTATTTTGCCGCACGGGCTCTCTAAAAAAGACATTATTTATTCGACTATTCACGTGGTTAAAGGTATGCTCAACAACCAGCGCATTCCCCTAAGCCACGATTTTATGGTTGAATTATCGCATCATTACGGTTTAGAGCGTTTTCACGAAATCGGCTGTATAATTATTGAATGTATTAACCGCGAGTACGCTAAAAAAATTATTGTTCAGCTTCCAGGGCAATATAACCCGGTGCACTATCATAAATCTAAAGATGAGAGCTTTCAAATACTCTCGGGCTTGTTAAGTATCGAAATTGACGGCAAGCAACGAACTTTGTATCCCGGTGATACGCTGTGGGTGCCGCGCGGCGTGTGGCATGGGTTTGGCACGGATACGGGGGTTATTTTTGAAGAAATTTCTACTACCAGCTTAAACGATGATTCTTTTTACATTGACCCTATCATTGCCGCCCTTCCGCGCGAAGAGCGTAAAACCCATCTGCACAATTGGGGCCGACATCAATTCAATTAGGCATATCCTCTGTGGTCCGCTTTTTTAAAGATAACATGCTTTACAAATTACTTGGGTTATACAGGCGCGCGTTTGCTCCCCTGCGTTTTCGTATTCTCGGCATGGTTGTGCTTGGGTTTTTTAGCGGTATATTTGAAGGCGTCGGTATTAATGCGATTATTCCAATTTTCGCTTTTATTGACCGTTCATCTACTAATCCTGCCGATTCCGTATCGCAGTTTATTATCAAACTTTTTGGCTGGATGCATCTTCGTTACACCTTAAGGCACCTGCTTATTTTTATTGCAGTGCTATTTATAATAAAAACAGTGCTCTCGCTGTGTTCCCAATTTTTAAGCATCTCAACCTCCGCGGGTTACGAAAAGCAGTTGCGCGGCGAGCTCTTTAAGAGGACTTTGGCGGGTAATTGGCCGTACTTGGCTAAACAAAAAGTGGGTTATTTAGATCAATTGCTTGTTACGGATATTAAGCAAACTTCGTGGTTTATTGTCCAAATTCCTGTGGTGGTTATCATGCTTACAAATCTCTTGGTATACAGTTTTTTGGCAATAAATATTTCCGTTACCATTGCTGCGTTAGCGCTTATCTTTGGCGCTGTAATGTTTCTTTTTTTTAAGCCAATATTTTATAAAAACAAAGTGGCATCAGCGGAAGTGGTGAATAAATACAAAGAAGTGGCCCACTTCGCAAGTGAAAACATAATTGGCATTAAAATCATTAAAGCGCATGCCGCCGAACAATCAGTTGGTGCAAAGGCCGGTGAATATTTTGAACGCGTACGTCAACTGCGTGTGCGCCTTGAGCTTTTGAACGCATCCACTAATATCTTGTTTCAACCTGTGGCATTTCTATTTATCCTTGCTATTTTTTCGTTTTTTTATAAAACTTCCACTTTTAATTTCTCTTCTTTTGCCGTAATTGTATATGCGATTAATAAAGTATTTGCAAATATTCAGCAGGCGCAGGCACACGCGCAAAACATAAGCGCGCAGCTGCCATACATGCAAAGTGTCTTGGCGTACCAGGAGGCGCTCAACCACAATCAGGAAGTGGATGTTGGCCACAATGCGTTTGCATTTAAAAATACCCTAGAATTTAGGGAGGTAAGCTTTTCTCACGATGTCAAGCCGCTTCTAAAGGGATTTAATTTAACTATCCATCAAGGCGAGCTCGTGGGGCTGGTGGGGCCTTCGGGGGCCGGCAAAACCACGGTAGTAGATCTTCTTTTGCGTTTGTTGCAAACTAGCCGTGGGGGGATTTTTTTGGATGGGCTAGATATTTCTCAGATTTCTTTGCGCTCGTGGCGCGAACATGTTGGCTATGTGGCGCAAGAGCCTTTTATGGTTAACGATACCATATATAACAATGTAACTTTTTTTGATTCACACATCACAAAGGCCGATGTTCAGGAGTCCTGCCGCGCGGCGCACTGCTTGAATTTTATAGAGGAGCTTCCCGAGCGTTTTAATACCATAGTGGGGGAGCGTGGAACAAGATTATCGGGGGGGCAGCGGCAACGAATTGCCTTAGCTCGCGTATTGGCGCGAAAACCGCAGATTCTGGTGTTAGATGAAGCTACCAGCGCTTTGGACAACGAATCGGAGCTACTCATTCAAAAAGCAATTGAAGAGCTGCGCGGCAAACTCACGGTTATAGCCATTGCGCATCGTTTAACCACTCTGGCCGCGTTCAACCGTATTGCCGTTTTGGACCAGGGCCGCGTGGTGGAAGAAGGCCACCCACAGGCACTGTTAAACGACCCAAAGTCTTATTTCGCTCGGCTCTATTACCTTAGATCCATGAGCGAAACTATAAAATGAAGCTATGCGCCTTTTGTTAATGTGGCCAAGCAGTGGGCCCGCCACCATGGAGTTTATTAAAGAACTTAACCAGTCTCCGCATAGGGTGGTCTATTGGTTAGGCCACCATTCTGCCGCGTCCGATGCTGCTCGGGAATTTCCCGAAATTATTTTTCATTCGCACGCCGCTGCCGAACGCGTGGAACCGGCCGCGGGCGTAGACACACGTGATTTTCTTCCGCCGAGCGAAGCGCTTATTAATTCGCTTACTAAAGTCGAGTCACTCATTCTTACCATGCTCAACCGGTTCTACGATACCATGTGCGTGGATGAACGGAGGCATATTTATTATAAAATGTTAACGTACTGGGTGGGAGTTTTAGATAAGTACCAGCCCGAGGCCATTATCTTTCCGGTAGATCCGCACTGGGTATTTGATTTTTTGGTGTTTGAGCTGGCGCGTCGGCGTGGTCTAAAAACGTTCATGTTTAGCGAAACAAAAATTTCCGATCGCATATTGTGGATGGAAGATTTTCGTGCGGGAAGCGCCGCTTTGCTTGCGGCCCAAGCGCGAAATGCCGGTAAAAATTTCTCGTTGTCCGATATAAGCGATGATATCGTAAAATATTACCAGCCGCGGGCGTCCGCTAGCTATAATGAACTGCCCGGACATATTGACTTTTTAAAAAAGAAACATTCGTGGCGTTATCGGTGGCTACATGACTCTAAAATTATCAAGAGCTTTAAAGACGGGTCTTTTTTTAAGCGGGCGCGCATTTGGGCGATTCGCTGGTGGCAAAATGATCGGAAAAAAATGTTACGGCAATTGCTCGTGGCCGGTCGGCATATAATTCTTCCCAATCTTAAAAAAGAGTACGCGGCCGTGGCCAAACCGCCGGATTGGGGCAAAAAATTCGTGTATTTAGCTCTTCAAGTACAGCCCGAACGAACTACCAGCCCGCTTGGCGATATATTTTGCGACCAGCTCCTAGTTGCCGAAATTGTTTCCGCCGCCTTGCCGCCCAATTGGATAATTTACGTTAAAGAGCACCCAATTCAATGGCTTCGCATAGGCATCGATTATTCCAGCAATCGCTACCCCGGTTATTACAAAAAATTAGCGGCCATTCCTAATGTGCAAGTTGTGCCGGTAGAAACCAATACGTATGAACTTAATAATAAATCAGAAGCCGTTGTTACCGTAACTGGTTCGCCTGGGTTGGAAGCGCTGCTACGCTCTAAACCCGTCATTATTTTTGGCTATCCATGGTATAAAGATTGCCCGGGAGTTTTCCGTGTTAATAGCGTGGATAGTTGCCGTTATGTGTTTAACAAAATTATAGAAGGTTATAGATTTGATCAACAAGTGCTTATAAATTACCTCAAGAGTTTGGACGAAGCCACCATTCGCGGTTTTATTGCCCAATCCAACGCTAAAGCGTCTACTTTTAACCAAGCGCAAAGTCTGCACAATATGGCCGAGCTTATTAGGAGCGAATTAGCTAGAAAATAATAGAAGTTATCCACAGTTTTTACTTGACTCGTTATATATTGCCCTTGAGATATGTGGTATAATAAACACAGTGATTTATGTATTTTATGGAACCTCGTGTGATAACCAGATTAAATGGCGGAAAAAAAAATATCGTTTCTGGCACTGTCAAGGATTCATTAGTGGAAAATAAAAGTGACGGTGCCCCAGCCGATCCAAGACGACTCATCATAATGGCGGTAATAGTAGTTGCTATAATTGGAGGGGCGTATGTTTTGCTCGATTATCGCGGTAAAGGCAAAAATGTTTCCCAAAATGTTTTGTCATTGGAGACTTCCAACGCAACCTCCCCGGCCTCGCCACTAATTAGTGGCGCCCAGCTCCAGGTAACCTCAGCCACCGATCCAGTTATAGCCGAGTTAGTCCAAACAGTTTTTAAACATATATTTTTACCCAGTGGCAATGTCCAAATTTCAACCGTGGTTAAGCCAGACGAATTGCGAAAAGTAAATCCAGTTTTTTATCAGTTTGCCAAAGAAGGCGATAAAGTCTTAATCTACACTGACAGAGCCATTTTGTATGATCCGGTAGTCGACAAAGTTTTGGATGTAATCCATGGCCCCAGTCAACCTTCAAAATAGTTTTAGGAGGGATTTAATTAAAAAACTTAACTAATTGCTCAATCGGAAAACAAAGTAATTTTGGAGAAATTTTTCGGACAGTAAAGAACGTTTTAGGACATGCAACTGAACGGGAAAATAAATCCATTGTTATTTTCTTTTCAAAGAGAGCTAGAATACTATGCTTAAAAGCAGAAGGATTATATCCTTAGTGCTGGCAGGTATGATGGCGCTAATGCCCACAGCCGGGGTTTTGGCCGCTACTACTGTCGGCAATAACGTATCAGTCGGCGGAACATTGGCCGCGGTCGGAGCCGCCACGCTGTCAAGTTCGCTTAGCGTCAGCGGTCTGTCCACTCTCACCGGCGGTTTCATCTCCAACGCATCATCATCCGTCGGCGCAGGTTTACAGGTAGCTGGAGCCTTAAGTGCGTCTGGAACTTTAGGAGTCGCTGGCGCGGCTGTTTTGGCTAGCACCTTAAGTGTCGCCAGTTTAGCAACTTTAACTAGTGGTTTCATCTCCAACGCCTCATCGTCAGTCGGCGCTGGTTTGCAAGTTGCAGGAAATCTTAGTGTTTCATCAACGTTAACGTTAGGCGGTAACATTTTGCCAAGCACAAACAATTCAAGAAGTTTAGGTGCTTTTGGCTTAGCCTTTGGAGATATTTTTTCTTCAAGTACTGTCTATGCCAGTAGCACGTCACTCTATGAACCAAACGTTACTTCTACAATAGTACTTAGTTCTGGCAACGCGAAAGCTGGTGGTAGAATAATAATGAAGGCGTCGAACAGCGCAACATGCTATCAACTTTACTTTGGAGAAATGGGTGGTGGAATTACACTTGTAACTTCTACTATTGCCTGTCCAGCCTACTAATGTTATCTGGTAAATTTGATTGAATTTACTAAGCAAATTTATTCATAATCACAGGGAAAGCACACACCTATGCTAAAAAAATTACGACAAATCGCAGTCGGTGCTGTTGCCTTGCTCCTTCCCCTCACTTTTCCGCTTTCAGCCTTGGCCGCGTTTAACGATGCCACGGTTGTTGACGACACTAATACTCAAATCGTGCTGCCGGGCAATGGCCTTACCTATGTGCTGTTTAGCAGTACTAAGGTACAAGGGTTTACTGTCAATACCAGCAACATCTCGTTTGACATGTTAAGCGGCTCGGTAGTGGAAATGATCTCCAATAACCGCAGTTCCTTCTCTACTAATTCCAGCTCAAATTGCACTTTTAGTACAAGCTGTTCCTCCAACCAATCGTATATTAATATTACCTGCACCGGAACGGGTACGATTGAAGTAACGCCAGGAGCAGCCGATACATGTAGTGGCGGGAGTGGTGGTGGAGGAGGCGGTGGAGGAGGAGGCGGTGGAGGCGGCGGTGGGGGCGGCGGTGGGGGCGGTTCAACTCCAGCTCCAGTTGCGCCAGTCGCTCCAGCAGTTCCAGCCACCCCAGCAAAGCCAACAATAGCGCCATCTATTCCTGTAGTACTAGCAGTTCCAGCTTTAGTCTTTAAAAAGACATTGACCCAAGGAGCCAAGGGAGAAGATGTAAGGCAATTACAGCTTAAATTACAAAAACTCGGGTTCCTAGCTAAATCCATAAAAATCAATGGAATTTTTGGCCCAAGCACCGTAGCGGCCGTTAAGAAATTCCAAAAGGCGAATAAACTTTCACAAGTAGGTTTTGTGGGAGTGGGAACTCGCGCGGCGCTTAACAAGTAACGCAAAACTCAAACTAAAAAAAGCAAAACCCCTAGACGTAAGGTCGCGGGGTTTTGTTATTGGGGCAGTCTTGAAATTTTTTCAATTATAGAGTATAC
>SICD01000036.1 GCA_009694865.1 Candidatus Magasanikiibacteriota bacterium
AGGGCCATCACATTACCCACATAATCTTTGGGGGTAATAATGTCGAGTGTCATCCAGGGCTCGGCGACATTTACGATATGGTTAGGGTCGGGCATTTCTTGCGGGCTCTTGATAGTTATTTCATCGCCATTCATTTTGGTAATTTTGTAGGCTACGCTGGGCACCGTGATAATTATTTCGACACCGTGTTCACGCCTGACGCGTTCTTGAAAAATATCTAAGTGGAGCATGCCTAAAAATCCACAGCGAAAACCAAAGCCCAGGGCGGTGGAATGTTCCGGTTCGTAAATAAGCGCGGAGTCGCTCAACTTGAGTTTGTCGATGCCATCGCGCAGTTCTTGGTAGTTGTCGCCTTCTTTGGGAAAGATGCCGGCGAACACCATTGGTTTCACATCTTTATATCCAGGGAGCTGAACTTTGGCGGTTGGTTTTTTTTCTTCGTCTAACGTGGTGATCGTGTCACCCACGCGGCATTCGCGCACGTCTTTAAGGCCGGTGACAACGTAGCCAATCTCGCCATTTGTTAATTTGTCCGCCGGAGTAAATTTTGGTGTGTAGTAACCAATTTCCAAAACCTCGGCCTGCGTGTTGGTTGACATTAAATAAATTTTATCGCCTTTTTTTAAATCGCCATCTACCACGCGCACGGAGGTGACGACGCCTTTGTATTCATTAAATTGCGAATCAAAAATTAAAGCGCGTGGGAGTTTTACGGAATTATCGGTGGGCGGAGGAACGCGCGCTACAATCGCTTCTAAAATTTCGGCCACCCCTTGACCGGTGCGGCCGGAGGCGAGGAGGATGTCTTCATCTTTGCATCCCAGCAGATGAATAATTTCCGCTTTGGTTTTGGCCACGTTAGCAATGGGCATATCAATTTTATTCACGACGGGGATGATCGTCAAATTTTGTTCCAGCGCGAGGTACAGGTTGCCAATGGTCTGCGCTTGCACGCCTTGGGTCGCGTCCACTAAGAGGATGGCGCCTTCTACGGCGGCGAGTGAGCGCGAGACTTCGTAGTTAAAGTCCACGTGACCGGGGGTGTCGATTAAATTTAGTGTGTACGTGCTGTCATTCTGAGGAGGGGAACCGACCGAAGAACCTAGTTGGCTTTGTGGCCTAGATCCTTCGCTGCGCTCAGGATGACAAGTGTATTTCATGCGAACAGGAGTGAGTTTTATGGTAATCCCTCGTTCCCGTTCTAAATCCATGCTGTCGAGGAGCTGGCTTTTCATGTCGCGTTTGGAAACGGTTCCGGTCAATTCTAAAAAACGATCAGCCAGGGTGCTTTTCCCGTGATCGATATGCGCGATGATGCAGAAATTTCTGATTTGGTTATTAGTTGACATTTAGATTGTCTTCGTTTCGTCAATCCCGGCCGGGATATTTTTAAAACTAAACAAACGATTTTTTAAACTGGCGTGGAAGGTCATCATTTCTTCTACCTTAAAGAGATAACAAATTCCACCGTACACCAGGAGCCCTACAGTACCAGAAATGCCGCCATGGAGCAAGATGCCCCAGAAGCGGTTAAGATTAAGTATGTTAGAGAGTGGATATTTGAGTGTTTGGATGACTACTGCCATAGCGAGCCCCGCAATGGCCAGGCGGAAAAGCAGGTGGAGCATTTTTGTTTCCTCTAAGTTTCCAGTCAGTTGACGCAAAGCAATAACGAGCATCCCTAAATTTAAAATTACGCCAATGGAACTGGCGAGCGCCAGGCCTGCCACGCCCAAGGGTTTCATTAGGAGGAGCGCCGCAATAATCGCTATAAGTTCCGCAATAACACCAAGCGTAAATGGTGTTTTAGTATTGGAGAGGGCGTAAAAAGCGCGGGCGTACAAGGGGATGAGTGATTGCGCGAACAAGCCGAGTGAAAAAAAGGCGAGGGCGTCGGCCGTGGCAATGGTGGCGTTCCAGTCAAACGCGCCACTGCCTAAAATAACGCGTACAATTTGCGCGCGCAGGAGGAGTGTCACGAGCGACACGGGAATAATAAAAAATAGGATTTGGCGCGTGGTAGCGGCGAGGTGCTTGATAAAACCCTCGCCATTTTTTTCGCCAACCATTTGTGATAAAAATGGGAACACGGCTAGGGCAAACGGGATGCCGATGAGGCCGGTCGGCACGCTCTGTAAATTATTGGCATAGTTGTACACGGCGACGCTTCCGATTGGTAGTAGTGATGCCATTATGGTAATGACAACGGTGTTTAATTGCGTAATGGCGACTCCCATGGTGCGAGGGATCATTAGTTTACCAATGAGGAGGGTGTCTTTGTCTTTGAAATTTAAAAACCATTTCCAGCGGTATCCCGATTGGTAAGCCCCGTAGATTTGAATACCGGCGTGGAAAAGCGCGCCCAGAATAACACCGACCGGTAGACCGAGGAGGCCGAGCGGAGTGTGGATGAGTAACGTGGCGCCAATAATAATTCCTAAGTTATAAAAGATGGGCGCGATAGAATAAAGTACAAATTGGCGGAGCGATTGGAGGACTCCGCCCATCACCATGGAAATTCCTAAAATGAGCGGTGAGAGAAACATGATGCGGGCAAAGGAGGTGGCCATGGCGAGGTTGGTTTCGCTAAACCCGGGCGCGATTATTTTGGTTAGGACGGGCGTAAAAATGATTCCTAGTCCGCAAAGGATAATGAGCAAAATACCCGCGATGTTAATAAGGTTGTTGACGAGTTGCCAGGCGTTGGCGCGGTCATTGTTGTTGCGGTAGAAAATCTTGGTGAACGTGGGAATAAAACCGGCTGTGAGCGCGCCCACAATGAGTAAATTATAAATCAGGTCAGGAACTTTAAAAGCGGCGTAGTAAGAATCCATCACTGGACCGGCGCCAAAGTTGTGTGCCAAAATGCGGTCGCGTATCACGCCGGCAATGTCACTCAAAAGTCCGGCGGCACTAATAATAATGGCCGCGCCGGTAATGGATTTTGATTCACTGCTAAGAAGACGAGAGATCATAATGCTAATGCGTCATCACTAGGAGCGAAGCGACGTCGTGATCCCCTGGCTTAGGGATTCCTTTGTGTTGGGGGATTGTCCCGACCTCGAAGGTCGAGGATCCCGACCGCCGTCGGGACGACCACAATTATCTCGCTCGCAATGACGCTTAATTTTGTTTAGGTAGATTGACAATTAAAAATGCCGAGTCCGTGCCCGGGCGGCTGGCTTCATCTCCAGAGGCGGTAAGCGTGCCGCTGACGCCACGGTCATTGTCAAAATGTAATTCTTTAAAAGTGTCGCTGTTATTGACAGTGTTAGTATTATATTTTTTTTTGCTCAATTCTTTTTTGTAATAGCCAATCACAAAGCTTGGTTCCGCGTCCATTTTCCCCCATTTAATTTGGATGGTATCGCGACTATCGGCGTCCACCGGTTCTTTGATGAGCCGCCATATTTTTTTAATATTTTCGGCATATGAGAAGAGTTTGCTGTCGCTCTCCAGGCGGGACGTGATTTCCGCGTGAGAATCGAGGAGGAGGGGAGAAAGAATAATTTTAGGAAAAAAAGCGGCTATGGTGGTACCGCGTTTTTTATAGGTTCCGGGAATAAAAGCAATGCTTTCAATCGCGTCTTTATCGTAGAGAGGAATGTCGGTTGGGAAATTGGCGGGAACGGTCGTGAGTGTTTTGGGGCCGGGTCCAAGCGCAATCCACAACCCTAGCCCCAGAGCAATAATAAAAATAACAATACCACCACAACCAGCCAGGCAGGTTCGTTTCAGGTGCGAGTGCCCTTTGCTTAATTCTTCAATCGGCGGTTCAACTATTTCGATGGTATCAAAATTGGGGCGAGCCATATGAATTTTTTTTCGCAAATGAATTTAATTCGCATTAAATTCACTTCGTAACGAATCACAATGAGTGGAGAAGAACCACTATGTGACCTTAGTATATCAGAAGTTGTTCTTTTTTGCTAGATACAGTATAATTTATCTAATCTTCATAAAATCTGTCTGAATCCGTGTATGAAAATTACTTTTTTTGGCGCGGCGGGCGAAGTTACCGGTTCCTCCAGTTTGGTTGAAACCGGGGAATATAAAATTCTTATTGACTGCGGAATGTTCCAAGGCAATGATTTTAACGTCGCAAAAAATAATAATCCACTACCATTTAATCCGACGGAGTTGACTCACGTATTTATTACTCACGCGCATTTGGATCATACGGGGCGACTTCCCTTGTTGGTAAAGTTGGGTTACACTGGAAATTTTTATGCCACCGCGCCTACGCTTGAACTAGCGGAATTGGTCATGCGAGACGCCCACAAAATAATGCTTTATGATAATAAAAAAACCGGCCGACCAATTTTGTACGATGAAAATGACATTGCCGGCGTGGTGGGGCAGGGGAAGGCGCTTGAGTATGGCGCGCCGATGGTGATTGGCGTCGCGGCAAACCACCCCGTAAGCCCCTCCTTGGTAAGGAGGGGAGATGCGTTGTCCCCTCCTGCCCGAGGAGGGGTCGGCCTCAAGGCCGGGGGTGGTGGGAGCGTAATTACCGTCACCTTCCATGATGTTGGCCACATTTTTGGTTCAGCATTTATTGAAATTAAAGCGGAAGGCAAAAAAGTTGTTTTTTCTGGCGATGTGGGTAATATTCATGTTCCAATTTTGCGTGATACGGAAGCGTTGCCGATTGGTTTAGATTTGTTAGTTTGTGAATCCACTTATGGCGATCGGGTACACGAGGCAACGGCCACGCGCGAGGAAATGATTGAGCAGGCGATTTTGGAATCAGCCAGCCGTGGCGGTGTACTTATGATTCCCTCGTTTGCCCTGGAGCGCACGCAGGAATTAATTTACGAACTTAACAAACTGATTGATCATAAGCATAAATTGACTAATATCCCGATTTTTTTGGATAGTCCACTCGCCATTGACGCGGTTAAAGTGTACCGCAAGTATCCCAAATATTACGATGAGAAGGCGAGCGAGTATTTTAAAGAAGGCGATGATATTTTTAATTTTTCCACTCTCAATACAACCTATTCGCGCGAGGAATCCATGAAAATTAATCACACGCCCGGACCAAAAGTTATTATTGCCGGTGCGGGAATGATGAACGGTGGTCGGATTTTGCATCACGCCTTGCGGTATCTTTCGGATCCTAAGAACACGATTCTTTTTATTGGGTATCAATCTCCCGGGACACTCGGGCATCACATTCAATCGGGTCAGTCGCCGGTTACGGTTTTGGGTGAGAACGTTGAAGTCAATTGTAAAATTAAAGCCATTGGGGCGCTATCGGCGCATGGGGATCAAAATAAGCTGGTGAGTTGGATTAGCGTGGCCAAACCCAAAAAAGTATACTTTAATCACGGCGATCCAGCTGCGTCGAGCGCGGTCTCCAAACGGCTCAAACAGGAATATAACATTGAGGCCGGTGCTGTCAAAGCGAATTTGAGTATTACGCTCTAAGTATGTGGTTTTTATTTTCACTTAGTTCGGCATTTGCCGATTCTATTAAGGATGTTTTCGCGAAAAAATCTGCCATTCACATTGATGAATATGTTGCCGCTTGGTCGCAACGTATTTTTGGTTTGGTTATTTTGGTGCCGCTCATGTTGTGGTTTTGGCCGAAGACGCTCGACGCGACTTTTTGGCACGCTCTTATTATCGTCATTTTTTTCGCTAGTATTGCTTCGGTTTGGTATATGAAGGCGTTAAAATATTCTCCGCTCTCGGTCGTACTCCCGATTGCTTCGTTAACACCAGTGTTTATTCTTGTGACTTCACATTTTGTTAATCATGAGTTGCCGAGCGTTCTTGGGATAGTTGGAGTTTGCATTGCCGTCATCGGCGCCTATGTTTTGCAGTGGAGCAAGCGCACGCAAGGATTTTTTACACCGTTCACGCATTTGGTAACCGACAAAGGTTCGCGGTACATGCTGGGGGTTGCCCTCCTGTGGAGTATTACGTCGCCCTACGACAAAGTGGCCATTCAACACAGTAATACGTTTTTTTATGTTGGCATTGCTTCTATTTTGTATACGCTAATACTCTTGCCCCCTATGTTTACAAAGGGCCGTTTTCGTTCATTAATTAAGAATGTAAAAATTTTGGCGCCCATAGGATTTGGGCAAGTGCTGGCAATTATTTTCCAAATGTTAGCCGTGCCGCTCACGTTTGTTTCCTATGTTACGGCCGTGAAGCGTAGTTCCAGTATTTTTGCGCCGCTTTGGGGTAAAGTATTTTTTAATGAGGAAAAAATTAAAGAACGCTTGCTTGGGACTGTGATTATTTTGATCGGAATTGTCTTAATGATTTTGTCATAAGCAAGAGTTAACTGCAATCCGCTGTAGAGGTTGATTTATTTGTTGACTACCCCCGCCATGGCGGAGTGTTTTTTTATATTGACATTTTTCTTATTTTGTGGTAATAAACCTGTAGCTACAATCCGTAGCGTTGCCAGGAGGAAACCCATGCGTTCGATCTATTCGATCGGTCTGTTCTTGTCCGTCCTCGCTCTCGGCGCCTGCTGCAAGGATCGGCCCCCCGAGCCGCCGGCGCCCGCCGCTCCGCTCAAGGCAGACGCCGCGGTCGTGGTAGACAAGGAGAAGCCGCCGGCCGCTCCCTCTGTCGTGGATGATGAAGACGCGGATGAGGAAGTCACGGATGAAGAAATCACCCGCTTCGCTAAGCATCACTACGAGCTGGCGCGCACAGCCTACCATGCGGGGAAGTACCAGAAGACGATCAAGGAGTTGAAGAAGACGTATCTTCTTGATCGTCGCCCTCTGCTCCTGTTGAATGTCGCCAGAAGCTACAGCAAGCTCGGCGACCACGATAACCAGATCTACTACTACAAGAAGTATCTGGCGCTGGCGCCGGACAACGCTCCTGACCGCGCGGCGATTGCCGCAAGGATCAAAGCACTCGAGTCCAACACGGCTGACAGCGGCGATACTTCATTCCTCGAGGTCGCCTTTCCTACTTCGGCCAAATCCAGCAAATAGTCCGACCACCAAGCCAAACCGGAAGGAGGACAACAACGAAATAGCTCGACGACGTCGAACAGCTCTCGAGCCGCTCTACGTCCCGATATTAAAAATCACTTTTTAAGCATTGGGACGCGGCTGGAGAATAAAAAGTAAAAATACCCTAAGAAATTAGGGTATTTTTTGTTTCAATCAATTGGCTCCCTCTCCTCGAGGAGAGGGACGCAGGGTGAGGTCTCGTTCGCGGGGATGCGTTTTGACCTCACCCCCTGCCCCTCTCCTCGAGGAGAGGGTAGCGGTAAGTTCTGTGGATAACTGGGGTAGAAAAGTGTTGACGGGTGTTTCTAAGTGGTGTAAAATGGATGTTAGTGGGGAAGAGTGGTGAAAATGCTTTTCTCACTAATTTCTCTCTCACTATGTTCATTGGCGAATACAGCCATAATCTTGATGACAAAGGACGCCTGGCAATTCCTGTAAAATTTCGCGCCCTCCTTAAAAAAGGCGCGGTGGTTACTAGGGGTTTGGATAACTGTTTGTTTTTGTATACCAAAACCGAGTGGGAAAAGTTGGCCGAGAAATTGGCCGCTCTGCCCATTAGCCAAGCTAACAGCCGAGCGTTTGCTCGCCTTATGCTCGCGGGTGCCATGGACGTGGAAGTAGACAAACAAGGACGCGCTATTCTTCCTGAATATTTGCGACAGTTTGCAGGTCTCAAAAAGAATGTGGTGGTAGCTGGTTTGTACAGTCGGTTAGAAATTTGGGATGAAGAGAAGTGGAATACTTATAAAAGTCAGACCGAAGCCGAGAGTGGGAGTATCGCGGAGCGGATGGCAGAGTTAGGAGTTTAATAAAATTTATGTCCCGACATATTCCGGTGCTACCGAACGAAGTGATTGATTCTTTACAACCAAAAGCCAATCAGAATTTTATCGATTGTACACTCGGCGATGCCGGGCACAGCGAAATGATTTTAGAAAAAATTGGGCCGAATGGGAAACTTTTGGGGATTGACGCGGACGCGGAATCACTTTTACGAGCCAAGCAGTATTTGTATCGATTTGAAGGACGAGTAATTTTTGCCAGAGATAATTTTGTGAACTTGGCGAAAATTATTGCGGAAAATAATTTTGGTACCGTGCGCGGAATTTTAATGGATCTGGGTTGGTCCAGTCCACAGTTTAGCGAGCGGGGCAGGGGATTTAGTTTTGAGAAAGACGAGCCGCTTGATATGCGGTATCAAGGCGGGTCTGAATTGGCCGCAGAGACAGCGGCTGACGTGGTTAACAATTATAGCGAGTCAGATTTAGTTAGAATTTTTAAAACCTACGGCGAGGAAAATCTGAGCAAAGAAATTGCGGCAGCGATTGCTGAGGCGAGGAAAAAACGACCGATTGAACGAACTAGCCAACTGGTAGAAATTATTTTGGCAGTGTATCGCAAAAAATTAAATAGTACGAAAGAAATCCCGTGGGTTGGCGGGTTACACCCGGCTACCAAAGTGTTTCAGGCCATTAGGATTGAGGTGAACCACGAGCTTGAGGTACTAAGACAAGCATTGCCTCAAGCTGTGGAAGCGCTTATCGCGGGTGGACGTTTGGCAGTAATCAGTTTTCATTCTCTGGAAGATCGAATCGTAAAGCAATTTTTTCAGAAGCTAGCAAACAAAACTATTAAGTTTGTTAATAAAAAACCAATTATCGCAAGCGATGATGAGGTCGCGCAGAACCCAAAGGCGCGCAGCGCGAAATTGCGAGTAGTAGAAAAACTTTAGGCATTTTTTTTATAAACTAAAACTCTTATGTCGTTAAGCCTACGTATTAAATATAAATATCGCGCGATGTCATCGGTTTGTAGGGTGATGTGGCGTCATCTTACATTGCCGGCATTCCTGACTGGAAAGATGGCCCGAATTTTGCTTGGTAATATGGTAATGATTATCGCGGTGGCTTATGCTTTTCAGATTAATACT
>SICD01000037.1 GCA_009694865.1 Candidatus Magasanikiibacteriota bacterium
GCCGGTTCTTAACATGTTCCACACCACCGACGATGCTTTTGGAAAATTTTGGGATGATTTTAAAGCCAGCCCAGCGTACAACAATACGATGTTGGTCGTAGTGGCTGACCATGCGATTTTCCCGGGGGCTTTGAGCAAAGATATTAATTCTTGGCCGGGGCATGAGGATACCAAATCGGCCGAAACGTATTATGATCAGAACGCATTTTTGATGTATATCCCCGACAGCGTTTTGCCCAAGACCGTTGATATGTATTCATCTGGAATTGATGAATTGCCCACGTTTTTGCAGATTTTTGGCATTAATATTCCCAATTCGTTTGAGGGGCATTCGGTGTTTGATGATAGAAGTACCTATCCAAATCTTCTTGGTATGCACGAACTGGGTCTTTATATTAATCAAGTTGACGATCGAGGGATAAGAAAGATACAATATAACATCCCTAGTGAAATCAAATGTTCGGTCGGGTATGAAGCCTCTTCCACGGCGCAGTTAACACTGTGTGATTACAAAGAATTTTATTCGTGGAAGCGGCAGATGTTTGAACAAGGACGGTTTTGGAAACACTAGGATTAGGATACGGTTTACTCATGCTTATGTCATTGTTGAATCAAGATGTAATAACGGTGGGCGCCGGCTATCGTGGTTTGTCGTCGGCTGAGGCGGCGGTCAGACTCTCGGAATGTGGCTTCAATGCCCGCCCGCGCTCCAAACAATCAGGCCGGTTGCGTCGCCTCATGGGGATTGTGAGCGAACCGATGATGTTGCTTTTGGTTGCGACCGGTGTGGTTTATTTTTTTTTGGGCAGTACGGTTGATGCAATTGTTATTCTTATTTCAATCATCCCAATTGGGGTGATTGAATTTATTCAGGAGTCACGCACGAATAACGCGATCGCGCTTCTCGACCAGTTGATGGTAGACCGCTGTAAAGTGTATCGTGATGCCGAACTTATTTCTATCGAAACCAAATTTATTGTGCCCGGTGATTTGGTTTTTATTGCGGCGGGCGATAAATTGCCGGCTGATGGCGTGTTGGTAGATTCTTCCGGGCTTCAGGTTGATGAATCGATTCTTACGGGTGAATCGAGCCCTGTTATTAAAACCCGTTTTTCAAATATATCCAGCGATGAAGCTAAAGTTTTTCAGGGGACGTTAGTTGTGCAAGGAGAAGGGGGCGTCCTCATTTCCGCTACTGGTCAAGATACTGCTTATGGAAAACTGGGAAATTTGTTAGAAAAAATTGTTACTGAAAAAACTCCGCTCCAGCGTAAAATTGAACATTTGGTGCGGGGAGTAGCTTTTGGAGCAGTCGCGGTGGCGGTATTGGTAGGTATCGTCCTAAGCTTTAAAAACGGTCTCTTGCCCGGGCTCCTTGGTGCTTTAACTATTGCCATTTCAATTATTCCTGAAGAATTCCCCGTTGTCTTTAGTGTTTTTCTTATTATGGGTGTGTGGCGGCTCACTAAAGAAAAGGCTTTAGTTAGGGATATGGTAATGGTGGAAACTCTGGGTTCGGCCACCGTGATTTGTTCCGATAAAACTGGCACTCTTACGCAAGGCACAATGGTTTTGCGAAAAATATATTTTCACGATCAGCTGTTTAATGTTTCCGAACCAGCCACTCCAGAAATGAAACAATTTGTGACCGACGCTCTTTTGGCTTTGGAACAAATAGCGGTTGACCCCATTGAAGTTGAACTTCAGCGGTTTGGCAAGGCGATTGGTCTTGATCCAATGGCGGTGTACCAGGCGCATAACCTTCGCAAAGACGGGTATTTTGATGCCGCCACCAAAATGGTTCATCATACTTGGGAAGGGGAGGGACGTTGTTTTCAATATACAGCCGGAGCGCCCGAATTGATTATTGACGCTTCTAGCCTTGGAGCAGTGGAAAAGAGCGGTGCCCAAAAGCAATATCAATCGCTCGCCGCGGCCGGTTTTCGAGTGGTTGGTGTCGCCAAAACGCCATGTGTCGACAGTGGTTTGTTTGCAACCAGCGGTTTAGAATTTCGCGGACTTATTGTTATGAGCGATGAGCTTCGTCCTGGTGTTCGCGAGGCGGTGGCTACCTGCCAAACGGCCGGAGTTCGTGTTATTATGATAACGGGAGATAACGCGCTCACTGCCGGGGCGATTGCCCGGGAGATTGGTCTGGTCGTTAACGGAATTATTGAGGGCTCGGCGCTTGAATCAGCCACCACAGACGAATTGAGTGCCATGGTTAAAACGCATACTATTTTTGCGCGCGTTAAACCCGAACAAAAATATCTTATTGTGGAGGCTTTGCAAAAAAATGGCGAGGTCGTGGCTATGACTGGAGATGGAGTAAATGACGCGCCCGCTTTAAAAAAAGCCAATATTGGCATTGCCATGGGTCATAAAGGCACCGAAGTAGCTCGCGCCGCCGCTGGTATGGTGTTATTAGACGATAATTTTGCCACTATTGTTAACGCCATTCGTGAGGGTCGTCGCATTTACGACAATATGCGCCGGGCGTTTTCGTATTTACTCACCTTCCATATTCCCATTATTGGATTAGCTATTATCCCCTTGCTGCTGGGTCAGCCGTTGTTTTTTTTACCTATCCATATTATTTTCTTGGAATTATTTTGTGACCCCGCGGTGGTGCTTGGTTTTGAGCGCGACAAACTCCGCGCCGGGGCAATGCGTGAACCGCCCCGGCCGCCCTCTGAATCAATTATACCGCGCCGCCTTTTAGGCTCAATTATTGTTCGCGGATTAGGGATGTTTGCCGTGGCCTTTGTGTTTTATCTTTATCATGGAATGTATTTGGGAGAATTTATGCTCGGTCGCACCCTCGCGTTTGTGGGGTTAGTCGTTTCCGAACTCGTTCTTATTATTCTCACGCATGAATGGGGGCAAGTAAAATCTAATCGGATACTCGTTGGCATTATTACAGCAACCAGTATTACCCTTGCTGTCATCGTTCTTCATCCTTTTTTGCGGGAGCTGTTCCATTTTTCCGTCATATCGTTTAAGCAACTCGTTTTGGTTGTTGGTATGGCTATCCTTATTATGGGTGTATCCAATCGATTGGCAATAAAAAAAAATCGATCATAGTATAGTCGAAAAGTATCGGGTAGAGAATTTATTCAGCCGGAAAAATTTTATCTCCATTTTCGTCGTAGAGAAGCACCGCTAGTACCGGGCAGGATTGCGCGGCCATCATAATGGTGTCATCATCGGTTGAATCTGGGTCGGTCACATACGCCAGGTTTTCGGCGTCCAGTTGAAACACACCCGGAGCCACGGCCACGCAGGAATTAGCGCCAATGCACTTGGCGCGGTCAACTACAATGCGGCGGATGGTTCCGCCGGCTTTTATTTTTTGAGAGATTTGTTCGGGCAGGTTGGCGGGCAGTGGTACGTCTTTGCTCATATTCCTAAAATAACATCGTCTAAGTTTAAATCCAAAGGACGCGCCGCGTATAGTTTTTCGCCCTTGCCCGTGGACACATCATCACCAATTGTTTTGGTGTCGGCGTGCCGGCACAACGTTTCGTCATCAACCACCACGTTTGGTCCTTCCTCACAAAAGCCGGTACAGGCGCCGTAGTCTAAGTCGACATCTTGAGCAGTTGATTCAGCGCTAAAGTAACCGCGAAGAGCGTCCAGAATACGGTTTGATTTGCGGTAACTGCAGTGCGGCCCGGCGCAGACACGGATTTTTTTTGGCATATTTTATTTGTCATCCTGAAGGAGCGTCAGCGACTGAAGGATCTCTGTCCGTTCAATCACTAACAATGAAACAATCGAACAATGTAACAATGGATTGGGACAGAGATTCTTCCCACCAGAGGCGGGCAGGCGCTGCGCTCAGAATGACAGTTGGTCGCCCTCGTCTTATACACCGAGCATGGCTCGAAGCTCATCCGGCATTTTATAGGGTGGGTCAAAGGTCACTTCAATGTCCACTTTTTTCGCTCCAGCATTTTTAAGGGTTGATTCTATATCTTCGTTCAATTGGGGCCCCCAGGGACAAAAAGGAGTGGTGTACGTCATGAGAATTTTAATATTATCATCCTTAATTTCCAAATTATAAATCAACCCCATGGTCCAGATATCCAGGTTGACTTCAGGGTCTGTAACGGTTTGGAGCGCTTCGATGATTTTGTCTTTGGTAATCATAATAGTTTAATTGTCATTCCGAGCGAGGCCTCGCGGCCGACGAGGTCGAAGATACTCCGAGGAGTGAATCTCTGGCTCAACCAACGTTGTGTCGTTAAGTGAGCCAGAGATCCCTCCTGTGGTCGGGATGACAACGTTTTTAAGTAAAATTCTTATAGCCACTTTTCTCAATCTCTTTCGCCAATTCTTTCTTTCCACTTTTAACTATTTCCCCCCCAGACATAATATGCACAAAATCCGGCACCACATATTTTAAAATTCGATTGTAGTGAGTGATAAGAAGTATACCATGTTTCGACGAATGAAAACGGTTAATGCCATCCGCGACTACTTTGAGAGCGTCCACATCCAGGCCAGAATCAGTTTCATCCAGTATGGCGTACGTCGGATTCAAAATTAGTAATTGTAATATCTCTAAGCGTTTGCGCTCACCTCCCGAAAAACCTAAATTAATGTGGCGACTCGCAAATGATGGGTCAATGCCGAGCTCTTTCATTCTCTCGTTCAGTTCTTTGTGGAAGGTGATGGGGTTTTGGTTTGTGCCGCGCATGGCTCCGGCCGAGAGGCGGAGGAAGTTGGCGATGGAGACGCCCGGAATTTCTGGTGGATATTGCATCGAGAGAAAAAGTCCAGCCCGTGCTCGTTTATCGGCAGAAAGGGCAGTAATATCTTTTTTATCAATTATAATTCTGCCTTTTGTCACTGTATATTTTGGATGTCCCATGAGCGCGTTAGCGAGGGTGGATTTTCCCGAGCCATTTGGCCCCATGATGGCATGTATTTCTCCAGGTTTTATTTCTAAATTCAAACCATGGACGATTGGTTTGTCCTGGGCAGAGATATGAATATTTTTTATTTGTAGAGTCATAGTTTTTTGCGTCATCGCGAGTGAAGTGAAACGAGCGTCGCGATCCCCTTGTTTTTAGAACTCCTTAAGCTAGGGGATTGCCACGTCGCTTCGCTCCTCGCAATGACACTAGGTTGTTAAAATTTTTTGTAGGGCAGTATAGCAGAGCAATAAACATCGCAATCGCGCCGGGTTTAAGTTGAGCCCGGTCATTTTTATTACTTCATCCGAAGTGATGGTTTTTAATTCCTCACGTGTTTTATTTTTTATGTAATCCGTCAACAGGCTGGCACCAACTTGAGAAATACTACAGCCTTCACTCTCCCATCCCACGTCCGTTACTCTATCATGTTCATCAAATTTAACAAAGAGCTCCACCTGTTCGCCACACAGTGGATTATTTTCTTCCTGACGTATTGTAAAGTCGCTCAATGGTTTTTTGTTGAGAGGGTTTTTGTAGAGGTCGAGAAGGGCTTGTTGGTAAAGGTCGTCCATAGAAGACAAAGGGAGTGTGGATAATGGGTTTGACAAAATGTTTTTTTTCGACTAAACTATTAGTAGGGTGCTAAACTAGTTACATTACTGGTATAGACGCTTGTCAGCAAAAAGTCCCTATATGGGGCTTTTTTGTTTGTTATAACTTTGCTATACTAGACTACGGTGGACTGTGTTGGGCCGGTAGTTTAACTGGTAAAATAGCACCCTTGACAAGTGTCGTTCGGAGTTCAAGTCTCCGCCGGTCCACCGACCAAACAACTCTCAACCGAGGGTTGTTTTATTTAAAAACTTTTTTCGTTTTCTCAATTGCCGCAATCAACGCGTCCGCATCTTCTTTGGTAGTATACATTCCTAGCGACACGCGCACGGTTGCTGATAGCCCTAAATGTTTGTGGAGTGGCATGGCACACTGGTGTCCGGCACGGACAGCGACGTTATTTTGGTTTAAAATTTCGGCAACGTCGTGGGGGTGGATGCCGGGGAGGGTGAACGAGACGACGCCAATGCGGTTGGGCAACGCCACTTTTCCATTGTCATCCCGAGTGAGGCTCGCGCCGACAAGGGATCTCTGTCCGTCCGTTGAATGAGCCGGAGATTCCTCACCCCCTACGACGGGGGATTCGGAATGACAAGTGTTGGAACCGACAATTTGTGCGCCAACATTTGTTAGTTCGTTTATTAGTTTATTAGTTAATGATTGTTCGTGAGATTGAATTTCACTCCATCCAATTTCTTGAATAAATTTTACGGCCGCCCCCAGTCCAATCACCCCCGCGATATTTTGTGTCCCCGCTTCAAACCGGAGCGGCACATCATTCCAAGTGGCATTTTCAAAGGTTACTTCGTTCACCATTTCCCCGCCAAATAAAAACGGTTCAATGTGCTCCTCGAGCATTATTTTTTTACCGTAAAGAACCCCAATACCAGTGGGGCCGTACATTTTGTGTCCGGAGAAAACCAAAAAGTCGCAATCAATATCTTGTACATCAATAGGGAAATGGGCCACGGCTTGCGCGGCGTCGATAATGGAAATTGCCCTAACCTTTTTAGCCAACGCCACAATTTCCTTCGCCGGGTTTACGGTGCCAAGCACGTTCGAGGCAAGGGTGAAACTGACGATTTTAGTATTTTTATCAATTAATTTTTTTGCCGATTCCATGTCCAATTCACAACTTGTCATTCCGAGCGAGCCTCGTGGCGACGAGGAATCTCTGTTCGTCGTTTGGTGAGCTAGAGATTTCTCACTGTGGTTCGAAATGACAGTCGTGGGTGTCGTTAATTCAACAAACCGCAATTCAAATCCATAATGTTTAGCCATCTGTTGCCAGGGCACGAGGTTAGCATGGTGTTCTATCCGCGTTAAAACAACATTATCACGGTGCGATAGGCGCGGGCCGAGCGTGTAAGCGAGGGAATTAAGGCCGTACGTCGTACCTGATGTAAAAATAAGTTCTTCAGTTTGGGCGTTGATGAACGAGGCTAGGGAGGCCCGGGAAGCTTGGAATGCTTGGGAGGCTTCTATACTTAGATTATATAAACCACGGTGTGTGTTGGCGCGGAAGTTGGTGTAGTAATTATTCATGGCGTCCAAAACTACCTGCGGCGTTTGGGTCGTAGCGGCGGAATCTAAATAATGCAGCTTGGGGTGCTTTTTGAAAAGTGGAAATTGAGATTTAATTTTATTTAGATTTAACATAGTAATGAATTTGATTTTGGCGACAGCATCATGGTATCATAACCTGAACAAGGAGGTTCGCGATGTGTGATCGTCATTGGCGCGATTGGCACCGGATGCAGGACAACTGGCACGATGAGAAGCTGGAAGCCAGCATCAAGGAGCTGGCTGGGATCCTCGAGAAGAACAACAACGAGACGTTGCTCGATCTCTTCGAGGCGAATGCGCTGGCTTGCGTGTGGCGCGAAGAGGAGCTGCAGAGGCGGTATGCCTTTCTGGTGATGAGAGCAATCCGCATCGTGCTGCTGGCGCGTCTCGAGACGCAGAAGGCAGCAATGGCGGCTGCTCTGTCACATGAATCGCCTGTCGACGCCTGACAGGGCCGTCGCGAGTGGGTTACGAGGCATACGCCCCGCCGACATCCGCTCAAACCCGCCCCGTCATCCACTTTTTGTTATTCTGTTGTAAAGCAGAATAATAAGAAGTGGATTTTTATTTATTTTCGCGGGGCTCCTTCCACCAACAAATACGCTCGCCCAGCCGCGCCCGGTGTTCCAAACACTTCCGCGCCACAGGTGCTAAATTTCCAAGGTTTATCGGTGGCGTCAGGCATGGGCTCTAACCGCCCAACCAATTCAACCATTCCGTTAATTTTTTTCTCAGTGGCCGCGTACACCGTTTCAATATCTTGCGTCGCCACTGCCAACACTTCGCCGCCAGCACCGACATCCAAAAGGGTCGCGACGCGCCAAATGCAGTTTGTTTTGTCAGCCTCGTCACAGCCACAGCGAACTACCTTTGGGTATTTCATGCTGCCACGCACGCGAACATAAGTACCATCTAAATTGGTGTGCGCCGAAAGGCCGCCAGTAAATGTGCTCGCGTCAACCACCGGCAGTGTTATGGGTTTGCGCGTCAAATTTTGTATGCCCATACTAATAAGTACAATACCAAACGGCACGGCAATAATTGACCAGAGAATTATAACCGGTTTCCACGCTGGCCGACCCAGAGCAGTTTCAGCGGGAAATTTACGGCGGAGTACATACCAGCTACCAAGGCGAAGAATTGGGAAAAATATACCAATCGCCAAAGCAATACTGCTAAAAATATGTTCCTTCAAGAGTCCGCAACCTACCACCGCAGGGTTACTAGCACCCAGGGATAAGAAAAAAATTAAACCAACCCCGGTGGCAAAAAGATCTACAAAAAAATAACTAGGGTGGGTACTGGGAAATAAATATTCCGCTGAACCAATACGGGGGTTGGGTATAATGAGCCAGTCAATCTTAAGAATCGGGCGAAAGCTATCTTTAATCAAAACCGGAAATAACACGCGCCATATAACCCACGCCGCGCTGACGAGGCCAATGAGCAAGAACGCAAGGTCGCTCCATCCCAAGGATCCGCTCGTGGGACAGTCATACCAACTGGTGTTCATTACCGCCACCGTGGTTAAAAAACTGGCGATACAAAACAGCGCCAGGTATTCGAAAAAAATAACTTTTACTAAACTCCCCG
>SICD01000038.1 GCA_009694865.1 Candidatus Magasanikiibacteriota bacterium
ATTTGACAAGTTTATCAATGATATTATCCCACTGATCATCGCGCACATGAATGTCATGGGCGGGGTAGAGATCGGCTAAATTAAAAACCAGGGGATATTTTTCTTTTTCTACAGCTATATCAATAAGATGAAAGACATTTTTAAGACTACTGTGCCAAGCAGGAATACCGTCGGGAAATAAAATTTTGGGCAACAGCGCCCAGCGGCGCGCGTCTTGGCTTAGGTATTCAAAAAATTGTATATCATTGCCAGCTTTTTCCACGTCCGCGCGCAGTTCTTCTATTTGTTGCAGTTCCGCGGCATCCGGTTCTTTCTCAGCGTTTTCAATAAGCACACCCAGCTTCATACGCTCTTCCAAAGTCATGGCGGCTCGCGCCTTATGCCGTGCGTCTTCTTCGCTAACTGGCGCCGGGCTAGCGTCGGGCTCTTCCAGCACAGCCAACGCCGCCTCTTCGTCTGTCGCCTCGGGAATGTCCGCGTCTTCCAAACTAATTTCGCCATTCGCCACGCGTTCCGCGATGCGCATAGTATCCTCTTCGCTTATTTCGACTGGAATGGGGGGCGGCAAAACGAGCGGCTTAACCGGGGTTTTGCCAATCACCAAATCGTCCGTGGCTTGTTCGTTTGCTGTGTCTGTATGGGCATTGGTGGAACTGGCCGACGCTTCCCGCGCTTGGCGATTTCTTTCAATAATAAGAAAGCCGTTGAGGCGGCCGCGAGCGCCAGGATCGCTTATATGTTCGCAAGAATTTTTAATTTCTTCATCTGTAGCGGACAAATTAGTTTTAAGCAATATCTTCGCCAAAGCCGTCCAGTTAGCATCACGCACCAATTTATTGCCATCGGGAAATAGTTCAGCAAATTGTATGGCGGTATCAAATTTTGTAGCTTTAATCGCTTCGTCTAATAACCGTTGTATAATATTTTCTCCCGCGGTCGTATCACCAGGCGGAAAAAGTACCGCCAAAATTTCTTCACGCTCGCCACCGTCCGCACGCCAACGCAAGTGGTTGGCAAACCAGGTGTCGTTCGCCAGGTTGCGCTTAAGTTTAATGGGATCTTTAAACAATTCTTGGTAGTAATATCGTTGTC
The DNA here is from genome assembly GCA_009694865.1 of Candidatus Magasanikiibacteriota bacterium. Classification (GTDB taxonomy): domain Bacteria; phylum Patescibacteriota; class Patescibacteriia; order Magasanikbacterales; family GWA2-37-8; genus SICD01. Next base: position 1,093 of record SICD01000038.1, read on the forward strand.
CGTCGGGGTCGCCTGGCACGAGCGTAATTTTGTCGGAAGAGGCGCTGTCGTACGGCGATATCGTGCTAGCAAATGCGCGCCCGGGCGGTGGGGGCGGTTCTGGCAAATCTGCAACTGTTGGTGCTAACTCGATAGAAACCCATTCGTTACCTTTAAGTTCAAGGTTTTTAAGCTGGCGAATCCAGCCAAGAATTTTGTTGGCCTCATTTTCCGATATATTAAACGTTTGCGTGTCTAGAGACTTGATGAATTGGGTATATTCTTCTGGCTGCAAACTGCGATCGAAGTACCCCAAACGGTGAAGTTCGTCAACAAAAAATCTAAATTTCGCTTTTTCAGTAACCAAGCTAGTATCGGTATCGTCCTTGACCCATTTGAGAAGTCTTCGAATTGCCTTGTCAGTCGATTGGTTGATTAAATAATCCGAGATCAAACTTTCATTGAGGCGTGTTTTAATGGCCGTCGCTTCACCTTCCTTCATTGCCAGTTCGGTAGTTGGTTCGGGAGCAGGCGCGCTTGGTGGCGGCTCTGCTGGCGCAACCAGCGCCGGCTCGGCCGAAATCCACTGCCTATCTTTTAATTCAATATTTTTTAATTGTTTAATCCAAAAGGCTAGCGCGTCACGCTTGGGTTGCAGGTAAGCGCGTTTTTGGTCAGTCAAAAATTGTATCAGCGCTTCATAATGATATTTACTCTCGCCGCCGGGTTTAAAAAAATTCAACGCGTCCAGGCGCTCAATTAAATGTTTTAGCGCCGGAACCGGCTCGCCCGGTTCAACCCCCGGCGATGGCAAAATCACAGGGAAATGCCCCATTAAGAATTCAAAATCATCGGACGTAAAATAAGCGCTTTCCAGCAAGCGGTCAATTTTAGTGGTAACATTTTCGGGCTCGGGTTTAGACTCAGGCAACTGCACTGGCGTGGCATCGGGCGGCTGAGGCGCGACGGGACCTCTTGAAAGCGGCGGAGGCATTGGCATGGGGGGCCAAGCTGGTCGGGGTATTTTGGAGGTGGTTGGCCATAGTGGCCGCGCGGGAACCATCCACGGCGCGGGCATTGGCGGCAAAGCAGACGTTTGTTTTGGTGTCGCGACCGGCGCTGGCTCGTCGGTGGAAATCCACTTACCATCTTTAAGTTCAATTTTTTTGTATGTTTTAATACTCTCAAGAACCTCAGCGCTTTCCTCTCCCGTGAGAAAAAGGAAGAAATGCAAAAATAAAGCAACAAGCGCATTAGCGCGGTTGAGGTTTACCAAGCCAAAATAATCTTGTTGTTCAAGTTGGTCTATTAAAAATTTGAGTTTTTCTTTTTTAGAAAGAGAAGTTTTGCTGGGGTCTTCTTTTATCCATAGAAACAGTTTTTTCATGGCAAGGCCAGGAGTAGTTGCTTCTAATAATTCTATTATCATCCTTTGTTTCTCTCCATCGAGTTCCTCGGGTGTTTTATTTGGTCCGCTTTCTCTCGCGGGAGATGCTGATTTGACAATTTCATCGGTTGCCGGAATGGGCAATATCTCCGTAGCTGGCGGAGTTACTGTTGGCGGTTCAATTTTTTTAGGAGAATCATCCCAAACTGGTTCGGGTCTTATTTCTGCGGGTTCTTCCGGAGATATATTTGCCCGAGAAATAAGCACTTCATGAAATCCTCTTTGGCTTGGGCCAACTACGCCAGTGGCCTCCAGTTGTTTCATAATTCGGGCAGCTTGTTCGAAGCCAGCTCCTAAAATACGCTGCAATCTCGGTATATTCATTTCGTGGAAAGCAAGAATCCTCTCTCGTGTCTGTGTAATTAATTCCGCGTCACCTTCTTTTTCTGGCGGCGGCTCGGGCGGGGCCGTTGCGGCTTTTTGCGCATCCGCGTCTTCTTCTCTTACCCATTTGTTATTTTCCCAAATTAAACCTTTAATTTTTAGAACAACTTCGCGTAGTGTTTTTTGATCATAAGGTTTACCCCGGTGAGGAGATGACTCTGAAAAAAAATCTTTGAGAGTTAGAGAGCGTTTATCATTTAAGCTTAAAAAATAATCCAAATCATTCAGGGCTCTTATAAAAAAATACTCACCAACGTCGTGTAAATAGTTAATCGCACTTCCAAGCAGATCTCTCTCCAGCAGAGACCGGACACTCTGTTTATAGGTTTCAGTTCTTTCCGCTTCTTCATCATCAGGAGAAGTATTTTTTAACGCTTCAGTTTTATTTTTTGGCATTTCGCCCTCCCCAAATTTCCATGTTTTAACGCCGTAGTCTCGGTGGCTTAAAATATCTAAGAATGCCCGGCCCAGATCTTTAGTCGGCAAACCAAACGCGCTGGGCACGCCAATAGTTTTTATATTAAAGGCGACGCGTACTTTTTCCCCAGCGTCTTTAAGCGAAGACGCTTCCCGCGCGACGCTAAGCAAACGCTCCAGTAATTCTTGTTTAGTAATAGTGGTTTCGCCAAGCTTTATTTTTTCTTTGCGCCCGATCTTTTCCATGGCCGCGAGAAAATCCGCAGCGTGTTGTTTGTCAATTATAAACTCGACCAATGTTTTAAGATCAGATTTTTTTTCTTTTCGCGCTCTAGCTAAATCCGCTTCCGTCGGCTGACTCCAGTTGCCTTGATCATCGTAGGGCATAAATTAGTCAAAAACACCACTATTCAAACAGATAATCATAACATAAAAACGACGCTGTGTCAAGCTCAGACCCTGTAACTATTCAGTTCTTTCCCACTGTCATTCTGAGTCGGAGCGAAGAATCTAGTTGGTTGGCCAAATAATCGAACCAGATCCTTCGCTCCGACTCAGGATGACAGGTGAAAACGAGCCTTTTATTGGAAAGAGCTGAATAGTTACTATTTTCCCGTACTCCCAAACTGCCCCATTCCCCTGGAGCTATCATTTAGCTTGTCTGTTTCTTCCAGTTCGGCCGTAATAATTGGGAGTATCACCAACTGTGCTAGTTTGTGCCCCTTTTCAATAGTGTACGATTCATTCCCCAAATTAATGAGGTGCGCGTTATATTCGCCGCGGAATCCCGCGTCAAACACTCCCCCCAAGCTGTGGATAGATCGCTGGGCGAAACTGCCCTTGTCTTTTACCAGCGCCACGTAGCCATGAGGAAATTCTAAAGCGAAACCGAGTTTAAAAAGTTTTGCTTCTTTGGGTTGCAGGGTGTGCGTTTCGAGCGAAAATAAATCTAAACCCGCGTCCCCTGGGTGAGCATAGGCAGGAATTCGCGCGTCAGGGTGTAATTTTTTAATTTTAATTTTCATAGCACTGTCATTCTGAGTGAAACGAAGAATCTCTGTCTCAACCGCCCAACGGACAGAGATCCTTCACTGCGTTCAGGATGACATAATTGTCTTTAGTACCGCCTCCATCGCTTCGTAAAATTCTTCCAACGTTCCATTATTCTCAATTATAAATTCGGCCTTTCCTCCCAGCTCTTTAATCATTCCATCCGCTTCGGATGTTTCATCTTTTAAAAATTGCGCGAACGTTTTTTGGTCATCGCCCGGGTTTTCATTGCGTTTCACCAAACGCTCAAAACGCATGTTTTGGTCAGCCGTAATGTATATAAGATGCCAGCCCGGATTTTTTTCCAGAAATGTTATGTCGGTTGGTCGCCGCACGCCCTCAACCGCGATAATTTCACGCGTGTCGCGCGCTACATCCTCGGCAATTACTCGACTCATTACATCCTGTCCAAATTGCGCGCGCAAAAAAGTAGACAGTTGTTGCAAATTTTCTCGGGACTTGTCCACGTAAATTCTGTTCAGCATATCACGGAGCATGGTGGAAAAACGGTAATTGGGAGTGGCGTAGTTCTCTTCTAAATATTTACAAATAGTACCCTTGCCGGCCGCGAGATCGCCGACAAATCCGAGAATAATTTTTTGCATAGTTGTCACAATTGTCATTCCGACCGAGCTCGCGCGAGTGGATGTCTCGCGATGCCTCAACAGGCAATCCCTTATCGCCACTCGGAACTCAGGTCTTTCCACGTCGGGTTTATCGTTTTTATAAGATTTTCTTTCTTTTTTCGTGACCATTTTTTAAGTTGTGTTTCGCGCACAATTGCGTCCCTTATGTCGTTATAGTCCTCGTAGTATATTAATTTATGACAGGAATATTTTTTAGTGAATCCTTCGTTCAGTCCTTGTTGGTGTTCTGAGATTCTTCGTTCTAAATTATTTGTTACACCAACATATAGTGTTCCGCTATCGCTTGCTAGAATATATATGAAGTAATTGTGTGTGCGCATATCGGCGAAAAGTAACTATTCAGTTCTTTTCAAATGCTGTCATTCTGAGTCCCGAGTACTCGGGATCGAAGAATCCCTTTCACCAATTGGCCAACGTTGTTAAGGGATTGCCTGTTGAGGCATCGCGAGACCTCCACTCGTGCGAACTCGGTCGGAATGACAATTGGAAAGAACTGAATAGTTACGATGAAAGGGATTCCTCCACTGCGTCCCGATGCGAATCAGGACTACGGTCGGAATGACAGCGCGCTATTGTTTGTCATAATTTTCCACTCCCTCATCAAAAAAATCCAAGGCCAAACCTACTTGGCGAAATAATTCTTCGCTCTCACTGCCCGCGTGGTAACGCTTTTCGCAGACTACCCGGGTAATGCCGGCATTAATAATCATTTTGGCGCAGGTGGGGCAGGGGGTCATTTTGCAATAGACTGTGCCGCCAGCAATGGCCACCCCTAATTTAGCCGCCTGCGCAATGGCATTTTGTTCGGCGTGGGTAGTGCGTAAACAGTGTTGGGTGCTTTTACCGTCTTCGTGGGTTACGGTTTTCATTTGGTGGCCAACTTCATCGCAGTGGGGCAGGCCCTTGGGCGCGCCCACGTACCCGGTAACCAAAATTTGCTTATCGCGCGCGATAACAGAACCAGAGCGTCCCCTGTCACAGGTGGCACGCTTGGCCACCGCGCGCGTGATTTCCATAAAGTATTCATCCCAGCTGGGGCGGTGGTAAGTTTCGTCAGGCATACAAAAGTAATTATTACGTATAAATTATTATAGCGGAAAAAAGGAAAAAGTGCAAAAAAAGCGTCCGTAACTATTCAGTTATTACCAACAAACGTCTTATTACCGCCTGTAATCCCTCGCTGTGGCTCGGGATGACAACTGGAAAGAGCTGAATAGTTACTGACGCGCGCCAACAAAAAACCCGACGCAGTCGGGGTTTTTGGAGGGGGGAGGTGCGTTCGGTGGGCGTATCGGTTGGGAATGTCAGATCCCCCGGTCTGAATTTAATCAGTGGGGGGTTAGTTCGTCGTGGGGTCGCCCGGCCGGGTGTTGTCGTTAGCGGGGACCGGGGCGGTCGCGGCCGTTGCGACGGGCGGCGCGGGAACCGTCTCCAGATCCGGCAGCGCCTGAGTTACAATCGGCACACAGTCGGGGAGTGTGTCGGCGATGTTCAGGGCGTCTTCCAAGAGGCTGGCGTGGGCGGTGCTCGGGATCGGGCAATTGCGGAGCATGAAGCTGAGCGCCCCGAACACATCCAGCTTGTTGCCCACGTTGTAGCGACCCGTGATTTCGACACCATTCTTCTGAATCAAGACTGCGGTGCCGAGGGCGTTTTCCTGGATATCGAGAGCGTATTGAGACGCTTCGTCGATCATCTTCCGGAGCTTCTCCGTGAGCGAGAGGCTGGTTTCTGGCGGGAGATCGTTCTGCTCGGCCCAGCGCTGGAAGGTGTTCATGGGTGGCGTGAAGCCGTCCGTGATGTTGAGCCGGCTATCGGCGATGACCCGGCCGTTCTTGGTGAGGATGAGGTGTTTGTCGAGGCACTGCCCGCAGTCGCGGAGCATGATGTCGTAGCTCGGGGCGGTGTTCCTTGCGGTGTTCTTGAGCACCCCGCGGATGGTCCTCTGGGCGATGGCGAGCACCGCCGTGAGCACGATGCCGGCCAGGTTGCTGCCGATCGGGATACCCCGATCCTGCATGCCGCGGACCGCCGCCGCCGTGTACGGCTCCTGGTCGAGCGGGATGCCCGTCGTGGTGGCGAGCTTCCGGAGCGCGGCCAGTCCATCGAGCTGCGTCCGGAACGGATTGCTCTGGGCGTGCGGCTTGTTGCTGGAACTGTGGAGTGGGACCACCGTGAAGCAGTACTCCTTGTTGCGCGAGGGGGTCAAAACGATAGCGAGAGCGAGCGGCTGGTCGGGAACCTGGGCGCGCATAGCGCACCTCCATTGTGTGGTCTAATGCTCGGGCGGCACCAGAACCAGTTTGTCAATCGCCACGGCAGAGTTTTGCCCGATAACTGCTTTGGCAGATAAAAATACAGCCTCTGTATTCTCGTCTTCCCCAACAGCTAGAAAAGTTCTTTATAATAGGGCATTTTTAGATTTTTGTCAAGTTTTTGTGTCGACAGATTTAACAAAAACATCCCGACTCAAATCGGGATGTTTTTGGTGGGACAAATTGAGTTCCCCCGGTCAAAGCGGATCCGTCTGGGTGGAGAATTGGTTAATTTGCACTAATCCGTATCGCCGGACCCATTGCGGAGCAGAGTACGAGATTTTTAATGTAGGTGCCTTTGGATGTGGAAGGTTTTGCTTTTTTAAGCGCGTCTAAAAACGCCATCGTGTTTTCTTTAAGTTGAGCTTCGGAAAAACTTACTTTGCCCACCGATACATGGATATTGGAGGTATCGTCGTTCTTAAAAGTCATTTTACCTTTTTTAAGTTCCTCCACCATTTTTTTAATACTCGGGCTAACCGTTTCGGTTTTAGGGTTTGGCATTAAACCTTTGGGGCCTAAAATTTTGGCAATCGCCGCGAGTTTCGGCATCATGTCCGGAGTGGTCACCGCGACTTCAAATTCAATTTTGCCGGTAGTTTTAATTTTTTTAATATCTTCTTCGCCATACACAAAATCCGCCCCAGCATCCTTAGCCTCTTGTTCTTTTTCTGGTGAAACAAACGCGGCCACGGTTTTGGTTTTACCGGTACCGTGCGGCAGGGTAACCGTCGCGCGAATTTGCTGTTCGCCCTTTTTGGGGTCAATACCCAAATTAGCATGCGCTTCCACACTGGCATCAAACTTAACGCCACTGGTTTCCTTAGCTAATTTTATTGCTTCGTCTAAGTTGTAAACCTTGTTTTTG
>SICD01000039.1 GCA_009694865.1 Candidatus Magasanikiibacteriota bacterium
CGAGTGCTGTTGCTTTCGTTGTTAGTTTTTGGTTTTGGTTTATTTATTGAGTTTATTATTAAAGATCTTAAAAAACAAAAATTTTGGGCTTGGGTGGCGGCTATTATTATAGCCAGTCTTTATTTGCCGAGTATTTTTATTATTTTTGGAATTGTTGCTTTGGTTGGATTATTTAGCAAAGAAACTAGGAATACTTTTAAGTAATTTTTTAGCCTCTAAGAATGGTCAAAAATTAATTTACGGTATGAAGCGATGGTTTAGTAACGAAACCGGTCAAGCCGCAGTGGAGGCGGCTTTATTAATTCCCGTACTTTTGTTTTTGCTGATGGGAATTTTTGTGGTTGGCTATTGGTTGAACGATCAATTGGTGGTAACGGCGGCGGTGCGCGAAGGGGCGCGGCGCGGCGCTTTGACCGGGGATTGCCGCACCATTGCCGTGGCGGTTAAAGATACGATGCGAGTGATTGATACCGATGAGAGTCGTTGGACATTGGAGGCTACCAAGCCATTGCCAGTAGTAGGCGGTGATTTGGTGGTTAAGGTAACGTATCGAATTCCGTTTGGTTTTGATTTTTTTAAAAATCAATATGCTGAAATTACCAAGGATCCCGTATTTCCGTTTCAAGAAGTGGTGGGTCAAGCAACGGCGCGTATGGAAGTGCCCGCGCTTAGCCCCGCGCCCTTGGAATGCCAATGATGGCGTGGCGACCGCGCTAGTGGCGATTCTACTTTTAGCCATTCTTTTGTTATTGGCTTTTTTTATGAATACCGGCGGTGCCCTCTTGACTCGCCAACGCTTGGAAACTATGGCCGAGTTTGGCGCGGCGGGCGGAGGACGAATAATGGCGGAAATGATCGCGGCGCGAGCTGAAAAAAACGTGAACAATGGTTTGTTTCTTCCGCCCCAGAATGAAGATGACAAAAAGCATCCCGAGCGATTTTTAACGCCAGCTGATCGGACTGAATTTCAGACGGATAACGCGGCTATTCAGGCGGTTGACGCCGGCACGCGTGACTATGTTAAAAAGAACGCTTGGAAAGGGTTCCCGCTGGAAAAAGTAGCTGATCCTAGTGTGGTAACCGTTACCTATCCGGTGTTGCAAAATGATTGTACGGGATCGGAAAAGAGGGTTGACATAAAAGTGGTTATACGCTATGCTTACCCATTACTTATCGAGAAGCTCTCGGAAGCCATAACTGGCCAGTCGGCCATTATGTTAGCCCCCGAAAGTAACTATAGCGTTACGCTTTGTCCATAAATATGGGTTTTAAATTAAAAGTTGATTTTACGCGTTTGGAAATTTTGGGCGCCATTTTGGCGGCTATGGTTGTGGCGGGCGCCATTTTTTGGTGGATGATTAATTTATACGACGAGCGTCAGCCGCTCACTGTGCTAGCGGCCAGAGCTGATTTAACCGCCCCCCGAATGTTAAAAATCGGTGATTTAAAAACTCTTAATATTTCTCGAGAGTCTTTACCGCAAACGGCGGTAGTGGATATTAATCAGGTGGTGGGGCAAGTTTTGACCCGCTCATTATCGGCCAACGAAGTTATTACTACTAAGGATCTTATCTACGATCGAGATCCTAATTCTGAGGCCACTCTGGTGCCGGCTGGTTTTAGCGGCTTTACCCTGCCATCGGCTTGGCTATCGGCACCGTTTCCGAAAGTAAAAAAGAATGATAGCATCAGTATTTACGCCGCTTTTCCGCCGACGCGAACCAGTGGTAACAATGCTGGAATTTTAGCGAGCAGTATCCGCGTACTCTCGTCCGAAACGAATAAGGATGGTCAGTCCACCGCGGTACTGTTAGCGTTAACTCCAGATATCATTAGTCGTCTCATTCAAGCCAGAGCCGCTAATTATCAGATGATAGTGGCCGTGGAAGCTTCTGGTTCCAGCCTCGCCCCAGCTGGTTCATTGTAGCGCCTATGTCTTCTTTTTCTGCCGAACTTATTGAGTCGATACATCAGCTTCTGGTCGCAACTCTGGAGCGCGAAGGCAATCCGCGATCGGCTTTAACCAAAGAAATATTGGAGGCGCGCCTTGATCAGCTCTTGGCAGTGTGTGAGAACGCGCGTGAACTGTCTTTTGAAGATAAGTTTGAAATCAAAGAGCGAATTATTCAGCGAATTATTGGTTTAGGACCGCTGGAACGATTGCTTGCCGACCCCAGCATTACTGAGATTATGGTTAACGGTTTGGAATCGGTTTTTATTGAACGAGCCGGACAGCTGGTTCGCGCCGATATTAATTTTACGAGTGAAGCCGAAATACTTCAAATTATCAATCGCATTGTGAGTCGCGCCGGACGGCGTATTGACGAACTTTCACCACTGGTCGACGCTCGCCTCCCGGATGGTTCTCGTGTTAACGCCATTATCGCGCCCTTGTCACAAATTGGCCCGGTGTTAACAATTCGACGTTTTCCGGCCGAGGCTTATACGATGAGTCGGCTAATTGAGAATGGTACCGTGTCGGAGCCAATGGCGAATTTTTTACAAGCCGCGGTAGCGGCTAAGCAGAATATTATTATTTCTGGTAGTACGGGGTCGGGTAAAACCAGCACACTCAACGCGCTTTCGGCGCTAATTGCTCCATCCGAACGCGTTATTAGTATTGAAGATACCGCCGAAATGCGCCTCGTTCACCCGCATTTGGTACAACTCGAAGCGCGTCAAGCCAATATTGAGGGGAGCGGGGAAATTACGATTCGCACCCTTCTTAAGAATGCTTTGCGGATGCGGCCGGACAGAATTATTGTGGGCGAAGTGCGCAGCGGCGAGGCCTTGGATATGTTGCAGGCCATGAATACCGGACACCAGGGATCCCTCACCACCATTCACGCCAACGCTCCCGAGGAGGCCCTGCTCCGTCTGGAGACCATGGCTCTGATGACTGATATTGATATTCCACTTAGCGCGATTCGGGAACAAATTAAGAGTGCCATACACTATGTGGTGCAACAGGAACGATTGAGTGGCGGGGCACGCCGGATTGTGGCTATCAGTGAAATGGCTTTGCGGCCAAGCGGTGGCGGCGACACGGGGTATGCGCTGCGCCCGCTTTTCGTGTATGATAAAATTAAAAATGTTTTCGTGGGGGAGCGAGTTTTGCCGGACCGTCTCGATTTGTTTGAACAAGCCGGAGTGACAGTAAATGTTGATTGGTTTTTAAATTAAGTATGCCGAAAGATTTTCAGACATTGTTAGCGTTGTCACCGGGAGTAATAATTTTAATTGGGCTGGCCGGAGTTTGCGTCTTCATGGCGTATGGTTTTGTAATAGTACAATTAACGCGATCAGTTGGCGTTTGGTTTCGGGAACGTCGGCGCGCGCGCCAATCTCGAGTGGCCTCCGAGCCTTTTTGGCCGGCGCTAACTGATGGCACACTTTCGGATTTTGATCGCACGCTTTATTGGTCCGGTTTTTTTGTTCATCGACGACTGCTTTTTAAGGGCGTCATCGTTGGCATAGTTGTAATTTTTGGTTTGTTGGTGACCGGACATTTTTTTTCTATTTTTTTAGTCGCTATTATTATTTTCGGCGCATACGTTTTTATCAAACAGCGAGCCGGTAAGACGGAGCGTCTTTTTTTACGTCAGTTGCCGGATGGGTTAGCCGGTCTCGTAGATACGCTTCGCGCCGGATATTCTTTGCCGCAAGCGATAAGTTTTATCGCTCGAGAAGTGCCAGCGCCCTTAAATTTTGCTTTTCAAGCGTTGGAGCGTTCCGGTGAACTTACCATGGATTTTTCGGAAGCTTTGCAACGAGTTCAAAAACAGCTGGGAGTGGCGGAATGGACCATCGTATCGGAAACACTTATTGCCGTACAACGTTTGGGAGGCAATATTATCCCGTTGCTTGAAGAGCAGGCCAAGGCGGTGCGTGATAGAATAAGCGTGGAAGAAGAAATTAGAACAATGACCGCGGCCGGCAAAATGAGTGGGCTTATTATTGCGGGGTTGCTTCCAATTGTGGTAGTATTTTTTTTACTAGTGAGCCCATCATATATTAACATATTGTTTCAAACGGTCGCGGGGCGTCTATTTTTTACTGTCGCTATTATGCTGGAGCTGGTTGGTTTTTTGTGGATTCGACGGATTACGCAGGTTGATTTTTAAATGGTATGACTTTATTTATTATTCCTTTTATCGGAGCGGGCGCTTCATTTGTGGTGGTACTTTTAATCGCGCATCTTGTCGCCCAGCGATCATCCCAAGTATTAGCTCAATTAGGGAATAAAGAGTTTTATCGAAAGTTTTTAGATCGTTGGCCGGTTAATCCGTTGACAAAGCGTTTGACTAATCAGACAAAACTTTTGGCTTTAGCGCGCGCCGCGCACGAAGAGCAGGTTTTTACTTTTGAACGCGTCGGCCGGTATAAAGAAATGTCTTTATGGGCCAGTATTTTTACTATCATTATTCTGCTGCCGTCCGCGCCCACTGATCAAATAATTTTGGTGGCGGTTCTTCTCATTAGTTTATCATTTCGTTGGCCCGAGTGGTATTTGGCGCGTCGGGCCGTGCGGGTGCAGCGTGATTTAGAAAAGGGCTTGGTTTATATTGTTGATTTATTACGGCTGTATGTTTCGGCCGGTCGGAATGTGGAGCAGGCGGTGCGTAGTATCGCGCCGGCGGCGGGCGAGCGCTGGGGGCGAGTGCTTAATCGCGTGGTTTATCGAATTGACACTGGCTTGCCTTTTGAAGTTGCTTTTCAAGCGGTGGCGTCCAGCGTCACGCTCCCCGACTTTAGCCGTTTTTTATTGGCTTTGAAACAATCTCGAATTCTGGGTGCCTCGCTCGGCGGTACTCTCTCGGTACAGGCCAATTTGTTGCGCGCGCGTCGGCGCCAGAAGGGGGAAGAGCAGGCGCGCACGGCGGCGGTAAAAGTGGCCCTGCCTTTGGTGCTATGTATTTTTCCCGCTCTGCTGATTATTTATTTAGCGCCCGCTGTGCTCCAGCTCTGGCTCGGGCTTTAGTTAGGTATGTATTTTTTCTTCGCGCCACTGGTAGTTTGTTTATTTATCGCCGTTTATTTTGATATTAAGACTCGGCGCATTCCGAATTGGTTGACGTTGCCGGGAATAATGATTGGGCTCTTGGCGGCGTTGGTGGTGGGGGGCCAGAGTATTTTTATATCACACCTTGTTGGCGCGGTTATTTTAGGCGGCGTGTGGTTTGTACTTTGGCAACTGGGTATGATGGGGGGTGGCGATCAGAAATTGATGATGCTCGTGGGCGCTTGGCTTGGCCAATCGTTTGCCTGGTTCGCGCTCGTTAGTGTCGCGGTGTGCGGCGGGTTTTTGGCCTTGGCGTATACTTATCGGCGTCATCGCCAAGAGCTAGCTCTTACTTGGCGTCAGACTTTTCGCGTTACGCGTTTGCCATATAGTCTGGCGATTGCTGGGGGAACAATAATTGTTATATTATCCGCAGTTTTTTGAATAATCGTTGGTCGTTGAGTTACACACAGTTTTTGTTGATTGTCATAATTGTATTTTTTGTGTATAATAAATTCACTTTAACATTAACTATAAATAAAGTAAATTCATATGATTTTTCAAAAACGTTCTTCACCAGTTTCCGTGGAAAATAATTTGGCTGAACTAGAAGCTAATGATACTCGTACGGTAGATGATGTTGAAACCGTCGTTGGCCCGTCGGTGAACGTGGAGGGAGATTTCGCGTCGGAAGGAAATATTGTTGTTAAGGGCAGTGTGGCCGGCAGTGTGCGTACGAGCAAACATCTTTCGGTAGAGCAGGGAGCCAAGATTTTGGCGAACGTACGGGCGGGCAGCGCGCAAGTGGCCGGAGAAGTGCGCGGTAATATGAAAATTAAAGATATTTTGGAGTTAGCATCAACCGCTCGCGTGGTTGGTGATGTTGAAGTAAAGACGCTTACGATGGAAGCGGGTGCTTTGGTTTACGGCAAAATAATGATGCCTGGGCTTGAGGTCACGGATAAGGCAGGAAGAGGGACGAAGAATGGTCAAGGTAAAAAGTCCGAATCAGAGGAACAGACGGTGGTATAATTTTATAGTTTCTCACACCGTTGAAATGTCAAAACCCAAATGCCAAACCAATTCCAAAGCTCAAAATTCAAACGTGATAATTTGACATTTCTGTTTTGGATTTGATTTGACATTTGACATTAGGAATTTGGATTTGAGCTATGTATGTTTATCTCTACGACAATTTTGTTCGCGAAAAAAAATACGCTTCGACACTTAAAGCGTTAGAAATAAGTTTGACCGATTATGGCATTCCCGGCAAAACTATTCGGTTGAATAATTATGTGGATGCCCGGCCGATAATTGACGATGAAATTAAACGCGGCGCTACCACGATTGTGATAGTAGGAAATGATAAAACGTTTGGCCAAGTGTTGTCGGGAAGCGCTACGGCAAAATGCACGTTTGGTTTTTTGCCTATTGGCGAGGGAAATAGCATCGCTGAAGTTTTGGGCATACCAATAGGCCCTGAAGCCACCACCGTGTTATCGCGACGACGAAAAGAGAGGCTCGATGTTGGTCTAATGAACAATCGTTATTTTGTTTCTCAGCTTCATGTACTTCCTAGTAAAGTCGAGGTATTTTATGATGAACGTTTTAAAGTTACCTCTAAAGGTAAAATGGAAGTAATTGTATGTAATCTTCAGCCGTTTTATTGGCAAAGAGACAAGAAAGATGCCGCGCCACACATAGTACATCCGCAAGACGGTAAATTGGAAGCATTCCTCCGTCCCTTGACAAAACGGGGCTGGTTCGGGTATACCTATGAAGCCCCTAGCATTTTTCCTTTTGAAGAAATGGAAATTAGAGGGGCTGAGCCATTTATGGTAGAAGCGGACGGTCGTGCGACTAAAGAAATTCGTCTCAAAATTTCTTTGGCCAGACATACGGTGGAAATGATTGTGGGGAGGGATAGGAAGTTTTAGTGTTAGTTCTAAGCTTGTAAGTACTAAGTCCTAAGCAACGACGATGCTTATTGCTTAGGTGCTTAGTATTTAGCGCTCAAAAAAAAGCCCAGGTGGCGAAATTGGTAGACCTGCCTGCCGGCAGGCAGGCGCACTACCTTGAGGGAGAAAATATGTTTTTTGTTTATATTTTGGACAGTCTTTCGCGAAATTATATTTATGTTGGTTTGACGAATAATGTAGAAAGGAGGTTTGGGCAACATCAAGCAGGTAAAGAGAGGACAACTGCGCCATATCGACCATTCCAATTAGTTCACACTGAAGAATTTGTAACTAGAGTTGAAGCCCGTAAAAGAGAAAAATATTTAAAGTCTGGCATAGGGAAAGAATGGATTAAAAAAACCATTTTAAAAAAATAAAGTTAAGCCCAGGTGGCGAAATTGGTAGACGCACTACCTTGAGGTGGTAGCTCCCGCAAGGGAATGGAAGTTCGACTCTTCTCCTGGGCACGCTTGCTCTAATCTTAGTCAAAATTTGCCCAAAGCCCTTGACAAAAGTGCTTTTTTGTGGTATACTGATTTGTTTTGTACTAGGATTGAGAGAGCCTAGTATAAAGCCAAATTTATGGGTCCATTATATGTCTCTCTCGCCGCAGAGAGATTTTTGTTACTTTTAACTGTCATCTTTATTATATAGAGATGAGTGAAAACGTAACAGCTCTTTTACAATTTGAGAGGAGCCCAACGCACAGACGAGTAATTGTTTTAAATGATTACTGCTCCGTGCGTTGGGTAAATACTACTGACAAACGGGTTACGCCCTACCCAGTGGGCAGAGAAAAGGAAATGATCATGCGCACGTTCCTGACGACCGTTTTCGTTCTCGCCACCCTCGCCGGATGCCGCACGCAGCCGCTCGATCCCAACCAGCTCCCGATGCCGGACATGGTTGTGGTCGCGGACATCAAGTTCTCGCCCGACCTCGTGGTCCTGCCGGATCTGACCCCCGCACCCGACCTCACGCCAAGCCCGGACATGATGCCGACGCCGATCACCTGCAACACGCAGATGATGCCGATCCCCGGGATCACCGTGTATGATGGTACCAACCAGATCCTGCTCGCCAACGCCACCGGCTA
>SICD01000040.1 GCA_009694865.1 Candidatus Magasanikiibacteriota bacterium
CGATTGAGTTTTATGAAGCATGCGTGGAAGCGGGAATTAAACCCATCATCGGGGCGGAAGTATATGTGACGCCTTATGCTTTGGACGATAAAAATGTTGCCGAGCACAAATATTATCATCTCGTATTGCTCGCGGAAAATTACGCGGGGTATAAAAATTTAATGCAATTAGTGTCGCTGGCGTATCTAAAAGGCTTTAAGGACAAACCCCTGCTAACAAAAGAAAGTCTGCGCGCTCACCGCGAAGGAGTCATTGCGCTCTCCGGGTGTATTGAGGGAGAAGTGTCGTCGCTTATTAGAAAGGAAAATAGTTACGCTAAAGCCAAGATGGCCGCTCTTGAGTATCAAGAAATATTTGGTGTCAGTAATTTTTATTTGGAATTAAACGATTTAGCGGATCTTTCCGGACAAATTGAGGTAAACGCCGAGCTTGTTAGGCTTGGCAAAGAAACCGGTATTCCGTTGGTTGTTACGCGTGACGCGCACTATCTTTCTACTAGCGATGCTGAGGCGCAGGATATTCTTACCTGTATTAGCGCGGGGCGTACCATTGATGAGCCAAATCGTCCCACCATGTCGAACGTAGATTATTCTTTAGCGACGGGGGCGGATATTTTTAGTCGCTTCAAATATGTGCCGGAAGCAATTACGAACACCGTAAAAATTGCCGAACGCATTAATTTAAAGCTCAAATTAAATCAGTGGCATTTTCCGGCAATTGATATCCCCGATGGCCTCAACGCCGACCAGCACTTGCGAGCGGAAGTATACAGTCATTTACCAGCCTTTACTGAAATGACGGAGACTGTAAAACAACGAGTTGAGTACGAACTTGATATTATTTCTAAAAAAGGGTACTCACCATATTTTTTGGTAGTAGCCGATTATATGGATTATGCCAGGCGTCACGATATTACCGAAACTACTCGTGGTTCGGCGGCCGGTTCAATAGTTTCTTACGCGATGGGTATTACCAGTGTTAATCCGCTGTATTTTAAGCTTCCGTTTGAGCGTTTCCTCACCGTCTTTCGTCCTAGCCCGCCGGATATTGACGCGGATTTTGCCGACGATCGGCGCGATGATATGATTGCCTACGTAACACAAAAGTATGGCGCCGATAAAGTGGCTCAAATTATTACCTTTGGAACCATGGCGGCACGGGGGAGCATTCGCGACGTTGGTCGGGCGCTAGGCTATAGCTATTCGTTTTGTGATCAAGTTTCCAAACTTATTCCGTTTGGGGCGCAGGGCTTCCAAATGACTATTGCTAAGGCGTTAGATTTAGAACCGGAATTAAAAACTTTGTATAAAAAAAATGCGCCGGTAAAGCGCCTTATTGATTTAGCTCAAAAAATAGAGGGTTGCGCGCGTCATACTTCTATTCACGCCGCGGGGGTGGTAATTTCCCCCACCGCTTTTACGGACTTTACACCCGTGCAATTGGAAACCGGCGGGGAGAAAATTGTCACGCAATATGAAATGCACGCAGTGGAAGCGGCCGGGTTATTAAAAATGGATTTTTTAGGCATTAGAAATCTGTCTATTTTAGGTCACGCCGTGGAAATTGTCGCCAAAACCACCGGCAAAAAAATCGACATTCATAATTTACAGCCCTGGGACGATGCTAAGACCTACGAGATGCTCGCGCGCGGCGAAACCGTGGGGGTATTTCAACTTTCCGGTTCGGGCATGACCCGTTATCTTAAGGAATTAAAGCCAACCACCATTTTTGATATTATGGCCATGGTGGCACTGTTTCGTCCCGGCCCCATGGAATCAATCCCCGAATATATTCGACGAAAAAATCATCCGGAACTTATTGAATATCTTGACCCGCGCATGAAAGATTATTTGGATCAGTCGCTGGGTCTGATTGTGTATCAAGATGATGTTCTGCTTACTGCCATTAATCTGGCCGGCTATAATTGGGAAGAAGCCGATAAATTTAGAAAAGCGATGGGTAAAAAAATTCCGGCTGAAATGGCTAAACAAAAGGAACGTTTTTTTAAAGGTTGTCGCGATTTTGGAAAACTTCCGGAAACTAAAACGCATCTTTTGTGGGAGCGCATTGAACCTTTTGCGGCCTATGGTTTTAATAAAGCGCATGCCGCGAGTTACGGTGTGGTGGCTTACCAAACCGCCTACATGAAAGCCAATTTTCCTTTGCAGTATATGACGGCAGTTCTAATCGCGGAAAGCGGCGATATTGATAAAGTGCCGCCGATTATTCATGAATGCGAGCGCATGGGAATTAAAGTATTGCCGCCGGATATTAATGCCAGTTTTAAAAGTTTTGCCATGGTCGCGAGCGAGACAATGGCCAACACTCCCCCGAGCCCCCCTGCGAGGGGGGAAGTGTCCGCCCCCCCCTCGCAGGGGGGTACACGGGGGGTGTTGGAGCCATCACCGCACATCCGCTTCGGCCTAAATGGCATTAAAAATTTGGGCGAACATATTGCCGATGTTATTTATCGCGAACGCCAAGAAAATGGTCGTTACGCGAGCATAGAAGATTTTTTGCGTCGGGTAAACGACAGAGATTCAAATAAAAAATCTCTCCAAAGCCTTATTAAGTGCGGAGCCATGGATTCGTTTGGTATTGATAGAGCGGTTTTATTAGCCAGTATTGAGGGTTTATTGTCATTTAGCAAAGGACACAGTGAGACGCAAAATTCCAAGCAAAGTTCTCT
Source organism: Candidatus Magasanikiibacteriota bacterium (assembly GCA_009694865.1). Taxonomy (GTDB): domain Bacteria; phylum Patescibacteriota; class Patescibacteriia; order Magasanikbacterales; family GWA2-37-8; genus SICD01. The sequence goes on from SICD01000040.1 coordinate 2,690, forward strand.
TTTTGGTTCCACTCTTAGCAGTACTGCAAAAGTTCGTTTTGAAGTTGCGCCCCCAGCGAGTTTGGAAGATATGGTAAAATGGGAAAAGGAACTTTTGGGGGTATATGTAACCGCGCATCCGTTTGCTGTGTTTCAGACCGGGTTTGGAACGGTATTAACCGCGCTTAACGAACTTTCCGCCAAACCAGCGGGCACCTGGGTAGTAGTGGGAGGAATTATCGATCATCTTAAAAAGAAAATTACTCGTGGCGGCAAGCCCATGATGTTCGTCACGATTGAGGATGTAACGGGAAGTTTGGAACTATTGGTTTTTCCACGCACTTACGAAACTACCAAAGACGTGTGGGTGGAAGGGCGCCCCGTAATTGTGGTAGGTAAAACTTCCGATGAGGAAGGTGATGATAAACTATTTGTAGAGCGCGCCTATGAGGTTAATAAAGAAAATATGGGTACTCTCCGTGGACAACTGGCCGTTAATACCGGCACGATCTCAATTCGAGATTATGTTCCGGAGCCGACACAGTTACTTCCCGAAAATAGTTTTGTTTTTATCCTCACCCCAGAAGCGATGAAAGCTAAAGCCGACGACATCAAAGCGGTTTTAAAAAAATATCCGGGAGATAAAACTGTGTATTTTAAAGTTGGTGACAAAACTATAAAAACGGTGTATTCTATTGGAGATGAAGCGGGTTTAAAAGAAGAGTTAACCTCACTGTTAAATATATGACGAATCAAGCCGATCGTAGATCATTTGTCCCAGCTAAAGAAATATCCCAGAGAGTTTTAATCAAGGAAATAGGTTTTAAAAATAGCCAGCACCAAGAAATTGGAGGGCGCTTCGCGAGTAGTGTGGTTGCGGAAATAACCCCAGCCGAACTTGATAGAACGGCCGCCTGCGAAACTCATGTCACTTTAGAAAAATACGCCAAAGAAGTGTGGGAAACGCACCTTGAAATCATCGCAAAACGTTTTATTAAGCAACTCAAAACCAAATATTGGTGGAATAGCGGCGAACATTCATTTACTGAGGAAGATAAAGAAGATATTATGGACATTATTCGCCAAAGTGTTTTATTGACCATGGTGCGTTATCGTGACAGAGCGCGTAAAATTGGTTTTACGAGAGAGTGGGGGCAGAAGAGTCCACCCGCCAGTTTGGATAAGCGCCGAGTTGCTGCCAAGGAGTGAAATTTTTATTAAGCGCTTGGTAGTAGCCGGCAATCGCGATCATGGCGCCGTTGTCCATGGCGTAGGCGGTAGGCGGTAGGTGGTAGGTGGTAGGCGCGACACGTGCTCCGAGCGTTTCGCGCAGTTTTTTATTGGCAGAAACGCCACCGGCCAAAATAATTGTTTTAGGTTTAATTTCGCTTGCCGCGCGCAGAGTCTTGGCAACTAAGACATCAACAATCGCTTGTTCAAAACTGGCGCAAAAGTCGTTTATGGTGATATCGCCAGCCACCACCCCCCGTGTTCCCCCCTGCCAGGGGGGATTTGTCGGTTCCCCCCTCGCAGGGGGGTGGTGGGGGGTGTTATCTCGCAACCAATATAGCGCTGATGTTTTTAATCCCGCGAAACTGAAATCGAGGTTGGCATCTTTAAGCATCGGTCGGGGAAAAACGATCGCGTCTGTCCGTCCCGTTTCCGCTAATTGGGAAATCTGCGGCCCGCCCGGGTAGGGAAGACCAATGAGCTTGGCGACCTTATCAAAACATTCCCCCGCCGCGTCATCTTTGGTAGCGCCAATGCGTTGGTAAGTTGTATGATTTTCCATCACCACCAGTTCGGTATGTCCGCCACTCACAACGAGGGCGAGGGCGGGAAATTCGTTTATTAGTTTATTAGTTAATTGGTTTATTAGTAGCGATGCATTGTTACATTGTTTCATTGTTACATTGTTATTTTTGATATTTGGATTTTGAATTTTATTTGATATTTGTAATTTGTCATTTGATATTTCAACGCTGTGAATGTGTCCTGCCAAATGATTCACCGCCACCACCGGAATATTCCACGCGTACGATAACGTCCGCGCCGCTTCCACCCCCACAATCAACCCCGTAATTAGCCCCGGCCCCGCCGTCACCGCAATCACATCGGGACGAATTGATTGAGCCAACACCCCCCGTGTACCCCCCGGCCAGGGGGGAGCCAACAAATCCCCTCTCACAGGGGGGCCTGCCTGTCCGGTAGGCAGGCTCGGGGGGGTGTTGGTCAATACAGCCTCAATCAACGGTACAATAATTTCCGCGTGCATGCGCCCGGCAATTTCCGGCACCACCCCGCCATATTTTTTATGCACGTCAATTTGCGAAGCGGTTTTTTCAGAAATAATAACATGACCACGGTCGGAGCAGTCGACGAGGGCAACGGAAGTGTCATCGCACGATGATTCAATACCAAGTATCAGCATGTAAGCAGATTATGCAAAGTAGGCAGAATAAGCAGGGTGATTGTAGCAGGTTTACATTTTTTTGCAACGCGCCTCGTTCTGTGGGGCAAACAAAAGAACCTCCCCGACAAAATGTCAAAGAGGTTCATAACAGTTTCGCGAGACTACTGCCAGTATCTCCAATTTTTTAGAAACATTGGCAGGGGGCAGTCTCGCGACTTCCCCGAGCGTTGTGGGTAAACGATGGGGAAGGGGAGTGGCCGGAGGAAGGAGGCTATTTGTCGCCTGTGACGATCGTCTCCCGCCCGGGGTCCGGGTAGCAGTCTTTCAACGACGGTCCCGGTTCGTCCCAGGGAAGATTCACCCCGTTGCGGAGAGCTTTGGGATTCGTCGGCGTGGCGGGCTGCTTCTTGGCGTGTGGTGCCTTCTTTTTGGGCATCTTTCTTGTCTCCTATATCTCCGGGTCTTGGTTGAATTGCTTTGCCCGGAATATTCATACTAAACAAAACTGGACGATTTGTCAAGATTGATTACTTATACCGGATGAGTACATCTTGACTACGTCTTGACCAAAACATTTTTTTTCTATAGTATACTGGCTATCAATCACTAAAATACCAAGTAGTCAGGGTAGCTCAGACGGTTAGAGCACGGGATTCATAACCCCGAGGTCGAGAGTTCGATTCTCTCCCCTGACACGACGCTTAGCGTCGTTTAAGTCACGCTTAGCGTGACACCATTCGCTAAGCGTCCCACCACCAAGCGTCGTTTAAGTCACGCTGAGCGTGACACCAGTTTGTAGCATGTATTACGTATATATTTTATTAAGCAAAAAAGATGGTAAGCTGTATATTGGGTTTGCTCCAGACTTGAGAAAAAGAATCGAGAAACACAACCGTGTATTTGTGTTAGCAACTAAATTTCGTCGGCCACTTCAGTTGCTACACTATGAGGCCTATATCAGCATTCGTGACGCTAAGCGTCGTGAATTATTTTTAAAGGGAGGTAAGGGTCATGAAGAATTAAAAATCCAGTTGGCAGACAGCTTTAAAAAGATTGGTTATCGTTACGCATTTTAAAACAAAAAACCACCTTTCGATTAAACTCAGGGTGGTTTTTTATTTTGTAAGTTACTTCGCTAAAGCCGCGTCAATGGCCGCCTTTACCTGTTCAAACGGCTGAGCGCCGGTAATGAGCGTGGCCTGCCCCTTGGCAGAAATAATAAAAGTTCCAGGAGTGCCGTTAATTCCGGCCGCTCCGCCACTATCTGTTTGGTCTTTGATTTTGCCAGCGTACTTTCCGCTGTCCAAACAAGTTTGAAACTTTTGCTGGTTAACGCCCAGCTCTTTTGCCAAAGGCCCAAGGTCGGCCAGGGCAAACCCAGTGCCGCCGGTTTGGCTTCGTTCAAAAATCGCATCAGTATATTTCCAAAATCCGTTCACGCCGCCGAGTTCTGCCATGCATTCGGCCGCTTCGGCTTCTTTTTGGGCGTTTTGGTGGAATGATAAGGGGTAGTGTCGATACACCCATTTTACTTTGCCTTTATATTGTTCCATCACTTTAAGCATGGTGGGGTGAAAGCGCTGGCAGAAAGGACATTCATAATCGGAATATTCAATCAGCGTCAAGGGAGCGTTGCTGTCGCCGCGCACGTGGTCGTCCTTGGTTAGGGGCGGTACTGGGCCAGTGGGGGCGGGAGGTGCGTCGGGAGTCGTTGGCGCGCTGGGTCGGTTAGCCGCCACTGGTTGGTAGGGAGCCGCGACTAGGTTATTCCCGCGCAACGTCATTGCGCCTAGCACAATAAAACCAATGGTGCCAAGGGTCAGCACGCCGCCTATGAGGCCAACAAGCAAAGCGCTTTTGGGGTCAAGCTGGTCAAAAAAAGATAATTTACTGTTTGTATCATTATCCATAAAATGGAGTTAGAAATGAATTAAGCTAGGATAGCTATTATATACTACAATCAAAATGAATAAAATATTACAGTGTGGATAAGTTATTAAAACAAAAACATCCCCCATCAAAAAATGAAGGATGTCTTATAGTAGTTGAATTACGAGTTTAGGTTGCTGTCAGCGGCCGATCCCCCTTCTTCATAAGAGTTTCCATGGCAGGTTTTAGAAGCGGTGCGGAATGTGCCCCAAGCCGCATTGTGGGCAGTGCGATGAGCGTTAACAGCCGTGCGATGCGTGGTGCGGTAGACGCTCCAAGCGGCGCGAATGGCGGTGCGACGGGCTTTGACATCCGTCATACCCCAAGCGCTGTGGAGGGCGTTGGCGCGAGTGGTAAGGGCGGCGAGTTGCGCGCCGGAAAAAGTGTTTAGACCACCCTGGAGAGCGGCTTCACGAGCATCCACGGCCGCTACCATACAAACTAAGTCAACAGTTTTTCGGGCAGGAGCAACACTAACAGCTACATTCGTTTCGGCCAAAGCCGGGGCCGACGTCATGGCGAACATTGAAATACTAACTAACATTGAATTGAGTATTTTTCTTAACATATGATTTGACGAAATCATGCCCGATTCAACAGAATCGTGCCGAGCAATGTCCTTTGAAGCTCGGATCACGTCCATTGAAGCGCGGCGTAAATTAAAAGTAAGTAAGAAGCTCGACCTTTGAGTTTGTTACAATGTACTTATAGTACTTTTTTTGGCAAAAAGTTACAAGTGATACAATATCTATATTCAATTGCTAAACTAAAAAGTATATAATGCCCCGTAGCTACTTTAAATTATTACTAAAGTTAGATAAAATAATACCTTAATTTTTTACAAAATCCTATTTAGAAAGGCGAAGGGGTATAAATAAAAAAC
>SICD01000041.1 GCA_009694865.1 Candidatus Magasanikiibacteriota bacterium
CTCCACGCGGCCATTGTGCGGGGTGGATGGTGCGGTGAACACAACCACTATTGGCGGGCTGCGAGATATTGGGGTTGATATTGTGTATCCGGGGAATGCGCTGGTGGGCGGTGAAGATGTGAAAAAGGCATACGGCGAGCTGAAACGAGTGATTGAAGATTAAAAGACTGAAAGATTAAAAAATTACGCACTGTAATCTTCTAATCTTTTAATCTTCTAGTCTTTCGACAGATATGTTCGATCTCATTATCATCGGCGGAGCAGCGGTGGGTTGTAGTGCGGCAGTATACGCGGCGCGTCGAAAACTCAACTTTAAAGTGGTTACCGACAACATTGGCGGCGAGGTGGCGTTGTCGGGTGAAACTAACAATTGGCCGGGCACGCAAACCATAGATGGCTACGAATTATCCCAAGCCTTTTATAAACATGCTCAGTCGTATGGCGTGGAGTTTGATGAAGGTTGGATAGTGGGCGAGATCGTGCCCACGAAAAATTACCACGTGGTAAAAGCTAAAAACGCATCCGGAGAGGAAAAAACCTATGAAACCAAAACCGTTATTATTGGCACTGGTATTCACCCTAAAAAACTTGGAATCTCTGGGGAAATGAAACTTGATAGGAAAGGCATTACCTCCTGTACCGTGTGCGATGGGCCGCTATTTAAAAACAAAGATACGGTGACAATTGGCGCCGGCAACAGTGGTCTTGAGTCGGCTTTGATGATGGCGGGCATCGCTAAGAATGTCTACGTGTTAACAAAGTTTGCCAACACTCCGGAAACGCAAGGCGGCTTCCCCAAGGGCGATAAAATTCTAATTGATAAGCTGAAGGAAATTAAGAACGTCAAAATTATTTACGAAGCCAAGATCACCGAAATTGTTGGCGAAACCAAAGTGGAGGGTGTAAAATACACAGACGCGAACGGAAAGGAACAGGCGCTGGCCGTACAGGGCGCAATGGTGCACATTGGGATGATTCCCAATTCTGGGTTCGCGACTATCCTCAAAAAAAATAAGCAGGGTGAAATTGTGGTGGACAAATTATGCCACACCAACGTGCCAGGAATTTTCGCGGCGGGCGACGTAACCGACATTAATCACAAACAAATTGTGATCGCGGCGGGGCAAGGCGTTACCGCGGCCCTAGAAGCAATTGGATATATCAATCTTTGGAAGCCAACATAATATGCCCTACTTTTTTAAAGCCTTCGGCGTCATTGGCCTACTTGTCATCACCCGCGGCATTTTTATTAAAAAAGAAAAACCGCGCGACTGGTATTTTGCAATTGGCGGTATTTTCCTTTTGGCCTACAGTATATATTTACGTGATTGGATTTTTATAATTTTGCAGCTAGTCTTTATTGCTTCGAATTTGTATCGGGAATACCAGTTACACAAACATAATTAGAAATTAGATATTAGGACTTAGAAATTAATCACAATCATATGCCCCTTGGAAATCTCTTCCCCAGCTTGCCGCTCCCATTTATTACCATCGCGGTTAATGTGGTTGGTTTTATGGGCGCCCTAGCGCTTATGTATGGCGTGCTTTTGGAAGCGGAAAAAAATCAGGATGCCGTGTTTGTGCTGGGGTCAGCCTCCTTATTTGTGTACGCGCTGGCTAGGCACGACACTATTTTAATGTTTGCCATGGCCGGTATATTTTTAATTGCCGGGAGAGAATGGATACAAATCGCCCGAGGTAGGCACCACCATAGTAATAAGATGATCGAGAAATACGAGCATCCGGAGACAAAAAAAAATGATATTGGATATTAAATACTGGATATTGTATGCCAGACGGATACTTGTTGTTAAGGGACCTGTTGCCCTATAAAACGGCTCTGGAACTAAGCGGGTATATTTGGAAAATTTACGAACGACTAGACTGGCACGATCATAAAATTATTGGCGATCAATTCATAACTTCGGTTGATTCTACCGGGGCAAATATTGCCGAAGGTTACGGACGTTATCATTATCTCGATCGCATAAAATTTTATTATAACGCTCGCGGTTCGGCTCTTGAAGCCAAACACTGGACACTGTTGCTCTACGAACGGAAAAAAGTCTCACGCGAAGAATATGACTATCTCATTGCACAGCTTAACCAATTACACTTTCAACTAAACAGTTTTATTAAAGCCTGCTACCCGAAAAAATAATATCCAATATTAAATTTCCAATATCTTTCACTATGTTCAACCTTGTCGCTATTGGCGACCCCATTATTGATACCCACGTTCAACTTTCAGATGACGCGGCTGAATGCCGTGAAACCGCGGAGCACCGCACTCATTTGTGTTTTGATTACGGGGCTAAAATTCCCATTATTGATAGTTTTCAATGTCTTGGTGGCAATGCGCCGAACGTGGCAGCGGGGGCCGCTAAACTTGGCCTAAAAAGCGGGCTCGTGGCAACCGTGGGCGATGATAGTAACGGCCATATGTCAGTTGAGGCTCTTAAAAAGAGCAACGTGAATACAGACTGTGTAACCTTTGATACAAAAAATAAAACTCGCTATTCAATTGTTTTAAACTATAAAGCGGAGCGGACAATTTTGTCGTATTCGGAAAAGAAAAATTATGTTTGGCCAAAACATTTCCCTCAAACGGAGTGGATTTACTACACGGGGTTAAGCGCGGGTTTTGAGAGCGTACAAAAGAAACTCATCCAGCACCTTAAACAACACCCGACCGTTCGCTTAGCAATTAACCCCGGCTCGTACATGCTCAAATATAATTTGGATGATTTGCGTGACATGATTCCGCGGACGGATTTGCTCATCGTTAATAAAGAAGAGGCAGAACAAATTCTGGGGCGAACTGAAAAACAACAAAAAAATATGGCGACTATTATTCATAAGCTGCTTGCCAAAGGCGCACATGAGGTAGCCATTACCGATGGCGTTCGCGGCGCCTGGGCTGGAAACGAAAGCGGGTCATGGCATATGGATCCGTACCCAGTTAAGGTAATTGCTAAAACTGGCGCCGGGGACGCGTTTTCCTCAGCCTATATTTCCGCCCGACATTTTGGACAAAACATTGCTCACGCACTTCTCTGGGGCACGGCCAATGCCTCGAGTGTGGTGATGGCCCATGGCCCACAAGCGGGGATGATGAATTTGAAAGGCGTAAAAAAAATGATAAAAAAATTTCCCAAGATTGAACCTTTTATTTCGGCGTAATTATATATTTTCACTATGTCAGAAATTATAAAAACCGTCTTTTCAGCAGAAGTTCAAGAATTGATTAAAAGCGGAGGAATGACAAAAATAGTTGAGATGTTTAAAGCCAAGCGGGATGTTGTTATTAGGAGACCAGGCAAAGGACCAATGTGGGGTAAAATTGAACGACTACTAAACGGTGGCGCTGTGCTTGAGCTGATGTTTGTGGAGGATGGGAAAATTAAAAAAGTTATGATTGGACCTAAAGAATTTTTAGATTGGCAGGGCCATACTCCTAGAAAGTAAAGACAAAAAAAACTCCTTCGACTACGCGCGAGGGATTTTTATTCCTACAATCCTAATCTCCTACACTCCTACTTTCCTAACCGCCCCTGCGACTTTGCCATCGCGAGCGACAGTCGGTACAGCACTCTTGCTCCGACAATCGCATCCCACTCACCATTATACAGCGGGCCGGGCGCGACTTCACACAGGTCAAAGCCGATAATTTTTTTGCCGCTTTTAATAAGCGCGTCAAAAAGATAAAAAACTTGTTCAAATTCAAGGCCGCCCGGAACCGGGGTGCCGGTGTGGGGGCATAGCGACGGGTCAAGAGCGTCGATGTCGAAACTGACGTAGACATCTTGACCCAGAGGCTCAATAATTTCGGCACATTGTTGTTTCCAGGTCATCCCCTCGTAGGCGTTGCGTTTGAGGACACGATCGGGGAAGGCGACGATTTTGCCATTTGATTGTTCGATACGGCTGGCTTCTTGCTCGGAGTAATCGCGGATGGAGAGCAAAACTTGTTTTTCAACGCACGGAAGTTTGCCGGCATTGTATTGAATTGAGGCATGAGAATGTTCAAAACCTTCGTAGGCCTCACGGTAGTCGGCGTGAGCGTCGATGTGGAGGATAGAAAACTTTTGATATTTCTCACCGAGCGTTTGCAAAAAACCATACGGCACACTGTGTTCGCCGCCAACCACACCAACTAGTTTGCCTTGTTTAACGAGACGAGCCGATTCTTTCTTCATCCAAGCGTTTAACTCCGCACTCGCGGCGTTTATTTTTTTGTACAGTGCAACAACTTTTTTGTCAGTTGGCTTACCACCTTTTTCGATGTGGGCGATGCACTTTTTGGCGATCGGGCGCAATTCTTTATTTTTTTTCTGCCAATATTTAGAAATTGGTTCCATCGCAATGCCAACGTGCCAGGCGTCTTTAATGTCGGCATCATATAAATCTACTTGATATGATGCCTCGTGCATCCACTTTGGCCCGGCCGCAGTGCCATGGCGATAAGAAACAGTAACTTCCCAAGGCATGGGGATTAACACTACTTCTGATTCTTCATTTGTAAATGGTAAACCGAACATGCCGTAGTTGGCGTAGATCAAGCTGGGGTCGTAGGCGGTAATTTTTTGTTGTTTGTTTGGCATAATAATTTTCTAAAACTAATATAATTTTTTAGGGTCATCTATACAATCCTGGGCTATAAAATTAGTAACAATTTGTATTAATTCTAACTCCCCGCCTTGAGGCAGTCCGTCCATTGTGCCACCGGCTTCTATTCTTCGAATAGTAGCGACTATTACTTCAGGAGTGTAGACTTTTTTACCTCGCGCCCCTTCTACCACCTTCAACCGAAGGATTTGAGAATATAATTTATCCCATCTCCTTGGATCAGTCTTACCTATAGCGTGGATCGCCATGTTCACTTCATTGTACAAAGCAACTTCATCAACCTCATCATCAACACGAGCAGTTAAACCATCAGTTTGTGGGGCAACCTCAGCAATTGCATGGCTGCTACCCGCATCAAAAGCATCCTGACTCATAAAAAATTATAAACCTAACAACACCGCCGCGATCCACGGAAATACCACGGTGACATCGCTCTGAATAATTTGGAAATAACTTTCTGTGGAGAGTTTGTCCCACGTAATTTTTTCTTTGCCGCCGGCGCCAGAGTAGGAACCGTAGGACATGGGCGAGGAGCCAATTTCGATAAAGCCAGCCCAGTCGCGAACTTTTTTTACTTTAAGATCGTGCTTGAGGGAAGGAACAACGCAAATAGGGAAGTCGGCCGCAATGCCACCACCGAGTTGCAAAAAGGCAATGGGAGATTTTTTGGATTCTTCCATATACCATTCGTACATGAGGTGCATATATTCAAGACCACTCTTCATGATATTTTGGTTAAGGCGGGGGCCATCGTCGGTGCGGTATTTTCCATCGTAGGTATAGCTTTCAAAAATATTTCCCATGGTAGAATCTTCAAAGCCCGGAATAACGATGGGAATGTTTTTTTCATAAGCCGCGTACGTCCAGCAGTCGGCTTGGTTGGCGCCGGTGTCTGGCTTAATGAGACCGGCGGCAAAAAGCCTGCGGAAATATTCGTGCGGGAAATACCGCTCCCCTTTTTTCTCGGCTTCTTTCCACATTTTAAGAAGGTGTGGCTCCATAATGCGGACGGATTCGTCTTCGGGGAGGAACGTGTCGGTAATACGGCGCAACCCGGCATCGCGAAGTTCCGCTTCTTGTTCAGGGGTGAGCTCGGTGTAGCGTGGAATGTAGGCGTAGTGGGAGTGCGCGACGTAGCGGTAGTATGATTCTTCGTGGTTGGCTCCCGTTGCTGAAATGAGATGGACTTTACCTTGGCGGATAAGTTCGGCGAGCATGACGCCAATTTGGAATGAGCTTAACGCTCCGGCGAGGGTAACAACAAGTTTACCGCCACGGGCGAGATGATCTTTAAGCCACAAAGCAGCACTAAGAGTTGAGCCACCGTTTAAGTGTTGGAGTGTTTCCATGGCATAGGTGGAAACGGGGCTTTTGGCCTTAGAGGTGTGCGCGTGGATGCCAGCCGTGCGGTTGGTTTTTGAGGCGGTGTTGGTGATAATGTGCTTGCGGAGGCCGGGGGAAAGTTTTTTGAGGATTGATTTTTCCATAAAGTACTAGTTTTCCCTCTCCCTAGGGAGAGGGGCGCGGGGTGAGGGCTCGCACACAAACGTAGCGATTTGACCTCACCCTCCGTCCCTCTCCTTGAGGAGAGGGGAATTGAAAAAGATATTTAAAACCTTCTCTACATTCTAACAAATATAGCCAAAAAGGCAAGAGATTTAAGCTTTAATCCTGAATCTCCTTCAAAAAATCACCCACCTCTTCTAGCTTCATGGGTAAAGGTTTAGAAATTCTCCACATAACTTCAAATTGAGATAATAACATTTCCACCAACTCCACGCTCTCCATAATATAACCAAAACTTTCTTTGCGGGAAGAAAGAAAAGCCACTTTATTTCCGTAGATCCAGTACCCCATAGAAAAATTTATTTCTGGCGGCGCGATACGTATTTCGCGTTTAAATTTTTCGCCCGCGCCTAAGTACGGATGGCTTTTTATTTCAACTGCCTCTCGTTTCGGCCAAATGGCGCGGGTATACACATTGTTTTTGATCCGTTCTTTGTTGTGGTAACGAAAGAATTCCGGTGACAGTATTTCTACCATTTTTTTAATCGGCCAGTAGGCTTGCGTTTCGATATCTTTGTACATTAACATGTCTTTTAGCACATTCTTCAGACCCTCAACACCCTCAAAAACCTGAAACTTGGGAGCAAGCAGTTTGGCGGGCATTTTAGATTCTAACTCTGGCACAATACTTTTATATAAACGGTAATCACTTTCTAACGTAGCAATTTTTTCTCGATAAAGAGCCGAGACTCGCTCGGGCGTAATGGCAGCAAATGTTTTAATCCCTAATTTTTGAGATTGCAGCACAAACCCTTTATGAATCAACCTATCGAGAATAACGTATTCCGTAACGCGGTTATGCCCGCTTTTTTTGGCAAGCACGCTGGCGGGAATTGGTCCGGATCCAAGGAGGGCGACATACGTTTTAATTTCGCTTTCGTCAAGATCAAGCCGAGCCAATAATTTTTCTAGCATATACTTACATTTGAAAAATAGACTTTGTTGTTATAATGTTACAACACTATTTACAATTTGTAAAGATAATTGCATACTGTCTCATAGGAGGTAACCGATGGAGATCAATTTGAACGGAACTCTGAAGGACGAGATGGAACGTAGCGCTTTTTTGAACACGATGCGTAGCCTCATCGAGCAGTACCCCGCCGGCCAGGCTGTCTACGTGCACCTGGCATTCTCTGCCAATGCGCGACCGAATGAAAGCGAAGTGTTTGGGCGTACGATGGAAGTGGCACCCTCTCGTTCTGCCCCCAAGGTTAGAACGCAGTTGAGCCGTTTTCTGCGTGAAGTACGCGGCAAAATGACTCAAACCAGCTTCATGGGGAAGCTTGGACTGGACGATAGGCCACAATATTTGTCCAAGGTTGAAACCGGTCGCATCGGCGTTCCAGACCTCAGTTTTTTGACGGCACTCGCCAAGTTCTCCGGAAGAACCGCAGAAGATCTTCGTGAAATGAGCCGCCAAAACATCTAGCCCGTCCCCTCCCGTGCTCCCCACACTTCAAAGGGGACCAATTCTTTCGTTGCAACAAGAGAATAACAAAAAACCAGCTGCTAAGGCTGGTTTTTTGTTTTATCTTTTTTTATTCTTTTATTTCCATTTCCTTCGCCCCAATCCAACTTAAATTATACGCCTGCCGCATGGCGTCGGCGATGGCTTTACTCTCGATGATGACAGAGTTATTCTCG
>SICD01000042.1 GCA_009694865.1 Candidatus Magasanikiibacteriota bacterium
GTAATGATTATCGCGGTGGCTTATGCTTTTCAGATTAATACTTTGTCTACCAGCGGCTATCAAATTCATTCCCTCGAAAAGCAAATGGCTAGTTTGCAAAGTGAATTACAAACGTTAAATACTAATATCGCGGCAGCGCAATCGCTCACTTCTATTCAGAAGCGATTAGCCGGAACGGGTCTATTGCCAGTCAACGGTACCACCCAGCTTAAACCAGTAGGTGAGGTAGTTGTGGCGCGACGCTAACTTGTGCCAACATAAAATATGTCCTGACTTTGATAGCGGGGCGTTTTTTTATTCTTCGAATTATGTTATAATAATTACATATGTATTTACTTATCGCGCAACGTTTGGCGTTTGAGGCTCTGCTCGATATTATTTATTTTCCGTTGTGGTGGTACACCGGCGGGCTTAAACACGCGTTGTTGTGGTGCGTTGGTGTTCTCAAACGAGGTAATCAGTCGTTAGCTCCCGGGTTATGGCTTAAAAATATTTTTGTTCCAATGTACGGCCAATACGATTGGCAGGGCAAAATTATTAGTTTTTTCATGCGTTTAGCACAAGTTGTTTTTCGAACCAGCGCGCTTTTGGTTTGGTTGGGATTTTGTTGTGTTTTATTTATGGCGTGGATGGTGTTTCCAATTGTGGTTGTGTATGGACTAGGGAGGTCATTTAGAATTATATAAAATGCCCCCTCGAGGGGGCCTCACGGGGGTGTAAGACCGTTGCGTCGCGAGCGGTTGGTGAGTGACGAGCCACGCAAAGGACTCACACCCCCCGAACGCCCTGCGGGGCACCCCCCTCGAGGGGGGATCCAATAATCCGTGTCTATGTTATTTTCTCAAGAAGCACCACTGCCGCTCCTGGTTTGCTCCGCTTGCGCCGGTACCGGAGAGAGAAAAGCGTTGCGATGCAAAACGTGTCGTGGGCTGGGGGTCGCGCGCGCGGTTCGTGGACGACTTTTGTATTGGGATTTTCCTTTTACCCGCTATGCTTTAGGGTTGTCGCGCGCCAAGCGCCTTTTTAACCGTTTTCGATTTATTACGGTCGGCATTCTTATGCTTATACTGTGGTTTTGGGCGGGAATGCTATTATACCGGAGCGGCTGGTATCAGTTTCCAGCTGTGTTGTTTGCTACGCTTAAAGGCAAACCGGCTGTTTTACAAGGTGAAATTCTTTCGTTATTTTGGTTAGGAGTGCTTTTAGGCGCTTATCTTTTTTATCGGTTAGTTGTAGAAAAACACGCCACCATGCCAGTGGAACACTATGACTATCGAACCAGCGACCAGACCGATACCACCTCACCTCTTTCGGGTTGGGAAGCTTCCAGACAATTTCGATCAAAACATAAACGCAACATCGCCGCTTCATTTTCTCCCGAAGCAACGGCCGTACTGGAAAGAGCCTTTCAGCTTGCGTACCATCAAGGATCAGAATTCGCCGCAGGTCAGATGTTGGAAGCCTTGTTGTCGTTTAATCGGATTAGTAATTTATTTATTCGTTTGGGTATTCCCGCTTCCACCATTCAAAAACAACTGGCGCAGATACCGGCCCCCGCTCAAATTCAATCAACTGATGAAAGCGGAGAGATTTATCAAATTGTTTTTCGCGCGTACGAAGAGGCTTACAGAGCGCACGAGAGCGTGGTGTCGGCCACTGAGCTTTTGGTTGCCACGATTAAACAATCGGTTGGTATTCAGGAATTGTTATATGATTTGGGGGTGGAGGAGCGCAAACTTATAAATGTGGTGGCCTGGGCGCGAATTAGAGAACGTTTACGTCAGCAGTATGAAAAATTGCGCCATGCCGCGCGTCATCGTTCCACTAAGGGGATGGACCGAGCGATGACAGCGGTCGCAACCCCATTTTTAAATCAATTTAGTGATGATGTAACGCTTTTGGCGCAGTTTGCGCATACGGAAAATTGCGTGGCGCGGGAGAAAGAAATGGAACAAATGTTCCAAGTGGTGGAGGGCGGGCAAGCGAATGTTTTGTTGGTAGGGGATTACGGGGTTGGAAAAAAAAGTATTATTGAAGGGCTGGCGGCTCGGATGGTGGAAGACGATGTGCCTAATCGTCTTAATGATAAAAGGATGATTCGATTGTCAACATCAGCACTTTTGGCAGGGACTACTCCATCCGGCGCGGTGGAAAGGCTCCGTAGTATTATGAATGAAATTGCGCGAGCGGGAAATATTATTTTGTTTATTCATAATATTCACGAGTTAATCGGCGTATCGGCTGGAAGTGGTAACCAAAGTCTGGATGTGGCAGGGACTTTAGCTGAATTTTTAACCAGCGGGCGATTTTTGACATTCGCGACTACCTCTCCCGAAGCGTACGCGCAATTATTTAGTAATTCACAATTAAGCAGTGTGTTTACCAAAGTAGAAATTGCCGAAATGAATGAGGATCAGGCCATTCAGGTTTTAGAATCCAAAGTTGGGTACGCTGAATACAAACATCAGGTATTTTTTTCCTATGCCGCGATTGAAAAAGCGGTGGAATTGGCGCATAAATTTTTACATGAGGTGGTATTGCCCGGGAGTGCGCTGGAGATTATGAGCGAAGCGGCTAGCTTTACGCACAATAAAAAAGGAGAGCATGCCCTGGTGACAGGCGAGGAAGTGTCCGCGGTGGTGGCGGCCAAAACCAAAATTCCGGTGAATACGGTTTCGAGCGATGAAACCACCAAATTACTCCACCTGGAAGAAACCATGCACAAACGTGTCATTGGCCAGGAAGAGGCCGTGAGTTTAGTGGCTAATTCGCTCCGCCGCGCGCGCGCGCAAATTCGCGCCACCAACAAACCCATTGCCAACTTTTTATTTTTGGGGCCAACCGGTGTGGGTAAAACCGAATTAACGAAAACGATTGCCGAAGTCTATTTTGGCGGTGAAGAACGCATGGTGCGCCTCGACATGAGTGAATACCAAGATAAAGCTAGTATTTACCGCATGATTGGTTCCCCCGGCCAAAAAGGGAGTGGCGTCTTAACCGAAGCCATTCGTCACAGCCCGTTTGCGCTCTTACTCCTCGACGAAATTGAAAAAGCGGATAAAGATATTCTTAATTTATTTTTGCAAGTGATGGATGATGGCCGTTTGTCTGACTCGACAGGACGCGTGGTAGATTTTACCAATGTGATTTTAATTGCCACCTCCAACGCTGGTACTAGTTACGTATCGGAACAACTTAAAGCCGGCCTTTCAACCGACATGATTAAGGATAGACTTTTGCACGGACAACTTAAAGAATATTTCCGACCGGAATTTTTAAACCGGTTTGATGGGATTGTGTTGTTTAAACCGCTTGATCAGGAAGCGATTAAGAAGATTGCCGGTATCATGCTTAAGCGCGTAGGGAAGGATTTGGAACAAAAAGGCGTTCAGCTCCAGGTTTTGCCCGAGGCCTTGGATTATTTTGCCAGTGTTGGGTTTGACCCCGAATTTGGGGCGCGACCAATGCGGCGTGTGATTCAGGACAGGGTGGAAAATTCGTTGGCCGACCTGCTCTTGGGTGGGAAGTTGGGAAGGAAAAGCGTGGTGGTGATTGGGGCGGAGGGGAAGATAACGGTGCAATGACAAATGACAAATTTCAAATGTCAAATAAAATGAAGAATGGCGAGTTGGCAATCGCCCCCTCGAGGGGGCCCTGCCTACCGGACAGGCAGGCTCACGGGGGTGTAAGACCTTTGCGTGGCAACTCAATTGTCATTCCGAGCGTCGACGAGGTCTCGCGATCCCTCGTAGGGGAATCTCTGTCCCGTTTGTCAATTAATAATATTATGCCACAGCACAAAAAAGTAAAATCTAAAACTGTATCCAAAAATTCTAAACTTTCCAAAAAGAACGAAAAACTTATAGCGGAGATATGGAAAGCAAGAGAACAGTTTCCAAAAGGGTGGAAAGTACTCCGTTCGCTCAAAGATTTACGGTAGAAATAAAAAAACTTCCACCATTTTGGTAGAAGTTTTTAATTTCTTGAGAAACCACCTACTCGTTATCTCTCCACTTTAGTGAAGAAATGACGAGTTATGTAGGTGGTTTCCGCTTAGCCTCGCCGCCACGATCCCCGAACTGCCGGGATGTGGCGGCTTCACGGCGTCCTTTAGACTTCTAGATCTTGATCAACGTCGTAGAGGTAGCCCGACTGGAGGGGAGTGTCTTTGGTCGGCGTCTCGACCTTGACCCATTCGTCACCCTCCGGTCGGTACGCTGCCGTCACGCACCTGACCTCGTCCGGTGAGAGCTGGAACTTCAGCCTCTCGATCAGCATTTCCACCGTCTCACCTTCGTCGAACTCTGTCGCGTTGGTTGTTAAGACATCCGCCCCTTTGTATTTCCCTTCTCTGTATACGAAGACGTGGGGGTGCGAGAAGTCCATCGCACCTCTGCTACCCCCGAGCTCCCGTCGCATAGTTGCGGGAGAATTGCGCTTCATAGGCGCCTCCTTTCTCTCTATTGCCCACCGTGGGCATGCGTCTGATTGGTTGTAAACCAGACAAGCACATGAACACGGAATAGATACGATAATAAATAAACATAGCATAAAAAAGCCATTTTGTCAAGTATTACAAGGGGTGGTATACTATAGCCTATCTATGTGGCTTTTTTTTCTTATCAGTTTAGCGATTTCGCTAGTTGTAACGGCATTAGTGCGTTATATTGCTTTGCGTTTAAAAATAGTGGATACACCAGACGGCAGCCGCAAACGACACACTGTTTCGGTTCCTTTGCTTGGCGGCGTGGCGCTGTTTGTATCATTTTGGTTGGTGATGTTGTATTTACTCGGTTGGCACCCAATATACGGTCTCGACAGAATTTCTAATTCTCTGGTCGCGGCGTTTATAGGTAGTCTTATTCTCGTTCTAATTGGAATTTTCGATGAGATGAAGCCATTTTCGGCCACTCTTCGTTTAGCATTAACGCTGTTGGTAATATTTATTGTGGCCGGTTGGATTGGAGGGTATCTTAGTAAAATAACCAATCCGTTCGGCGGCGTGTTTGAGTTAGGTTTATCGGTAGGGACCATTTTGACGTTTGTGTGGCTCGCGGGGATGACGTACACTACCAAAATTTTGGATGGGTTGGACGGGCTCGCGACCGGCGTCGTGATTATCGGGAGTCTGATGATTTATTTTTTAACTTCCACGGCCAAATTTTATCAACCAAACGTCGGGTTAGTTGCTTTAATTTTTGCCGGGACGTGTTTAGGGTTTTTAGTGTTTAACTTCCACCCGGCTAAAATATTTTTGGGCGAAAGCGGTAGTCTCTTTGTGGGTTTTATGCTCGGGATACTTGCTGTGATTGGTGGCGGTAAACTCGCGACGGCGCTCCTGGTAATGGCCGTGCCGATACTCGATTTAGCGCGCGTGATGTATGTCCGCCTCAAACGCGGCCAGCCCATTATGACAGGGGACCGGGAACATTTGCATTTTAAATTACTCGATAGGGGTTGGAGTGAGCGCGGCACTGTGTTATTATATTATTGTATTGCGACGGCGTTTGGGGCGACCACGTTGTTTTTGCAAAGTTACCAAAAATTAATCGCGCTTGGTTTGCTGGTTGTGGCGATGATAGCAATTGGTTGGCGAATCGCAAAATCCCCCCTCGAGGGGGGCTCACGGGGGGTGTAAGTCCTCTGCCTGGCTTGCCAGTCGCCAACCTTTGCGACTCACAGGTCTCACACCCCCCGAACGCCCTGCGGGGCGCCCCCCTCGAGGGGGGATTGATGTCGCTCACAATGACACCATCATTTCTATGTTATTCCGAAAAGAAAAAAATAATGAGCTACAGCGCTGGCATTTAATTGTTTTGGCAATTGTGGTCGTGTTTGCTATTGGGGTGAGAATCTACAGCGCAAGGTGGCCTAGCGCTACCGTGCAAATTGGCGGGCAGACGCTGTCCGTATTAGTGGCGGACACTTTCCAGCATCAGGTGAAAGGCTTGAGTAATAGAAAAGATTTAGGAGATTTTCAAGGAATGTTGTTTGTTTTTTCCGATAGTGGGAAACACGCAATGGTAATGAGAGACATGCATTTTCCCCTGGACATTTTTTGGATGGATGGAACGACCATTGTGGGTGTGACTCCAAATCTTGCCCCGGAGCCGGGCAAAAGCGAAGCTGAACTAACGCCGTATTCTTCGGCGTCACCATCAAATATGGTGTTGGAGATTCCGGCTGGATTTGCCCAAAAATACGGGGTAAGAGTGGGGGATAAGCTAAAAATAGCTTATTGACAATAGACACCTTGACTATTTTTTAATTTTTAGGTATACTATTCACACTTTCTTAATTATACCCTTTTAATATATGTTAGCAGTGATCGCAACCGGCGGGAAGCAGTACCTGGTTAAAACCGGTGATACCTTAAAAATAGAAAAATTGCTTAAAACCGAAGGCGAGAAGTTTGCTTTTGATAAAATTCTTTTAACTGCTAACGATGACGGCTCTGACGTGAAAGTTGGCGCTCCATATTTAGACGGAGTTACGCTCTCGGCTTCGGTAGTTAAGCAGGGCAAAGGACGCACCATTCGCGTGGAGAAATTTAAGCGCAAAGTGCGCTACCACAAAGTGCACGGACAGCGTCAGCGGTTTACGGAAGTTAAGATTGGGTAAAGGATAATCAAAAATAAATCCGTCTTATCTAGGCGGATTTTTTGTTGGGGGTGATAGCGTGTGATACTTTTTTGGCGCCAAAAAAGTATCCAAAAAAGCGCTGGGGCGCCATAACTCGCCTCAGGAATTACATTGCCCTGCTTGTTGGATTAGCTCGAACAAGTGGCGCCCCAGACCCCAGGTATAGAATGTTGAGGTTGAAATGACAAGATTATTGTGTTATAGGCACACTGTCAGGGCCTCTCAATTAATATTCGCATGATTCGTGTCCGCCGTCTAGGCGGAATTTGCATCATCCCTTACTCACTCTATTCTTAATCGCGCTGCCGAGAGTTATCTCATCCGCGTATTTTAAGTCGCTCCCGAGCGGGAGGCCTCTCGCGAGGCGAGAGATGATGAGAGACGGATTTATTTTTTTTAATTCTTTTTCTAAATACAACATTGTAGTTTCTCCGGCCATGTCGGGGTTCAGCGCTAGAATAATTTCTTTAATTTCTTTATTTCCAAATTTCACTCGTCCAATCAATTCTTTTATTTTCATTTTCTTTAAACCGTCTTCATCGGTGGGGTCCACTAACCCGCGCAGTACGTGGTAAACACCCCGAAAGTCGCCGGTGTGTTCAATCACCGAGAGATCTTGCGGGTCTTCTACCACACAGACAGTTCCATGATCTCGTCGCGGATCTTTGCAAGTGGAACACGGCGAGCTATCGCTAAAATTCCAGCACACTTTGCAACTCGTCACCGTTTGCGTCAGGTTTTTGAGCGCGAGCATGAGCTCGGTAGTTTCTTTTTTGCCAGATTTTAAGAGATGAAAAACATACCGCTCGGCGGTGCGTTCGCCAACCGAGGGAAGTTTTTTAAGCGCTTTGATGAGATTTTGAATGCTGGGTGAGTACATATGATGCAAATCTACAGATTTTATTCGAATCTACAAATATGCGAATAAGTTGTCTCGCGAATTAGCATATCCGTAGATTCGCACTGCATTTGTAGATTAGCATCAGGACGTTGGCATACCCGGAAAGCCGCCCATGGCCTGCATTTTGCC
>SICD01000043.1 GCA_009694865.1 Candidatus Magasanikiibacteriota bacterium
ACAGCCGGGTGGTGGTGGTTAAAATCCTCTACGTGGTGGGTCATTTATTCTCCTGTAAAAAGGGGTTGGTTTGCTAGACCTTGACCCACCATTTTCTCCCCTACGACAGGAAGAAAATCAATTTACAGAAAAATCAGGACACGGACTTTATAGTGTGCGTATTATTAAATACGCACACTATACCTGCATGAATAAATGCCTGACTATTTGGTGAACATTCAGAATTAAAGCGATGTTTTTGCTTAAAGTGTGCGCTTTATACGACTTTCAGGAGATTATGCCCAAACTGAATGTCACTGAAATCACCCATGCCAAAGTCAAGAAGACCGCCAGCTCACTCAACTACACTCTGCTGGAATTCACCGAAAAAGTACTGACTCAGGTATGTGAAAGTAATTAATAGATTAAAATTTTATTCGGCAAATAGTGTAAGCTATGAAGCTCTTCGATAAAATCAATAATGCCTGCAGCTATAATAAACCAAACCACTTCTTTTAAGCAGACTTGAAAATGTTTTGTTGAGACTGTGTATTCTGCCGGAGCAGTATAGTTTTTAAAACTAGGGAAGAAGCGGGGCACGCGAGCACAGTATTTTTCAAATTCGGCACCGTGAATGCCCATTAGTTTTTTCTCTTCTGTGCTCATCACTGGAGTGTAGTAAATCCAAAAAATAATGGTAATGACGGTTGGTATGGTGAGAGTTTGCGTAGTCAGGCCAATGCCGAGGGCGCCGATAAAGCTAAAAAAATAAAGTGGGTTGCGACAAGCTGAATAAGGACCATTCATGACGAGAGTGGTGTTTTTAAAGCCGCAAATAAAACTGCCACACCAAATTCGGCCAATGACCGCGATACCAATTAAAATGACGCCAATGAGGCTGAGCTCTTCACCAAAAACCGGTGCAATCTGACTCCAAGCATTTTGCGAAATAAAGAGCGCAAAAATAATAACTAAACTGACGATTCTTGAGAGCCCAATTCGTTCTCTTGCGTAAAAAATATTGATCTTCATGATGACCGCCTCTAAATATGACCTTGCTCCCGAAGCAAGTACTCTACCGGACTGAGCCACATCCCGACGCTGGACTTAGGGAGGCAAAATATAGCTCTACGAGGATTCGCGGAAATGAAAAAGGAGCGGCTTTGTGGGCCGCTCCTGATAATCGGAGGAATTTTGGGTTGGGTTCAGCCTTCGTTGATGTGATAACCGGCTTCACCATGGTCAGTTTGATCCAGACCCTGTAATTCATCGTCATGGGCGGGACGTAGACCTACGATGGCTTTGACGATAAAGGTCAGGAAGACCGTAGCGACCACTGCCAATGCGATAGTCAAGCCAATGGCTTTGAGTTGTTCAATCCAGAGTGTCGAGCCCACAATGGCTTTGAGGTTCACGTCGAGATTGGCATTGACCGAAGACGTCGCCAGGAATCCCGTTAACAAGGCACCCATGGTTCCACCGACACCATGCACACCGAAGGTATCCAAGGCGTCGTCGTATTTGAGCCACAATTTCAGTTTGGTGCAGGCGAGATAGGGAACCACACCTGCCGCCACGCCGATGATAATGGCGCCTGTTGCGTTCACGAAACCTGTGGCGGGTGTGATGACAACGAGACCGGCGACAGCGCCCGAGCAAAAACCCAACACGGTGGGCTTTCCACGGGTGACCCATTCCAACATGGGCCAGACAAAGGCGGCGACGGCGGTAGCCAAGGTAGTCGTCATGAAGGCGTTGGCAGCGACACCGTCCGCGGCGACTGCGGAACCGGCGTTGAAACCATACCAACCCACCCAGAGCATGCCGGTGCCGACCATGGTCAATACCAAGCTGTGCGGGGCGAAGTTCTTAGTTCCGAATCCTGTGCGTTTTCCGAGCAGCAGGCACAGCACCAAGGCCGACCAACCCGAGGACATGTGCACCACGGTTCCGCCGGCGAAATCAATGGCTTTGATTTTGGCCGCTGCATTCCAGACACCGTTCATCAGGCCATCTCCGCCCCAAACCATGTGGGCCAAGGGGAAGTACACCAGCAACATCCATCCGAAGACGAACAGCAGGATGGCACTGAATTTCATGCGTTCGGCAATGGCACCGACGATCAAGGCGGGGGTGATGATGGCAAACATTAGTTGGTACATGGCGAAGACGTTTTCCGATACCCAACCGGCATATACCGTATTGGGTTTGCTGGTCACGCCATTGAGAAAGGCTTTACCCAAGCCTCCGATAAAGGGATTACCCGGCTCGAAAGCCAGGCTGTAACCGAACGCCCACCAAAGAATGGTGACCATGCCCGCAATGCCGAAGCATTGGGCCAGCACAGAGAGGATATTTTTAGTGCGGACCAAGCCGCCATAAAACAATGCCAACCCCGGCAGGGTCATGAACAGCACCAAGGCGGTGCAAATCATCATGAATCCATTATGTCCGGGACCGGGGACTCCCACGAGAGCGCCGGTGGGGGCCAAGTTGTTCATATAAGCTTCCAAGTCGGCGACGCGGCTGAGAAGAACTAAATCAGCAGCTGGAGCAGCAGCTACCACGGCTTCTACTGCGGGAGCGGGGTCTACAGCCATGGTTGAGTCCGCAAAAGCGGAAACGCCCAAAAGACAAAGCGCCCAAAGAAAAACGGGCGGAGAGAACCTTTTACCGATTGTTGTTATGCTTTTCATTTTAGCCGCTCCTTGAGCAAATAGGAAATTGGATTCACAGGAATTCACCAGGCTTTCATGATTCTAGCGCAAGATGACCTTAAACAAGGCAGCGCAGTCCCCTGCCCGCCCGAGGCGCGGGGATCCCCGCTCCTCGGGCGGGGGGGGCTAAAAAAAATGAGAAAAACGAAGCTGTCGGCCTCCTGAAAGCCCGGCGCGCCCTCAAAATCGGACGCGCGGGCGCGGCGCTCCCGTATCCGCAAGCCGTGCGAAAAATTTTCCAGGTTCAGCAAGGGCGGGCTGGTGGCGACCCCGCCCTCCAAAGTTAGTCCGTTCTCCAAAGGCCACTCAGCCGCCGGTCCCCGTTGCCGGCGGCCCCCGAATGCTGACGCCGGGGGAATCCTTGCCGAGCAAGTCGAGGTGTTTGAGGATGCGGTAGATGACGGCGGTGTCCACGATGAAGGCGACGATACGCATCACGCCCGGGCAGGCCGGGCAACGCAGCGGGTCAACCTCGTACACCTTCTTGATGAACCGCGCCCAATTCGCCTTGCTCGCGTTGCGCTGTGCGTCTTCGGGCTCCGCCGGAGCGAGCGCGCCGCCGCCCGGCGGGGTGGCCTGACCCTGACTCCGCGCCAGCCGCAGCTCCGCCTTCTTCCGGAGGCCTCGGCTGCGGTTGGAGTAGCGGCCGTAGTAGATGGCCATTTTCTGGTGATGGTTGGGAATGTGGGTCGTGAGTTCGGCGATCAAGGATAGCGGGTCAAAGACCCGGGTATCGCCTTTATGCTTGGCGATGTATTTGCCGGCTCGGTAGATGACGCGGGAGTTCGCTCCCGTGCGCGACGGCTCGTCTTCCGCGCCTGCGCGCGCTAAGCGCCCTGACGCCGACGAGCCAACGTCCTCCGGACACTCCAGTTCCAGGGTTCCGCCCTTGTCTGAAGTGGCCCCCTACAACTGGACAGTAACTCAAGGGGTATCGTGAACTATGATTGCCGTCCGATATGCTTTTGCAAGAAGCGATTTGTCTCACAGGAAAGATCCAGTATTTAAAATCATTTTGCGGCTCGAAGATAAGGCACTGTAAATAAAGGTATCATCTTGATACTATGGCCGTGGTTGAATAACATAGTTCCACTCCCCATGAAACTTATCGTGTTTGATGTTGAGTTGTTCCATCTCCACATGGGTCACCTTGCGGCCAGTCGGGTATTTTCTGCGATCCAATCGACACTTCACCGTGAGTCCTTTTGCTGTTGTGGTTCCGGCGATGAGTTTGACAACGGTTTCATATTCACGAAGGGGTTCCCCTCGCCAATTCGACAATATGAAGGAGAATAGGCGGTGCTCGATTTTGTTCCATTTGCTTGTGCCTGGCGGGAAATGCGACACGACTAGAGAAAGGCCGAACTGATCCGCAAACTTCTGGAGCTCATACTTCCCGAGCCGCCATCGCCAACCATGACTACCACCACCATCGACAGTGATCATGATGCCTCTCGCTGCAGGATAGAGTTTACGACCTTCATGGCGCCACCACCCCCGAATGGAGGCCACGGCGAAGGCACCGGTGTCATGGTCTGTGCCGATATTTACGAAGCCTCTGTTCCTGCCGATGTCGTAGATGCCATAGGGATAAGCGCGCGCAACCTCGGGGCCGGGGAAACTATGGATTTTTTTTCTTGGTCAAAAATGAGGTTCACGCAAACATTTTGTTCCAAAAAAAAATTATTGTTGTTAGAAAAGATTATTCCAAAAGACTTAGATTTTAAGATTGAGTATATTCAAGGGGTTCAAAAATTATTGCCGGCAATAGAACTAATGAAGCGTTCGATGAAAAATAAAGTGGGTATCATTGAATTATCCAAGAGTGTGCATTTAGAACGAAATTATTTTTCAACATTATTCAAAAAGGTACTAGGTGTTTCACCCATCATTTATTATCATCAGCTAAGATGCAAATCCGCACAATCGCTACTTCAAAACAGAGCTATTACAATAGAAGCTATCGCTCAAGAACTCGGTTTTGTAGATGCCTTCCATTTTTAAAAAAGTTTCAAAAAAATAATCGGCTTAAGCCCATCTGATTTTAGAAAATCCGCGCAGTTGAATATTCTCTAGATACAGCAAAGACTTTGCTGCATGTCTAAAATGCAATTGCGGTGTACTTTTTATTGCCAATTGATCAAACAGCTGAGCCCTTTTATTTTTTGATTGATGATATCATCGTAAATTTGTTGTGGGTTTTCGGGGGAACGAGTTTCTGCTAAATCTTGAACTTTGATTTTGTTTTCGACTAACCATCGAATTGCGCCGGCATAGTTGTTTTGCAATGAGCCTTCTATGAAATCTTGGTTTTGTTTGGGAACTTCCCATTCCCAACCGCTTCGCAAATTAACATAATTATGAAAGACTAAACTCAATAGGTCAAAGGCAGGTAAACTGCTTCGTTTGCTCCATGGAACGCCAACCATTACTACTTCGCCACCTTTGCGAACTACTTGACAGGCATCATTAATTGCATCTTCGTGGCCCGAACATTCGACAACCAACGATATTTTTCCTTTATAGTTTTCTTTTACATAATAGAAATCTTTGTAAATATTTTTTAAGCCAACCTTTTCCGCTAATTGGCGCTTTTCTTCAGATGGGTCGATCCCAAATACTTGGTAACCGCATGACGAAAATATTTGAGCGGCCAAATGACCAACCAAACCTAACCCAGTCACAACAACAGCTTGCGGCGGTCGTGCATTCGTCGTTGTTAAAGTGCTCATAGATACACCCATTAAACGAGCAAATACGGCGATTTTTGGGTCTAAATTTAAAGGCAATTTAACAACACCATTCTCTGGTGCGACTTGTTTTGACTTATGATTACCACTACAAAAAACGCGATCGCCTATATTGAGCGTTGTTACTTTGCTGCCGATTTCTTCGATCTCAAAAACGCAAGCGTATCCAAGACTCATAGGGAACTTAAATTGGCCAGATGCATTTTTTAAAACGGCTAATTCGGTGCCGGGGCTTATTAGACTGACAATTGTTTTACCTTGAATTTCTGTCTCATTAAGTGGGCTTTGGTTTAATGGATTTTCTTCGCAAATTAATTTGTTACTTTCAATGCCTTTGATTCTGTATTCATATTTGTCGTAATTTAACATTTGTGTTCCTTAAAAAAATATATTTTATTTCCCATCCATTTTTCCGTGCAATGCTCGGTTAGCGCACCATGCAACAACACGGCGAACAAAAGCGCGCATGGCTGGTGCTGAATAGGTTGCTGCGGAATGCCCAAGCAAGCTTTGTACAACTCGCGACTTGCCAATTTCATAAGACCAAACAAGTGGTTCTTCTGCGCCAGTTATTTCAGACTTTGCTTTCATTAAGACATTCACTGGTTCCGTGCCATGTTGTTTCCAATATAGCTCATCTTCAATTGTAAAAGAAGGCATGCCTGCAACTAGTGGGTCATTAGAGCACGCTTTTACTTCAAAGGCTCTAAAATTATCGTGCCTACTTTGGCCAGGTGCAATATCTCTGTGTTCCCAAACTCTTCTGACTAAGGTTCGATACCAAGGCCAATCAGACTCTGCTGCTTTTGGTAGTGATGCATGACAAGCGCCGTTCGCAAAATGGTGAATAAAAACGCCACCTCCACGTGCTACAAAATTTTGAATTGAAAGTTTTGCCTTTTCGGGCATGCCGGCGGAGTCTTCCCAATTACACCAATTCAAAACAAGTACATCGCAATCGTTTAAACCATTTTGTAAATCAGTTGGATCGGTAAAAACTTTAGCGGAAATTCGCGTGTCATCACCCCAAGCACGCAGAAAGGCTGCCGTTGTTTCTGGCCAATTATGCCATCGATGTGCAGCGTTGCCTGCAAGCACAACGACTTTAATCATACCAAGTGGCGTCGTTTTAAATAATTCTGTATTGACAATTTCTCTTTCTGCAAAGAGTGTTCTTAGCCCGTCTTTTGGAATTGAAATTCCTGCCGACCACGCAATACCGTTTAAAATTAATGTACGCAATCCATTGTGTCTTAAGCTATCTAAGCTATGCATCATTGTGGTACCAAAGCTATGACCACCTGTTTCACGATCAATTGCCCATGCAACAATTTTTTCAGTATCGTTTTCACCTGGTAGAGCTCTAATTTTAATTAAAGGAATTGATTTTGGGTGAAATGAAAGTTTGTGATAATATTCTTCAAAAAATGGAGAATCCTCAACTCCGTTTAAAATTGGATGTCCTGTTGTTGCATGATCAAGCATGCCTTTAGCCCAAGTTATTTTTGAAAACCAATCGCGTTTGCCATTTCTTTCCCATTGAAAACAAGCGCCTTGCCATTGTTTTGCCATTTCGCTATCGTTTTCCGAGGCAAATGTGGCGAAATGAATAGGCACAATGCCAGCACCTCGGGCGACAACTTCTTTGATGAGATTTATTCTAGTTGGGCTAGAAAGATGAGAAGCTTCTGCGAAAGGGAGATCCCCATCTCGGCCATCGCTAATAATAACGAGGACATCAGCTCTACTGATTTCGGCTTCTGGCCATTCGTCATTTTCAGCTCTTGTGATGGAAATTTGGTCTGCCATTGAGCTTTTTAATAAGCAATAATGTAATAAACGCGCTTGAGCGGGGTAATCATGTTCGCCATTATCATTTGGACCATGGCTTTTTTTACCGGCTAAAAATACAATCGATTTTTTTTTGATGTTAGAATCATAGATATTCATTTTTTTCTCCCTGTTTTCTATTAATGTAGTTTAAAGGGTAAATTAGAATTAAAATATCTAGCCCAACTTTCCTCCAAATCGCCTCAAATCCCCAGAAAAAACCTGAAATTCGAAGGGTTGCTGATTAAAAACCCTTGAAATACAAGCATTTCTGTTTGCGTTTTTTCAAATAGTGACCTAATTATATATTTATTCCTTGACATGTGTCGG